>JABSRA010000120.1 GCA_013215445.1 Oceanospirillaceae bacterium
CATTGGTCATTGGTCATTAGTCATTAGTCATTAGTCATTAGTCATTAGTCATTAGTCATTAGTCATAAGTCATAAGTCATAAGTCATAAGTCATAAGTCATAAGTCATAAGTCATAAGTCATAAGCTTGGTCTCTCATAATATTGTTCTCTAAATTATCCTGTGGTTATTCAGCGTCTTTGGTGCGGTGTTTGTCAAGGTAGTTGTCACCCTTTGTCTGATTTTTATGTAACCTTGTTCTCGTGATTTTATAATGCTTTATCAGGGTTTAACGTCACGGGGCCAGATCCCCAGACCAAAGACCAAAGACCAAAGACTTCCTATCTTCCTCCCCTATCTTGCATTTAACTATACATAAGCGTATAAATGTATATACATTTAAAATTATGATTAGGTAATTACGTGTTTAAGACAGCGACGGTGATTTGGATCAATGTCAATTTAGCCACGATGGATCAAACCATTGATGGGGGTTATGGAGCGTTGCGCAATCAGGCGATCGGTATTTGCGATGATCGTATTATTGCTATTGCGCCTATGCAGGACTTTGTAGCGCCGCTGGGTGAGGTCACTATTATCGATGCTAAAGATCGCTGGTTAACGCCGGGCTTTATCGATGCCCATACCCATTTAGTTTATGCCGGTCATCGAGCGGATGAATTTGAGCAGCGCCTGCAAGGTGTAAGCTATACCCAGATTGCCAAGTTGGGCGGGGGGATTCTCTCGACAGTCAAGGCGACTCGGCGGGCAACTTTAGAGGAGTTAGTGACACAATCCCAGCCAAGACTAAGTGCGCTTATGGCTGAAGGGGTGACCTGTGTCGAAATTAAATCCGGTTACGGTCTCAACATCGATGACGAACTGAAGATGTTGCGCGCCGCTAAAATTTTAGACGCTAATAATCCGGTGCGGGTAACAACTACCTTACTTGCCGCACACAGTGTACCCCCTGAATATAAAAACAATCCCGATCAGTATATAGACCTTGTCTGTGAGCAATTAATCCCTCTAGCGGTCGATGAATCGCTGGTGGATGCGGTGGACGTTTTTTGTGAGCAAATAGCCTTTAGCCCAGCGCAGTGCGAGCGGGTATTTGAGGCGGCACAAAAACATGGTCTAGCGATCAAAGGCCATATGGAACAGTTATCTAATCAGCAGGGTTCACAATTAGCAGCGCGCTACCACGCCTTATCCGTTGATCATCTCGAGTGGTTAGATGAGGCGGGGGTGCAAGCGATTAGCTCCTCTAATACGGTTGCTACTTTGTTACCCAGCGCCTTTTATTTTCTGCGTGAGACTAAATTACCACCGATAGAATTATTGCGCCGTTATCAGGTGCCCATCGCTGTGGCTACCGATCTAAACCCAGGGTCCGCGCCGTTGGCTTCGATTCGCTTGGCGATGCACATGGCCTGCACCTTGTTTAGACTAACCCCGCACGAAAGCTTGGCGGGAGTGACTTGCCACGCGGCAAAGGCGCTGGGGCTCAGTGCTAGTATCGGCCAGCTAAAAGTGGGCATGAAAGCCGATATGCTGCTCTGGAACATAGAGTCACCGGCACAGTTGAGCTATCAGTTTGGCATGCACGAGCTGCTACAAAAAGTGTTTGATGGGAGAATCAGCGATGTCGGATAAGTTCAAGCAGTGCTGGCGTGGACGCATTGATGCCGAAGAATTAGCGGCAGATGCAAGCAGATTGCATCAAATAATAAAGCCCTATACCGAGAGTAGCCAAGGTCTAGTGATTATAGGTTTCTGCTCCGATGAAGGGGTGGCACGCAATAAAGGTAGGTTAGGTGCCAGTAAAGCACCTACTGCGCTTAGAAAAAAATTGGCAAATTTACCTTGGAGCCCGACTCGGCCGGTATTTGATTGGGGCGATATCGATTGCACCAATAACGAACTAGAGAGAGCGCAACAACAACTTGCCAGTGCGGTGCAACAAAACCTCGAACAGGGTAGTTTCCCCTTTGTCTTGGGTGGCGGTCACGAAGTCGCCTTGGGTAGTTGGTTGGGCTTGATGCAGTTTTTAACGGCGCAGCACGGCGAGTTATCAAGCTCGAAAAAGGCAATACCTAGTATCGGTATTATCAATTTCGATGCCCATTTTGATCTGCGTAAAGCCACTAATGGCGGTAGTTCGGGCACTCCATTTTATCAGATCGCGAAAATTTGTGAAGCTGAGGGTATGCCGTTTAATTACTGTTGTTTGGGCGTCAGTGAAATAGCCAATACGCCAGCGCTGTTTAAGCGGGCCGACGCGCTTAAGGTCAGTTATCGTCAAGACACTGAGATGCAAATCGCTCAACTGGGTCAAATCAGTGTCCAACTCGCCGAATTTATGCAGCGCTGTGATGTGCTGTATCTGACCATTGATTTAGATGTGTTACCCGCCTGGGTAGCACCCGGGGTGAGTGCACCTGCTAGTCATGGGGTGGGGCTCGAGGTTATTGAGCCATTGATCAGACAAATTAAGGCCACCGGTAAACTAGTACTGGCAGAGTTGGCTGAGTTCAATCCCGAGTTTGATATAGATAATAGAACTGCCACTGTTGCCGCACGGCTGTTCTATCAAATAGTTAAAGAATCAAATTGTAAAGAGCCAAATAGCTAAAAAGGAAATGATATGAGCGACCCACGAAGAGATACCAGCCGTCACATTAAAGCGCCTACTGGCTCAAAAATAACCTGTAAAAGTTGGTTGAGTGAAGCGCCAATGCGCATGTTGATGAACAATTTACATCCGGATGTGGCTGAGCGCCCCGAAGATTTAGTGGTGTACGGTGGCATCGGGCGTGCGGCACGAGATTGGGCTTGTTACGACAAAATTATCGAAGTGCTGCAGCGCCTTGAAGATGACGAGACACTCTTAGTGCAATCGGGAAAACCGGTTGGGGTGTTTCAAACCCATGTGGATGCACCAAGGGTGCTCATCGCCAATTCGAATTTAGTCCCTCATTGGAGCAGCTGGGAGCATTTTAACGACTTGGATAAAATGGGTCTGATGATGTACGGGCAGATGACGGCTGGCTCGTGGATTTATATCGGCTCGCAGGGCATAGTGCAGGGCACTTATGAGACTTTTGTCGCCATGGCAAAAAAACATTTCGGCGGGGAAGCTAAAGGTAAGTGGGTACTCACTGGCGGCTTGGGCGGTATGGGAGGTGCTCAGCCTCTCGCGGCGTCAATGGCGGGGTTTAGCTGTATCACTGTCGAGTGTGATGAGACCCGCATCGACTTTAGATTACGCACTAGATACCTCGATAAAAAAGCTTATAGCTTGGCGGAAGCGCTGCAGATGTTAGAGACTGCGCAGCAATTGGGTGAGGTGATTACGATTGGTTTGTTGGGTAATTGCAGTGATATTTTCCCACAGTTAGTTCATGAAAATATTACCCCCGATATCGTGACCGACCAAACCAGCGCTCATGATCCATTAAATGGTTATTTACCTCAGGGCTGGAGCATGGAATATGCAGCACGAATGAGAAAAACCGATGAGGCACTGGTGATAGAGACCGCGAAGGAGTCGATGGCGCTGCAAGTTAGGGCGATGTTAACCCTACAGTCTCGCGGCGCTGCCACTACTGATTATGGCAATAATATTCGACAGATGGCGCTGGAAAAAGGCGTGGAAAATGCCTTTGATTTCCCCGGCTTCGTGCCCGCTTATATTCGACCACTATTCTGCGAAGGTATTGGCCCCTTTCGATGGGTGGCACTTTCAGGTGATGCTGAAGATATCTACAAAACGGATCAAAAAGTAAAAGAGCTAATCCCCGATGATCTACATCTACACAATTGGTTAGACATGGCCCGCGAGCGTATCGCCTTTCAGGGGTTACCGGCACGCATTTGCTGGGTGGGGCTTAAAGATCGGGCCCGCCTGGCACTTGCCTTTAACCAAATGGTTAAAAGTGGTGAGCTCAGCGCGCCGATTGTGATTGGTCGGGACCATTTAGACTCGGGCTCGGTGGCGAGTCCGAATCGCGAAACTGAGGCGATGTTAGATGGCTCAGATGCGGTCTCCGATTGGCCGCTGCTGAATGCTCTACTCAATACCGCCGGTGGCGCCACTTGGGTGTCAATACATCATGGCGGTGGGGTTGGCATGGGCTTTAGTCAGCATGCGGGAGTGGTGATAGTGGCCGATGGCACCGATGCGGCGGCCAAGCGCTTGGGCCGGGTGTTGAGGAATGACCCAGGCACTGGGGTGATGCGCCATGCAGATGCAGGATACCAGAGTGCGATTGACTGTGGACGAGAGCAGGGGTTAGATTTGCCGATGGTGGACTTAGGAAAATCTTAGGTCTTTGGTCTTAGGTCTTTGGTCCTGAGATCAAACAGAGGGGCTAACAAAAGTCATCGCAAGACGCTATCGGTAGGCTCGGTAACTATTTTTATAATCATTGAAAAAAAGCTTTACCTGAGCCTAACTTGAGGTTTTATGATGCGATGGCTGATTAGCGATCAGTTAATAGCGTCGAAATAACTCAAGGATATAAGCAATGAATTTTGAGAATAAGAAGGTCATTATTAGCGGAGCGAGCCCCGATTTTGGTCAGACATTGGCAATATTATTTGCCAAAATGGGTGCTGAGCTGTTTTTGTCTGCTCGAACTTTAGAGAAGGCAAACGCCACCGCGACGTTAGTTAGAGAAGTGGTGCCCAATGCCAGAGTTTCAACCTTTCAGGTAGATGTCTCCAAGCCCACAGATATTGTTAAATTTGCTCAAGATGTCAATAACATCACCCCTGAGATCGATATTCTAATCCATAATGCAGCCTATTGGTTAGAGGGTGATATCAGTGAGGTGAATGATGATCAAATAGTGGAGGCAATTAACTCCACGGCGACCGGTAGTATTTTGCTCACGAAACATTTTTTACCGCTTCTGAAAAAATCCACAGCTGCTGATATCGTCTTTATCAACAGTACCGCCAGTCTGGAAAATAACAATCATGCAACGTGCAATGATGCATTTAGCGCGGCAAAAGCGGCTCAATCTACCTTTGCAGACCGACTTAGAAACCGACTAAAGGGCAGTGGCATCCGGGTTATCTCAATCTATCCACCTAATTTCGAAAACACCTCACCCCTGCTTGCATCACAGTGGGATGAGCAGAGGAAGGTGTCTGAATTTATGACGCTCACTGCAAGAAATGTATTTGAGTGCATAGAGTTTTCATTAACTCAGGATAGAGTTTGTTGTATCGATAAAATTATATTAAGCAGTAATCCGGCTTAAAATACCGAGGTTATTTCAGCCGAGGAAAGTGGCTAGGCTAAATTAATATAGAGATGGTGGGTTAGAGGGCAGCGAGGATTTTACTGTTTTAGATTGATGACTTGCACGTCAGTCGGTCTTTATTGAGCAGATGTTGATACGGGTATCAAGGACTTTCGATACCTGTATCAACAACAGGCTTTACATTTCGCTCACTATAGGTCGTTATTGCGATTAATGGGTATAAGGATCGGCGGCATCGCGCAGTCCGTCACCTAAAAAGTTAAAGGCTAATATTACGATGATCACGGGCACGACTGGCATCATCAACCAAGGGTAGACTGCTACGTTGTTGATGTTCTGTGCCTCGTTGAGTAATACCCCCCAACTGGTGATGGGAGGACGCAGTCCTAAACCTAAAAAGGACAGTGCGGTTTCACCTAAGATCATCGCCGGGATAGACAGGGACGCCGAGGCAATAAGATGACTAAAAAAGCTTGGTAACATGTGTTTTTTGATCACTCTGGCAGGTGTAGCTCCCATTAACAATGCCGCAGAGGTATAGTCTTCCTCACGTAGAGTGAGGATCTTGGCGCGCACCGCACGGGCTAGCCCGGTCCAGTCCATCATCGCCAATATAAGGGTAATACCAAAGAATATCCACATCGGACTCCAACTCAGCGGCAGCAGTGCAGAGAGTGCCATCCACAGGGGTAACTCGGGAAACGAGCGAATGATTTCGGTGAGTCGCTGGACACTGCTATCGATCCAGCCGCCGTAGAATCCAGCCAGCCCTCCCAAGGTCAGCCCCAAGGTGAAACTGAGAATAATACCGATCAAACCTATGGTCAGTGATATTCTGGCACCGTAGATTATGCGCGAGAGCATGTCGTGCCCGAGCCGGTCTGTGCCGAGTAAGAATAAGCTGCCCGGACTATCGACACAAACTAGATGGCTCGAGGCATTAAGAGCGCCCCAGAGCTGATAGTCATCGCCTTGGCAGAAAAACTTTAGGGGATATTTTTGCGACTTATCCTCTTCGTATTCGCGCAGCAAAATTTCTAGATTTAACGTATAAGACCAGCCGTAGACGAAGGGTCTGGTGAGCTTGCCATCCTCGAAAAAATGTACCTCTTGGGGCGGTGAGTAGATTTTTTGCGTATGGCGATGTTGCAGAGAATAGGGGGCAAAAAACTCAGCGAAAGCGGCAATTAAATAAATGGCTATCAGCAAAAAGGCGCAGAACATCGCCACTTTGTGTTTTTTAAATTTCCACCAAATTAAAGTCCACTGTGAGGCGAGAAAATACTTTTGCTGTGCCGCGGTGAGTTCATCGGTGGCATAGGGGTTAAAAGGTTTGTCACTGACCCAATGTTTATTCATTTTTTAATCCCTCCCTGCAGGCGAATCCGTGGGTCTAACATGGCCAGAGCGATGTCAGAAACCAACACCCCAAAGACTGTTAGTATGGCTAAAAACATCAAAAATGACCCCGCTAAATACATGTCTTGGCTCTGTAAGGCCGCTAGTAAAATGGGCCCTGTGGTGGGCAGTGACAGGACCACAGCCACGACTTCTGCCCCTGAAATGACACTGGGTAATAAGCTGCCAATATCGGCGATAAAAAAGTTCAGTGAGATACGCAGTGGGTACTTAGTCAATAGCTTTAGCTCTCCCATGCCTTTCGCTCTGGCGGTCACCACGTAAGGTTTACGCAGCTCATCCAGCAAATTGGCGCGCAATCTTCTTATCATGCCCGCCGTACCGGAAGTACCAATCACTAATACTGGGATCCACAGGTGCGCCAGTACCGATTTGAATTTTTCCCAACTCCAGGGCTGATCTATATATTCGCTGTCCATCAGTCCGCCGATGGAGGTGCCAAAGTACTGATTGGCCAAGTACATCATAATCAGAGCCAGCAGGAAATTGGGGGTGGCTAGACCCAGGAAACCTAAAAAGGTCAAGCCGTAATCTCCCCAGCTGTAGGGGTGAGTCGCAGAGTACATGCCAATGGGGAAAGCGATTAGCCAAGTGATTAAAATGGTAAAAAATGAGACGATAATCGTCAGCCACATTTTGTCACCAATGACATCGGCAACCGGTAAGTTGTACTCGAAAGAGTAACCTAAATCCCCCTGTACGAAGCCGGTGATCCAAATAAGGTATTGCTCCCAAATAGGTTTGTCTAAACCGTATTCGTGGCGCAGAAATTCTATTTGCTGTGGGTCGATACTCTCGCCCTGGCTCTCTAATTCGGCGATATGACTTTCAAGATAATCACCGGGGGGCAGTTGAATAATGACAAACACCAAAATACTGATCACAATTAAGGTGGGAATCATGGTTAATATGCGCTTAAACAGGTAACTGGGCATTATTGCACCTCCTGTTGGTAGCTAATACTCGACATAGGATATGTCCTTAAAAAAGATTTTTTAATGCAGCTTGCTTGGGTGTGAGTTAGGCAGCTCATTGTTGCTCACCTTTGTCATGGTTCTGTTGGTACCAAAAACCCGACATGTTGTAGATACCGAAAAAGGCCCCCGGGTTCCAATTATAGAACGCTTTCTCGGGTACGTTACGCAGGTCTTTATTCACTACCACGGGTTGTAAGATGCCACTAATTAAGCCGATGGAGTAAACTTGGTCGGCGTGAATTGCCAACATTTTATGCCAAATCAAGCTCTGTTGCTGTTCCGTCGAGGCGGTAGCCCAAGCGGCGTTTAGCTCAACCAGAGCTCGAACTTTGGGTAGGCTTGGGGGCTCTCCCTCGCCTGTTTCAAAGTACCTTCCCCATTGCGACCACTGATATTCGTCCTGGCGGGTGGGGGCGAGCTGTTCTGGGCTCATCCTGGCCACGGGTAATCCATTGGGAAGTCCAAACCAAGTGGTCATTATCGCATCCCCTGAAAAGACTCGGTTGCGCAGTACTTCACGCTGCAGGGGTTTAATATACATTTGGATGCCGATTCTGCGCCAGCTGTCTTTGACCAGAGCCAGTACATCGGTTTCCTCGGTGCTCTCACCGGCGGTCTGTACTAAAATTTCCACTGGGCTGCCATCGGCAAACAGGCGGATGCCGCGTGCATCTTTTTTATCCAGACCTATACTATCTAACAGTTTGTTGGCTCTGCTTGGATCGTATTGGGCGTAGGCATTTGCATATTCTTTACGGTACAGAGGGCTCTGCGGTAATACGGTGTTGGCCGACTCTAAAGCCAAGCCAAAGTAGACTACTTGGTTGATTTCCTCGCGGTTGACCGATAGGGATAACGCACGGCGAAAATCAGCGTTCTGCATTAAAGAGCGCCACTTGGGCTCTTTCGCCGTTAAATTAGGATAGAGCGCAATATGTGCGCCGCGCCCAGTGCCCCAAATGTTAACTTTAAAGTTATTTTTCTCTTCTCCTGCCTTGAGGAAGGTGAAATTATCCAGGCGAAGATATCGCGCCTGCAAATCCGATTCTCCTGAGCCGGTCTTGGCGGGTACTAAGCCACTGGATGAGATATTGATGATCACTTCATCAATGTAGGGAAGTTGCTGTCCCACAGGGTCTACTCGATGGAAAAAGGGGTTGCGTTTAAACACAAAACGCTCGGATGGCGGCTTAGTGGTGTTTAACCAAGGCTGTAATGTGGGCAATTGGGGGTTGGTCAACTTGTATTGTCGGCCCATGCTGACAAACAGGCCGCGCCAGTTGCGCTTTTTCGCCTGAGCAACTTTAGCTGCTATCTCTGCCGGGCTGTTGTAGTCGGCGTGGAACTGTTTCATGTAGTGGGCGGGCATGTAAATAAACAGCGGGCTAGGGCCAGCTAGTATCGGTAAAAAATAGGGATTAGGTACGTCCCAAGTATAGCGGACAGTATATTTATCGAGCACTTCAAACAGCGGTGGCTTATCACCGCGCATCATGGCGATAGGCGGGCCGTAGGGGGCGAGCACTTCGTGAGTAGCTTTGTCCTCCCAGAAGAAGCGAAAATCTTCAGCAGTGAATTCAACACCGTCTGACCAGCGATGTCCGGGACGCAAGTGTAAAGTGAAAATACGCCCTTCTTCAACGTCAATTTTAGCTAATATGTCAGCTTTTAGCTGGAGTTGTGCATCATAGCCGACCAATCGGGCGTATCCGTAGACGACCATCATGCGGATATCTTTTGACTTACCCATCAACATGCGCAGAGAGCCACCGTATTTGCCAATTTCACGGCCCGCAAATGAAGGTTTGGCAGGGTTGTTAGGTAATCTTTGTTGCATAGGTGGTAGTTGACCCGCATCAACTTGTGCCTTCAATATAGGCACTTCCTCTACGGCGAAGCTGGTGGTACTGAGCAGTACACTACAGGTCAGCGTAATGATAAAGTGTTTAATGTTGAGGTTCATTAGTGGCTCTCCCTGACAAAATGTTGATCACCACAGGCCTTCAAGACCCCTGAATTTCCCTCGTTCAAACGATAGGGTTCTGGCCAATACTGAGGATCCATATGGCTTCTGTCGAGTTTTGAATGATCCAGTAGATTGTTTAAATCGGCAAAGGGGATAGCGGCTAATAACGCATGGGTATAGGGGTGTTTAGCTTGAGTAAACAAGATTTCACGGGGGGCAATTTCCACCAACTGCCCTTGGCACATCACCCCTATTCTATCGGCGATGTAATCAACCACTGCTAAATTGTGACTGATAAACAGATAGGTCAAGCCCAGTTTTTGCTGCAAATCCTTGAGTAAATTGAGAATTTGAGCTTGTACTGATACGTCAAGTGAAGATACTGGCTCGTCCAATATGAGCAGGTCTGGCTCGAGCGCCAGTGCCCTTGCAATACTGATGCGCTGACGCTGTCCTCCGGAAAAACTGTGGGGGTAGCGGCTCAGCATTCTATCGTCCAACCCTACCATCTCCATGAGTTCACAGGCGCGTTGGCGCCGGTAATTGATATCGCCAATTTTGTGAATAACGAAGGGTTCACATAAGATATCCAAGACTGTCATTCTCGGACTTAAGGAGCTGAAAGGATCCTGGAAGACAAACTGCATTTTGGGCCTAAAGCGGCGCAATTGCTCTTCACTCTCCTCGCACAGGTTGATCAAATTACCCCGATCGTTATAGGTAATACAACCGTGGGTAGGCGCTAGTGCCTGCATTAGTAGTTTGCCTAAG
>JABSRA010000121.1 GCA_013215445.1 Oceanospirillaceae bacterium
CAAAGCACCGAGTTTTTCATCAAACAACCACCATGTCTGTAATACTGCTACCGGAGGCACCAGATAAAAATAACTAGTGACTTTAGCCACTTCACCTTCGCGAATCATATAGAGCAGTAGTAAGATCGCAAAGATAGACAAACCTATGATTAACCAAGCCATGGCCAAGTACAATTGGAGCGTATAAGTGACGTGTTGGCTCTCTAAATTAAACGTTAACAGGCCAACGACTAATAAAGCACCAATATATTGATAGAGGGAGCCGGTCAGTAAGGGGACCTTCGCGCCCATCTTTTTTTGCAAGATTGTTCCCACTGAGATACTCAACAGGGATACGATGCATGCAAAGAGCCCTATGAGACTCACTTGCTCAGACTGAAAATTCATTTTTTCTAGAATAACCAGACAAATCCCTGAGAACCCTAAGGTAAGACCAATTAGTTGTTGGGGTTTGAGTGATTGTTCAAGAAAAAACTTACCGATAATGCTCGTTACGATAGGCTGTAAGCCAACAATAATTGCCGCGAGACCTGCAGGGACTCCCTCTTTGATCGCAAAAAAAATGCCGGCAAGATAAGCGCCATGGATTAGAGCTCCGATAAAAACTTGCTGTAAACTGGATTTTCTATCAAGCCAGTTAGCTCTAAAAAACTGTATAGAGATGAAAAATATTATTAATACAATTGAAAATCTCACTGACAACATGAAAAATGGCTCTATATAAGGTAAACCGTATTTGGCCCCAATGAAACCTGTGCTCCATAACCAAACAAAGATAAACGGCGCTGTTTTAGTTAACTTCCAAGACATGGCTTAAATCCCCGTAATATGTTGTTTTAATACACGGCTGAAAATGTTGATCAACGAATGATTATTAGAATTCTTACTGGAAATTATCTTAAAAGTATTGGTATAGCCGTATTTTTGCGTCATCAATGGTTTTAGCCGATGTTTTAATCCCCATTGGTCCACTAGTTCTTCAGGTAAAAAACCGAGAAAGTGGCCGCTTAAAATTAGTGACATTCTTGCTTCTTGATGGTGAGCACTGCTCGCCACATTCCAGTTTTTCATATCAAAGTGTGGTTCTTGGCCCGCTCTTAAGCGCGGGGACTCGACAAATTTATAATTAGCTAGATTAAGTTGGCTAAGCTGGCGCTCAGTCATGGAATAGAGGGGGTGTTTTTGCGAGCAATATAACAGCATCTGTTCGCTGAATACCGCATCGTTATTGAGCTGATGATGGTTTTGCAGCGGCACCGTAATGCCGATGTCTGCGCGATTATCGATAATTGCACTGACAATCGAGTTGGATTCCATGACGCTGATATTGATATTCACATCTGGGGCGATACACAAAAACTGGTCAATGGCTTTGACAATACAATAATCAACTTTTCCCAAGGTGTGTTCGGCACAAATTATATGCAACTCGCCCAATATAACCTGGTGTGAATCATTAATAGTATTTCGAAACTTTTGTAGCGCCCCGAGTAATTCCAAGGCTGCGTCGTAAACTAGTTGACCTTGCGGGGTGATGAAAAATCCTCTACGGCCTCGCTCACAAAGACGTATACCCAGCCGTTTTTCTAATTCAGAGAGGTAATTAGAGATAGTCGAATTGGCAAGGTTGAGTGGTGCTTCAGCAGCAGTAACACCTTTGGCCTCAACCACCGCTTTGAATATACGTAGTAGTTTGATGTCAATATCTGCTAGTTGACCGGTTAATGCGGCTTTTTTAAATCCCATTTGAGAGAGCACCCGTTATTACAATTAGTTATCCAATTGTAATATCCTTAAAAGAATTATATAAACCATAGTAAATAAAGACTATAAGTATTACTCATTCTAACTGCAAATAAATATTCAATCGGCAGAGCATCGAGATGTTTTGGGGGAGATTTATGACATTACCTTTAGTTGACCAACTTTCGGACAAAGGCCTATTAAAAGAACAGGCCTATATAGGCGGTCGCTGGCATAACGCGTTAAACAACGAGACATTTGAAGTGGTAGATCCTGCTACTGAGCGAGTGATCGCCAATGTGGCCAACCTCGGTGCAGAACAAACCGCGCTGGCGATAAAACTGGCAGATACTGCGATGCGCGAGTGGCGAGCACAACCCGCCAAGTCGCGCAGTGAAATACTAGAGCGCTGGTATCAATTAATTACCGATAATGTTGAAGATCTCGCTATCATAATGAGTGCCGAGCAAGGTAAAACACTGGTTGAGTCCCGCGGAGAAATCGCCTATAGCGCCTCGTTTATTAAGTGGTTTGCCGAGGAGGGTAAGCGAGTTTATGGAGATGTGATTCCCCATGCTCAAAATGATCGTCGTGGTATAACGATTAAGCAGGCGATCGGTGTCGTTGCTGCCATCACACCTTGGAACTTCCCAAGTGCTATGATTACTCGAAAGGTTGCACCCGCACTGGCAGTCGGTTGTGCTGTGGTACTAAAGCCCGCTGCAGAAACACCTCTTTCTGCGTTGGCCTTGGCTGAGTTAGCCGATCGTGCTGGCCTGCCAGCCGGACTTTTAAATATTATAACCGGGGTGGACGCCGTTGCCATAGGCGGTGAGCTCACCTCCAATTTGCTGGTCAAAAAATTAACCTTCACTGGCTCTACACCCATCGGAAAACTGCTAATGGCGCAGTGCGCAGCCAGTGTTAAGCGCACTTCAATGGAACTCGGCGGAAATGCGCCACTGCTGGTTTTTGATGATGCAGATCTAGATTTAGTGATACCAGGTATCATTACTGCGAAGTTTAGAAACAGCGGTCAAACCTGTATAAGTGCTAACCGCATCTTAGTGCAAAAAGGTATCCATAAAGAATTTGTTGAGCGTTTAAAGCTCGCCATCGATGCTTTTAATTTCGGTGCCTATAGTTCATCTGAGAGTACCCATGGTCCATTAATTACCCAAAAAGCCGTTGATAACGTGGCTGCTAAAGTTAACAAAGCCGTGTTAGAAGGTGCTACTTTGGTGTGTGGCGGTCAAATTGTGGATCGTCCCGGACACTTTTATGCCGCGACTATTCTGACTGAAGTGACGGATAAAATGTCAATTTTTCATGAGGAAATATTTGGCCCCGTCGCCACAATTTATCAGTTTGAAACAGACCAACAGGCGATCGATTTGGCAAATGATACTCCTTTTGGTTTAGCTGCCTACCTTTACACTGAAAGCATGCGCCGTTCATGGCAAGTTGCAGAGGCTTTAGACTACGGCATGATTGGGGTTAATGAGACGGCTATCAGTGCCGAAATTGTTCCCTTTGGTGGCGTTAAAGAATCTGGCCAGGGCCGTGAGGGGTCCAAATACGGTTTGGACGATTATCTAGAAATTAAATACATATGCTTTGGCTCTATGAACAAATAGTCTTTTGAAATTTTCAAAAGTACGGGTTTATAAACCTAATATTAGGATTTGATAATGAACAACAAAGAATTGCAGCAACGCAAAGTCAAAGTAATTGCCCGCGGGCAAGGTAATTTATATCCGGTTTATGTTGAGAGGGCACAGGGCGCAGAAGTTTGGGATGTTGAAGGTAAACGATACCTAGATTTTGGGGCCGGCATCGCCGTCTGTAATACTGGCCACAGTCACCCGAAAGTGGTGGCTGCAGCCACCGCGCAACTTGAAAAGTTTAGTCATACTTGTGTCATGATAAACCCCTATGAAGTGGCAGTAGAACTCGCTGAAAAACTGGTAGAGCTAGCGCCTGGAGACAGTGAGAAAAAAGCCATCTTTGTCTCTACTGGTGCGGAAGCGGTTGAGAACTGTGTGAAAATTGCACGCGCTTATACTGGGCGGCGCGGCGTTATTGCCTTTAATGGAGGATTTCATGGCCGCACCAATTTAACCATGGCACTCACCGGCAAGATTACCCCCTATAAAAATTTATTCGGGCCTTTCCCCAGTGATATATTTCATGCGCCCTTCCCGATAAAAATGCATGATATAAGCGTTAAACAATCTCTAAAAGCGTTGCTAAACTTATTTAAAGTCGACATAGCCCCCAGCGATGTCGCCGCTATTATCATTGAACCGGTTCAAGGTGAGGGTGGCTTTTATACGGCTCCCCCTGAGTTCTTACAGGCGCTTAGAGAGATTTGTGATGAGCATGGAATTGTCTTCATCGCGGATGAAATTCAAACGGGATTTGGTCGAACCGGTAAAATGTTTAGCTTTGAACACGCCGCGGTAGAGCCCGATCTAATCACGATGGCTAAAGGCATAGCGGGTGGGTTCCCCTTAGCTGCGGTGGTCGGGAAGTCGGCAATCATGGATGCGCCACTACCAGGTGGCTTAGGTGGGACCTATGGTGGCTCACCAGTTGGGTGTGCTGCAGCTTTGGCAGTATTAGAGGTGATTGAAGAAGAGCATTTAATCGCGCGTGCAGTTGAAATTGGGGCGCTATTCAATTTACGGCTCTGTGCTTTGCAAGCACAATATCCACAGCTAATCAGTGATGTACGTAACCAAGGCGCGATGATTGCGATAGAGTTAATGTGTGATGGGGATGTTGAACAGCCTAATACCGAGCTAACTCAAGCGATCATAGCTGGCGCAGCACAACATGGTTTGATTTTGCTGGCCTGTGGCTTTTATGGCAATGTGATTCGTTTTTTGCCTGCGTTAACCCTTAGCGATGCTCAAGCTAACGAAGGATTAGATAAATTTGATGTGTTGTTTAAGGCGGTGGTCGATGAAAGTGCAGCGCAGACTGCTAAAAAAACAACGGAGGAAGCTCAACCTTCAGTAGCATAAACGCTGGTGGTAAAAGCCTAATCGACAGTGGTGGATTAGGCTTTTATGGCAACAGTAGGGGAATTTAAAATCCAGGGATTCCAACACAGCCCTGTAACAGTAACAAAATGCTAATTATCATGAGGTGATTCATCTGTAATCCTTTTCGTTAGCAGCGCCTAAAGCAGTCATAAAGATCACTACTTTAAAAACGCCTTAATGTTAGAACCTTCCCGACCTAGCTAGTGGCTGGTAGGGTTGTTTGGTGATGGGTGGGTCCGGCTAATCAGTTCACCCCTCAATATACCTGTATAATTCATTCAAACCGTTAAGGTTTACTGTTGTCGTCAGCTAAATTCCTGGAATACCAAAAAACCCATCAGTATCGGGAATGCCGACACAAGCTGTCAGGGTAAGACAGAAAATCGTTAATAAAATATAGCGCATTGTGTTCTCCTGAAAATTCGCTTAATTATAACCATAAACAGACAGCGATGGTTAATTTTAAAGTAACCAATAATGCTGAAAAGGAAGACTAAATCCTCTAGTATTGTCTTTTTGAATATAACACAGGATTATCATGTTTGAGCAGTTAGTCAACCAACTTATTTACCTGTTTTCAGTCTCTGGGGTGATTGTTTTTTCAATTTCGGGTGCTTTAATTGCCGCTACTAAAGGTATGGATATTCTGGGTTTTATTCTTATGGGGGCCGTTACTGGAGTGGGAGGAGGAACGCTGCGCGATCTATTATTAGATATTCCGGTCTTTTGGGTGCAGGAGCCTCTCACCATATACCTATGCATAGGTTCTTCTGCTTTAACCTACTTTGCGATAAGACTATTTTTAAAACGAGACTTTTGGATTGTCTGGATGGATGCCATCGGACTCTCTATTTTTGCGGTGATGGGCACTAAAGTTGCTCTCAGTCAGGATTCCCCGCTAGTGGTTGCCGTCGTCATGGGTGTGATGTCAGCCACCTTTGGTGGGATTATGCGCGATGTATTATGCGCCGATACCTTAATGCTGATGCGTCCAGAAATGTATATCAGCTGTGCGCTGTTCGCCTCAATTGTCTATACCTTTTTGTATTTTTTACAAGTTCCTGATTTGTTTGTGGTAATTGCCGCTTTTTTGGCTGGTTTTGCACTTCGCGCAGCCGCCATTATCTTCCATTTGAAATTGCCTCAATTTAGCAATAAAACAAGCTAATTTGAGGATTGGAGACACTCACTAGCGGACTATCTTGCTGTTTGATGTGAGTGGTTTCTCTTGCTCAAACCATTGAGTTTACCTGCACCACACTCAATCGATGTAGGGCTGATTATCATCAGGGTATTGAAAGTAATACGCGGGCTCATATATATTAAAACAGTCGTTAGAAAGTGGCCATTTTAATAATTTTACTGATTTATATTTAGCTACAAATATACCATGATGAATACTGTAACTATTATTACCCAATCAACATCTTACATTTCCTGTTAAGGGTAGTTAGGGGAGTACTAGACAAGCTCATCACGCCTTCGATCAACTTAGCATCGTCAATATTAACACCACCACCGAAGGCTGATGATACCCAAGCAACGATTGATTAATTGCAGTTGATTGTCTTAGTCTTGGATATTTAAACGGGCTTTGTTGGTATTGCCTACACACGGCAATTTAGGCGAAAGCTATCGATTGCTGTCAGTTTACTCTTACACAGGTTAAGGAGTTAACGATGAAAAAGTTGATGAATTTTTGGGCCGCTGTGCTCTTTATTAATCTTATATTGCCGGTAAGCGCCAATATGGCTATATTTGAACGAAGCTATAAAGATGGTGTTTTAGCCGGGCAACGTCTCGCTCTAGTTACCACTGAGTGGGACACCATCACTAGGATCAGTCGACGTTCAGAGCTACAGGTAGTTTACACCTGCAGTCGCTTAGCCAGTGGTTTAGAAGAAGATCCTCTTCCCTATCGCAATCTACTTAGAGTTGTCTATCATCGCCAGGATAATGCCATTACCAAATTGGATAGGAGAGATGATTTTTACTTTGCAATAGGTGCTGCTCAATCCCATATGATAAACGGTGCAGCGATGCATTCGGCGATAGAGGGGATACCTCTTCCTGAAGCAATGAAACAAATGTCTGCTAAAATTTATGATAACTTATGCCTGCCCTTACTAATCACTAGTTAAGTGCTTAATCACTATTGCCGGCTGTCAATAGAGTCGGCAAGTATTCCTCTAGGCACTATCTTCTGCTGAATACTACTGTTGAGTTATTCCCATATATGATATAAAAGATTCATATATGGATTAAATGAGTGGTGTTTATGAATTCTGAACAACAATTAGCCAGTAAACTTAAAAATCTGCGCTTGAATAAAGGTTTGTCGATCGCTGAATTAGCCCAGCGAACCACTATCAGTAGAGCCACTATCTCTAGAATTGAGAATGCCGAGGTTAGCCCTACAGCCCATGTATTGGCCAGTTTATGTGCTTCATTAGGCCTGAGTATCTCTGCATTGATGTCGATGGTTGAAAATAATAGTGCAGCACTGATTAAACAATCACAACAGCTACAATGGAAGGATGAGCACAGTGGGTTTACGCGACGTTGTGTCTCTCCACCGCATCTGGAATACCGGGCAGAAGTGATCAATTGCACATTACCAGCGAGCACAGAAATTATCTATGAATTCCATTCATCAATAGTCCAAGAACACCATTTAGTCATGCTCTCAGGTCAGCTTGAGCTACAGATTGCTAATAGTACTTATCATTTAAACGCTGGAGATTGCCTTCGTTATCGGCTGCAAAGCGGCAGTCGATTTAAAACCGACGAGGCACAGGGCGCTGAATATTTATTAGTATTAGTACAGGGATAAGAATATGTCGGCCATGCAGATTCAAAGAGTGACCGTTGATAATTTTGCAACTATGAAAACCGGGTTAGCGATTATTTTAGAGCAGTGCGTACAAAGCGGTGCGAGCATTGGTTTTCTTCAGCCTTTTGATTTAGATAAGGCGAGGGATTATTGGGAGTGTAAGGTATTTCCCGGTTTGGCCCTGGGCAGCATATACTTGTGGGGTGCCTACCTTGACAATATTCTGGTTGGCACCGTTCAGTTAAACCTAGCGATGCCCGAGAACCAGCAACATCGTGCGGATGTGGCAAAATTGTTAGTTCATCCTGAGTACCAGCGCCTTGGCATCGCCAGAGCGCTTATGTTAGTTCTAGAACAGAGCGCGATATCTAAACAGATAAAATTACTGGTACTAGATACTGAAACCGGCAGTAATGCAGAATCTTTATATTTATCGTTAGGCTATGATATCGTTGGTAATATTGATGATTTCGCCAGAGAAGTCAACCGTTTAGAGTATGCATCTACCACGATAATGTGCAAACATTTAAAGGAGTGAACTCTTGCTCAGCGGTGAGTAATTAAAGCGCTGCAGTTAACTCTGGTGCTGAGCGTGTATCGGCAGGGTAGAAAGCAAGGCCATACTTGCACCTATACCGACAGAGCCGTCATTTACATGGTTTTATCTGATATTAACGCTCTTTGAGCGTGTCTAACAGGTGCTTAAGACTCGCCGCCATTGTGTAAATGTCATGGTTTGATGCGGCAGTGCTCGAGCAGATTCATCCCCAAACTGCCGCTTGGGCAGCGCGGATGACTATCATTTAATACTATGGGTTAGTTAGTCACTGATTAATGTCCTATAGTCGCCTCGTTATCCTTGGTCTTTAGTTCTATAGCAGTGATATTTAAAACAATATTGATTACAATCACCTCAAGATAATGCTAATTTCAGGTCCATTTGTTCGTGACGACCTACTGAGGGTAGATATGACTCCTGCTATTAATTTTCTTATAAAAGAAAAGCTTAGTTACGTAATTCATAAGTTTACACATCGGGTTTCCAGCCAAGCTTATGGCATGGAGGCTGTGGAAAAGCTAGGTGTCGATGAGCGAGAGGTATTTAAAACCTTAGTGGTCGTTCTTGACGCGCAAGAGCTAGCGGTGGCAGTTATCCCGGTTACTATGATGCTGAGTATGAAATTACTCGCTAAGCAATTGAACGCCAAAAAGATTGCCTTAGCAGATAAAGACGCCGTCGAGCGTTCAACCGGCTATATTGTAGGTGGTATTAGCCCTATCGGGCAAAAAAGAGCGCTTCGCACTGTCATAGATAGCTCTGCGCTGTTACTAAATACGATATTTGTTAGCGCTGGTAAAAGGGGCTTAGAGCTCGAATTGAGCCCCGCAGATTTACAGCAGTTAACCAGAGCACATTATGCAAATATTTGTCAGTAGTTGGCATTAATCGGGAATAGGTGAACCTAAGTTACTACTATCTGCTATAAAATGCGCTTTGGCATGCGTATTCATTATAGCTTCTATTTGTTGTGACTGGTCTTTGGCGACATCAATGATAATCACAACTTCACCATCATTGAGACGCTGCCTGAACATTTGTAAAAAGTAGCTATCAAAAGATTTAGCCATTTTTGAAAATATCCAAATAAGAAAAAACAGCAGTACAACAGCAATGATTAACAGTGGTTGGGTGTCAAAAACAGTAAAAATATCAGTGAAAAAATATAGCAGTACAGCGATTACACAGGGGACTATAAACATAATAGCCGATCGTTCACCTGCAGCAATGATGTGGGTCTTTTCTAATCGAGGTGAACCGTGTAAGTGGTGAGTTTTTAAGCCATTAGCATCACGGCTTATGACATAAAAGTGATGATCATCGATACCTGCGGCATGCACTTCATCAGATATTTCTTCAGCATCATCTAAGTCATTGGTTACATAGAATAATCTTCTCATAGAACCTCCAAGGATTACATTTTTTATTATATATTTGCAGTTTTTCCTTAAAATGTATGCAGTTTTAGCATAGAGGTCTTTGACTTGAATGTAAAATAAAGTAAATGTTGCTAGCGACTAGTGCTAAAAAAGTCGCTGTTTTTGGCGGGATAATAGAGCCTTTTAAAGGCGAGGCTCAAGTGGCACAGCATTAGCCTATAGGGAAATTGGGGATTTAATGGTGTGTTGAATGACTATCATGGCAAAGCGACATTGCTTTTTGTTAGTAACAAGTGATGTTCTCGGTATAGCTTTACACTAAATATAAGCGTAAATACAATAGCCATGAGTAAAACAATAGTTGCCGCCGGAGCGCTATCTAGATAAAAGCTAGCATAAACCCCTAATAATGAACTACCGCTGGCAATGGCTACCG
>JABSRA010000122.1 GCA_013215445.1 Oceanospirillaceae bacterium
TTGTCGCTATCTAATAGACAGCGACAGCCCGGATAGTATCTCGGGCAAAAAAACACTAGGAGTCATTACTCTTAGTCACTTAAAGGGCATACTTTAACCAGTAGGCCCTTTTTTAGTGTGAGGCCGCACAAGCTCGTTAAGGTCTATCACCGATTAAATTTTAGTTAAAAGCACTGTGCCAATAAACTCATCACTGAGCTGCGCTGAGTGTCCATATATCTCCAGTATTCCACAAGGGGCGGATCATTGTAGCCATGGGATGGGGAGTTGTAAGGCGTTACCAGAATCCGGCAAAAGATTATCCATCAATTGCATTTAAGGGTATCACTTTAAGCTATTTCCTAGCTAAAGATTCAATCCTGTCAATTGCAGGAACAGCTCGGACTAACCTCATAGTTAAAAAGCAGCAAATTACATTTTTGTCTATCAATGTAAAGAGAACCTCATCGCTGCTTGAGCGAAACCTGTTAATGGGTGCCCACGCCGCCTGTGCTCAGCTAGCGCTGCGCTCTCATAACGCTAGCCAAAGAAGAGACGGTTTTTTTGTGGTAAGAGGCCATCAACATTAATCCGAAAATTGATTACGTCCATTTCTTTTGGCTCTATACAGTGCGTCATCCGCTTGCTTGAGTAGAACCTTAGGAGTATCTATGCCTGTGTTACTGCTGGAAGAAACGCCGAGGCTAATGGATAGACAACTACCGATTGAAGTGCCTTTATGGGGGATTTCGAGGGCGAGGATAGATTCTTTCATCGTTTGGGCAACGGTCATTGCCCCTTCAATATCAGTGCCGGGTAATACCGCGACAAATTCCTCTCCGCCATAACGCGCCAGCAAATCGATCTCTCTCTCGCAGGCTTTATCGAGGGCCACAGCCACTTCTTTCAGGCATTCGTCGCCAGCGGCATGACCATAGTTATCATTAAATTGTTTGAAGAAATCAATATCGATCATGATCAGAGAAATACAGCCCTTCATGCGCACGACTCTCTTCCATTCATGTGCTAGGGAAAGGTCAAAGCGGCGCCGATTGGCAATGCCGGTTAAGGCATCCGTGATATGCAAATGTTCAAGTAGGTCGCGCTGCCGTTTTAACTCCATATGGTTGGCGACCCGCGCAAGGACGATGGCGGGTGAAAACGGTTTTGATATATAATCCACTGCGCCCAAATTCAAACCTTTGGCCTCTTCCGCTTCTGTCGCTTTGACGGTAATGAATATGATGGCAATATTTTTGGTTTTTTCATTCTGTTTCAGCAGTCGACAAACTTCATAGCCATCTAGACCCGGCATGTTTACGTCAAGTAAGATCAAATCCGGTGGCTGATCCGAAAGTGCCCGTTGTATGGCCTGTTCGCCATTCAAGGCGATGATAGTTGAATAGTCTTCAAGAAGAGAAATGAGCACGATACAATTAATTTTCTCGTCATCAACGATTAATACTCTGCCTTTTTTTGCCATATCAATTAGCCTCACTGTCTGGTTTTTGCAGGTTTTCCAAAAGTTTTTGTAATTCTATTGCGGCGTGGTCGAATGAAAAATCATCCACCAGTTCTCTTATGGTGGTTCGATTGGCTGGAAATGCATCTCCGAGTTCGTTTTCGAGCTCGGTCAGAGCGTGTAAGGAATTTCCATCTCCGCTCTGCAGCTTCTTTAATAAGTTATTGCTTAGTGACTTGGCCCTATCCCAATCTATAGGACCCTCAAACGTGTTAGCAGCTGAGTTGTCAGCGACTTCCGTACGTTTTGATAGTGACGCCAGGCTAGAGATAACGATGTCAAACTCGACCACGAAGAGATCAAACAAGCTTGCATCATGTTGATCTTTTTTGAACAGGATTTCTAATTCTCGCGCATGCTTAACCAATTGGTTTGCTCCAAGGTTACCTATTGACCCTATCAGGCCATGGACCAAGTAAGCTGCCTCCCCGTAGGACTTTGCTGCAATCATTTGCCTGAGTGTGGCGAGGCTGTCTTTTTTCTCCAGGTAACAATCTCGGAGTAATTTAAGTAATAGAGTGGCGTTTCCATTGACCCGTAATAAAGCGCTGTGCAGGTCAAAGCCGGCCAGTTTTGTAGGTAGTTCGTTATGATTAGTCGGGGCGGTAGTTGTGGTATGGCGATGATATATTTCCCGCAGTGCGGGCTTAATCCACAGCACTAAGGTGTCAAATAGTTCATCGGGAGAAATCGGCTTGTTAATATGTCCATTCATGCCAACTTGTAGGCTTTTGTCTCGGTCTTCTTTCATCGCATTGGCAGTCATTGCAACAATCGGCAGTTCATAGCCTAAATTTAATTTCCGGATTTCTAGGGTTGCCGTATGCCCATCCATTTCTGGCATTTGAATATCCATCAATACAATATCATATCGATTGTTTTGCACCGCTTGTACGGCTTCTACACCGTTATTGGCAATGTCTACATGAAGCCCGTGCCCCTCTAATAATTCGCGGGCAATTTGCTGATTGGTTTCAATATCTTCCACCAATAAGACCTTTGCGCCAAGGATTTGGGAGAGGGCTTGATCATCTCTTTTTGGCAGGCGCTGCACCGGTATGTGCGCTGATACTCTAAGTCCCATGGCTTTTTGGATTGTATTCAACAGCACCGTGGGTTGCACCGGTTTTAACAGATATCCCTCTAAATTGTTGCTGCCCACTTCTTTCATCACTTTGGACTGTTCATAGGCGCTGACCATAATAATTGCGGGCAGGGGAGTCGTGCTTTTCAAATCACTGATACGGGATGCGCATTCCAATCCATCCATACCGGGCATGCGCCAATCCATCAATATCAGGTCAAAATGCACACTGTCCTGAGCTTGTTGCTCGGCGATTATGGAATAGGCATCTTCACCATTTTGTGCCGTTGTCGCCTGCATGCCAAAACCCTCAACTAAGGCGCTGAGAATTGTGCGCGAGGCCTCGTTGTCATCGACGATCAAGACGCGTTTGTTTTTTAATTCTGCTATGGATTGAGTGGAAGCGCTGTTTTGCCAATCTATTTCAAAGTGACAGGTAAAAGAAAAGGTAGATCCTATGCCCTTTTCACTGTTGACCGAAATTTCCCCCTTCATCAGTTTTACCAGCTGCTTGCAGATAACCAAGCCGAGGCCAGTGCCCCCATATTTTCTGGTGGTTGAACTATCTGCTTGGACGAAAGATTTAAAGATTTTCTGGGTCTCTGCTCGGGTCATACCGATGCCAGTATCTTTTACCTCGAATTGTAACGTCACTTGGTGTTTCGATTGTTTCAGGCAGGAAACTGCCAGCGTAATCTCGCCACTTTTAGTGAATTTGATCGCGTTACTGGCTAGGTTGGTCAAAATTTGCCCCAACCGTAGAGGATCTCCAATGAGTCTCTTGGGTAAATCCCAAGGGCATGAAAGCAAAACCTCGATATCACCGTTACCGGTTTTTGCGCGCAGCAAGTCACATTGATATTCAAGCACGTCATCGATGCAAAATGGAATATGTTCGATTTCCAATTTTCCTGCTTCAATCTTTGAAAAATCTAGGATGTCGTTAATAATGCCCAGTAGATTGTGCGAGGAGTCTTGGATTTTAGAGATATAATCATATTGTTGCGGAGTTAACTCGGTCATTAATGCTAAATGACTAAAGCCGATCACGGCATTCATTGGCGTGCGAATTTCATGACTCATGTTGGCCAAGAACATGGATTTTGCCTCTGTCGCGTCTTCGGCAATTCGTTTGTCTTCAGTTAATATTAACTCTGTTTCTTTATGCTCTGTAATATCCCAAACCTTAAATAATATACATTCTTCATGGTTAAAAGTAATTCGATCCCAGGTTAATTCTGCCCAAAATTTACCGCCATCTTTACGTTTTAATTCAACTACCTTTGCATGCACATGGCCATTATTTTCAAAGGTTTCGATAAATTCGTCACGATCTGCAGCGTTCGCCCATACACTAAGGGAGATCTTGGTCTTTGATTCTTGGAAGTTATAACCGAAGATTTTTGCGCAAACCGGATTAGCGTAAACAACAGTGGCGTCAAAAATCCGGCTTACTCCAACCGCGACGGGGCTAGTGTCTAAAATAGTTTGGAATAATTTTTGGTTCTCCTGCAGCTCAGTGGTTCTCTCTGCAACTCGTTGCTCTAGGGTGTGATGTGCATCGTTAAGTGCATCTTGCGCTTTTTGTAGCTGGAACAAAGCCAAGGTTGATTCTGCCAGAGAAGTTTCGAGTTCAAACTCGATTTTTTTACGGTAGGTAATGTCTACATGGGTGGTGATAACCTCCGACCAGTCATTTTCATGGCCAGGAACAATCAATGCATTTACCTGCAGCTCAATCGGGTTATTATCCAAAGTCAAGTCCGTTACGTCCATTGCCGTTACCGGTAAACCATTGGCAAAATTACTAATTTCATTAGTGTAATAAATATACCGATCTGCAGTACTTCGTTTACCTGCACTATATTCCGCTTCGATATAGCTTTCAAAATTGGCAAATTTATGCATTTCCAGAAACGTCTTGTTTGCATAAATGGCACGTATCTCAGAGCAGATTGTTATCAGATGATCTGGATGTTGCTTGAAGTAGGCGTGAAAATCGGAGATTCCATGGTCACGCAATGTATCGATGCTGTTTTTGACCAGAGAATAATCTTCTAATAAGACGCCGACGGGTGAATTCTGGAATAACGTTTTAAAACGCTCTTCGCTCGCTTGTAGCTTTGATACATATTGCGCATTGGACAACTCTTTTTCTCTTAGTTTGGTAATGTCATTACCAACAAAAATAATGTTGCCATCCTCCAATATATGATCGCTGACTTCGACATACCGTCCGTCACTCAATTGATATGACTCTTTATTATAGGGTGTGTTTCTTCGATCCATACGTTGCGCCAACCACCGTGAGGTTGCTTGGTTATCACCCACTATTTGACCGGTTCTAATCAATTCTTTGGCTAAATCATTAAAGTTTGCGCCCGGCATTAAAAACTTAGCGGCCACACTATAAAAGTCACGATAACAGTGATTACAAAAAACAATATTGTCTTGCGCATCATACAAACAAATCGCGACAGGAATGTTTTCTAAGGCAGCGCCTAGTCTTGCTTGGCGTATTGCTGCATCACGTTCTGTTATGTCGGAATAGACTAATATTTTACCTTTTCCATTTGGCGTGGTATTTCCGCGTATTTCAATTCTTCGGCCGTTGGGGAATACACGTTCCCGAATAAAAGAATTTGATGATTTAAGTTGCTTTAGTGATTCCTGAATATGTAGATCTTGTTGATTTTTGTCAGGACCAAAATCTCCTCGGTGGCGTTGAAATTCTAAAATGTCATAGGCTGTCTTGGCGTTAGTCATAAAATTGTCTGGAAAATTATAGAATTCTTGGTATTTCTGGTTATATACCTGGATATTTAGCTGTTCATCTAACATCAGCAAGCCATCCGGCATATGTGTCAGTGCACCTTCTAGTATTTCAGACAAACGTTTCAGCTCTTGTGTGGCATTTTCTGCGGCTGCTTCGCTGAGTCTTTTTTCGGTGACATCCCTGTAGGTTGTTATGAAACCAACGTTGTCAATTAATCGCCCACATACCTCTAGGATATTACCTTCTCTTAATCGCTCAAATTTGTGGGTCTCGAACTTTCTGAAAAGCTCAATTCTTTCTTGGACTAAATTTTCTCTATTGCCATCGCCATACTCGCCTCTTTGGGCATTATAGTGGAGTATGTCCGAGAAAAGCGTGCCGGGTTTACCAAAATGTTCGGGCAGGCCAAGAATCTGGGTAAAGCGTTGGTTACTGACGATTAATTTCATATCAAAATCAAACAGGGAAAAGCCTTGATCCATATTGTTAAATACTGTTTGTAGCACCGCTTCTTTCTCGGTAAGTAATAATTCCCTGGCTTTTAGTTCTGATATGTCCACATGAATGATGACTGTGTCATTGTCTTTCGTTTTAAATTCGCTGGTGTGCCACCATAAATCCCCGTCAACTTGTTCCTCAAAGGGTCCGGTATAATTCTCATGAAGGGCTAATTTTTTGGCAATTAGTTCAGGGATAGCATTTTCTTCAACTCCCCTATCTTGCCAGGGAAGACTCTCCAATACTTCTCTACACGTCATACCTACTTTAAGCGGGAAGTGACTGTTTTCAGGGATTTTAGTTTGAAAGGCATGGTTCCACATAACCAGTTTGTCGTCTTTATCCAAAATTTCCATAGGCACCGGCATAAGATCTAATGCCTCACGCAAACGATTGTCTTGCAGGCGTAATTCGTCATTGGCTTTATGCAGGGCTTGCTCGGTTTTTTCCCGTTCGGTGAGGTCTGTATAAGTTGTGACAAAACCGATGCCAGAATGAAAGTTGCCCTCAATTTCGATGACAGTCCCATCTGGCCTGATGCGTTCAAACTTGTGATTGATGAATTTCCTGGCACGTGCCACACGTTCGGCTACTTGCTGCTCAACATCTCCTGGCCCGTATTCGCCACGTTTAGCGTTATAACGCATTACATCTTCGAGCTTCGTGCCTGGTCGGCCAAAATCTGCCGGAAGCTTTAAAAATTTCAGGCATTTTTTATTTATGAAAATATAGTTTAGCTCGGTATCTAACAGGGAGAGCCCCTGGCTCATATTTTCGAGGGTAAGAGATAACAGATTTTCTAAGCCTGTTTCAGAGCCAATATAGTCAAGCAAGGCACCCATTTAATTACTCCCAATAAACTGTGCAAATGTATTTAGCGATAGCTTGGTTCTTGCCTTTGCCAACCAAAATTTTTATGCATAAATGTAGATAGTTTTTTGTTATATTATGCTCTTATCGAGCTCTATACTCTTCAATCGCAAGTCTTCACTTGTCATAAAGGTAGCTACTTTTACTCTATATAGGTCGAGTTCAAGTAACTCATCGTCAGAGATATCGATATTTTTTCGCCTAGGACTAATGTTAGCAGCGCCAGCATATTGTGGATCTCTGATATCGACAAAACCGCGTCAGTTGTGCTACTGCGAGAAACTGCCGATGTGTTTTAAATTCTTAAGCCCAGCTGAATGGCGATCGATTTATGTTGAACTGTTAATGATTAATCACGAGAGTATCATTAACCCATTGATTTATCATGAGTATCAATAATCAGACAGTATTCGCTAATAGTAAGAGTCAATTAAGGAAGTCGTCATATTGACCCATACCGCAGTCAGTGCTGAGGATTACCGCTTACTCATTTTTAGGTATTGCCACTCGATGTTTTTTTGAGTCACAATAATGTGCCAGCAAACCAGCCTGCTGTTACTTTATTATTATTCAAAAAATCCAAAACGCTTTCGGCGCACTGGATTTTTTGTGGTTGAATAGGCGCGCTGGTTTCCAACATGGAAGTTGCTATTTAGGCTTTGCAGGGAGAAAAAACTGTGCCGACCAGAGCCATTATCAAAACACGCTAATTATCTGCTACTCCCATTAGGCTGAATACCGAAACGATTGCTCTGTTACCTACTGGAAGTAGCTAGAGGGCGATAGGATTAGTGATAGTCTTTCAGCACGCGTGAAAAAGGCCGCTATTCAGTGCATATTCGCGCGCGTAGTGCATCTCTCTATGGGTCATGATCGTTTAATTATAAACAGGAAAATTTCAATACTCGTTGTTAGTTTTCTTTAGTCTAGTTGAAAATATTGTTAAATTTGAATTGTTTATCTAGTAGCTCCATAAACCGTTACCACTTAATTTTTAGTATGATGTGTGCCTGTTCTCTGTTGGTTTTGTTGGCTCTGGCTGATGCTGGCTTTTAGACGTTGATACAATCTGGCAGCGGTATGATACTCCATGCTACTGACTGTGCGAGGCTAGTAGACGCAATTGTCTGACTTGCTCAAAGCCAATACCCCAGTTGTCTGTGCTTACTTCATCGATCAGCACAAAAGTGGTGGCGGGATCTTTGTTTAATACATCGACCATTAATTGAGTACAGCCTTGAATAATGGCTTTTTTTTGCTCGTTGGTGACTGCTTCATCAGTAATTTTTACATTGATATACGGCATTGTTTGCTCCTTAAATGTTGTTTGGCAACGGTTGAGTTTGTTGATATTGCTGTAAAACGTTTTCAAAAAAATCAACGCTGTTAGAACCAGACACTAGTTCTGTCTCATTTAAAATAAAGGCGGGAGTGCCATTAATGTTAAATGCTTTATAACCTTGTTTTTTTACCTCTAGCGCATTTTCTAACTGTTTTGAACTAAGTGCTGCTGACGCCTCACGCCTCTCTAAGCCAGCATCTTCGGCAATGTTTAATAAAACACTCAAGTTACTGATATCCAAACCCTCGCTAAAATAGGCACGCATTAGCCGCTCATATAACCCTATATGTTTGTTGATGCTTTGCGCCCAATGCATCAATAAGTGGGCTCGATGGGTATTGTAGTAAAACTTACGCTTCGAAAAATCAATGGTTACGCCGGACTTTGCGGCGGTTGCGACTAAGGATTTTTGATAGCTAAATAATTTGTGTGGGTCCCAGCCAAACTGTCGATTGAAGTAAGCTGCTATTAATTCACCGCTGGTACCCATGTTGGGGTTAAGCTCAAAAGCTAGGAAATGAAAATCTACCGCCATATTTAAATTATCAATAGCTGTCTCTAGGTTGTGGTAGGCAATAGGGCACCAAGAGCAGACAAGATCGTGCACCATTTCTATTTTTAAAGGGGGAGGTTTGGGATTGTTCATGCTGTTTTTTCCTTGATATCAGTATACATTTTGCTGATGATTCGCCATTGCCCGTCTTCTTTTAACAGCCCTAGAAAATCGATGTAATTGCAATCGAATAGCGGGCATTTGACCTTAGCCATAGCTTGGTCCTGCACTATATCGATGGCTAAAATTTCAAAGCTGAAGGGATGATTTAGCTGTGCCGGTACCTCTCGGTTGGTCACATCGATTAGCCATTTGTTGACTGAGCGTCGATTACCAGGGGCTATTAACTGGGTGTCCGGGTGGAATATAGAGATTAGCTGGTCGATATCTGCATGATATAAACCTTCAAAGTATCCTTGCAAAATAGCGGTTATATTAGCAAAGTCATTGCTGCTCTTTGGTGTGTTTGTCATATGTTTTCCTGCAAATGAGTAAGGCATAGAGCAAACTGCTTATGCCTTATTTAGCTTTTATTTAGATGACGCTAATTGTTCCGCGAGTGCCTGTTTGAAGCTGGCTCTGTCTTGTACTGCATCCAGCATAGTTAAGGTCTTTTCGCCAAAGACTATATCCACCGGGAAATATTGACCCCAACGCGAATATACACTCAACAAAATATCTGCCGCTGATGGGGTGTCGCCGCCGAGATAAGGTTGGTTGGCTAGTTGCTGTTCCACGACTTTCCATAACTGG
>JABSRA010000123.1 GCA_013215445.1 Oceanospirillaceae bacterium
CTGTTTAAGTTGGCGGCTCACAGCCCCGTGGGTCACATGCAATTCTTCACTGGCTTTTTGCACTCCCTGCAACCGGGCAGTGGCCTCAAAAGCGCGCAGTGACTTAAGTGGTGGTAAAGTTCTCATAGGTTAGAAAAACTCACAGTTAGGTGATGAAATTTGCCTTTTACTGTAGCAGTTTTATCACTACATTGGATGACTAATTCAAAGCGCTGGGGGTGATTATGGGAATGCTAATTAAAGGACAGTGGACGACACAAGATCGGCTGATCATAAAGGGAGCTTATGTGCGCAATATCAGCAACTGCCACTGGCCTATAAGCCCTAATGATATTATTGAACAGCCCGGACGCTTTACTTTAATCGCCTCTTGGAGCTGCCCCTGGTCTCACCGAACCATGTTAATTCGCCAGATACTGGGCCTATCTGAGTACTTACCTCTGCATATTACCGGCGGTAAGAAGGTGCAAGGTTATAGTGCGGATCGAGGTAAACTGTGGCAAGTACCTGGTTGTAGCCTACAAATATTACACATGCACCAACTGTATAGTCTAAGTGATCCAGATTATACCGGTCGCTCGACCGTGCCTATTCTTTGGGATAGTCAAACGCAGAAGATCATCAGCAATGAATCTACCCGCATCATGGACATTTTTTCGAGTATCACTGTACCCAAGAAAAACCAAGCAACCAGCAGTTTGCAGCTGGTGCCTGAACATTTAAGCTCGGCTATTGAAACTCTAGACGCTGAGATATATTCACAGTTGGCTAACGGTGTTTATCGGGCGGGTTTTGCCCAGACCCAAACCGCTTACGATGTTGCGGTGCAACAAGTGTTTAGCATGCTCGATAAGTTGAATAGTAGGCTAGCCACTGGTCGCTATTTAATGGGAGATAAACTCACGCAATCCGATTGGTTATTATTTCCCACATTAGTCCGTTTTGATATAGATTATTATCTACACAGCCGCTGCACTTTATCTAGATTAATTGATTTCCCATACTTGTGGCATTACGCTCGGAAACTCTACAACATGCCGGGTATCGCTAAAACGGTAAACTTCGCTGCGATTCATGAGAGTAATTATCAAGGGGCTAATATCCTACCTTTAATGCCATTGCAGGATTGGCAGCCACCCTGACTAGAGATAGCGCAGATTTAATCTCAAATTATCAATCTTTGCGAGGGGCAGTTTTACATTGAGACAACTGAGCTTTCTACTGCACCCTCGCTGTTAATATTTCCCTCTACACTATCTATAAATGCCTTAATCGACGCTTTTTCATTCTCACGGCGCCAGATAAAATGAGTGGTAGAGCGAGACCAGTGCGAGGGTAGTGGATGTACTTTTAAACTATCGGTGAACGGGTAGTTATGTAGCAGTGCCACAGGCACTATACCTACCCCCATGCCCGCTGCTACGCAACTGAGCAAGGTGTGGTAGGAGCTGATTTCGACCACTTTACTGACATTACCACTGCGCTTGATCCACTGGGTCATACGGTTGCGATAGGCACAGCTGGCACTGAAACCGATGAACGTGGGTGAGTCGCTCAAGTCTTGCGGCTCATTGATATCCCGGTGACTCAGGCAAGAAACTATCACCAACTGTTCTTCAAACACTGCTTGGGCATGCAGGCGACTGTCTTCTGGAGGATCTGCAACCAGTGCCAGATCTATCTCCCCCTCTAATACACGCGCAATTAGCTCCCCAGTGGGTGCCGTTTTAATCTCTAAATCTACCAGGGGATAGCGTTGATGGAAGTTCATCACGGGCTGCACTAAACGAGTGGCAGCCACGGCTTCCATTGCCCCCAACTTAAAAACCCCCTGTACCTTATGGTTGCCCATGGCCGATAAGGTCTCATGCGCTAGGGCCAGCAGTTGTTCTGCATAGGGTAGTAATTGCTCACCTGCAGGCGAGATTCGCAGGCGGTTTTTCTCTCTGATAAACAGTGTTTTATCTAAAATATTCTCTAGTTTTTTTATTCTAGCCGTCACATTTGAAGGCACACGATGGAGTGCCTCTGCAGCAGCGGTAATACCGCCACAGCTGACTACTTGGACAAAAATTCTTAGATCAGATAATTCCATTAGAAAGGCCTCTAGCTAGTTATTCGAGCACTTCATTCACAAATAATGAATGTATCATTCATAATAATTCATTTTTAATGAACAGCATAGTACTTTAAACTTTACCGATAATCCTAATTTAGAAAAGGCTGGCAAAAAACATGTCGATCAGAAGAAGTACCATACTCGCTAACCCGTGGCAGAAATTTTCATTCAACCCAGGTGTCGTCTATGGCTTAGCTGCAGCGTTAATCTGGTCAGGGTTTATTTTAGCATCCAGGCAGGGGGGCGTTAGTGACTTAAACAGCTTTGATGTCATCGCCATTCGCTATCTAACCTGCAGTATCCTGCTACTGCCTGTTTGGTGGTTTAAATTCAGGTTTAACTTGTTTCAACCCAAACTCATCGCCGTCAGTTTGATTGGTGGCTTAGCCTATGCGCTGTTCACTTTCCAAGGATTCCAACTGGCCAGTGCCTCCCATGCAGCGGTGTTGCTGCCAGGCTTAATTCCTCTGTTTATCATTTTATTAGCGGCGCTGTTTGACAGCGATAAAATCCCACTCAACAAATGGCTGGGGCTGGGGTTGATCGGCGCAGGCGTCATTTCTTTGATTTGGCCCATGCTAACCAGAGGACAGGGATTAAATGCGGGGCATTTCTATTTGGCGGCGGGGGCTTTTTGCTGGGCGCTGTTCTCGGTATTAATCAAGCGCTGGCAGATTACCCCGTGGCAGGCGACAGTGAGCTTAGCAGTACTTACCTGTATGGTTTACCTGCCGGTTTATGTAGTGCTACTGCCAAAAAATATCGCGATGCATTTATGGCAAGACATCGCACTACAGGCTTTTTATCAGGGTTTTATGGCAACCATAGTACAGATGATTTTCTATGTTAAGGCGGTTCGTTTACTAGGACCCAGCGCCATGGGTTCAATCATGGCCATCGTACCGCTAATTTCTGGTTTAGCGGCAGTCTACCTGTTTGACGAACCGCTAACTAATACGCTGGTGATAGGTTTAAGCGTCGTCAGTATTGGCGCCATTGTAGTACATAGCACTCTTAACTTTTCACCCCTTAACAGAGGACAATAACCATGCCTTATATTAATATTAAAATCACCGATGAAAATGTGAGCGCCGCACAAAAAGCAGCGTTAATCAAAGGAGCCACTCAATTGTTGGTAGATGTACTACATAAAAACCCCGCCACAACCCTGGTAGTGATCGATGAAATAAACACTGATAACTGGGGAGTAGGCGGCAAGGTCGTCACTGACTTGCGGCGCGAGGCATTAAAAACCTAACAGCCCGCTACTTGAAGAGAGCAGTGGGGGCACGGCTCTCACTGCTTTAAGTTAACTCTCAGAGGGCATTATTGATGGATTAAATTACTCGATTTTAGATCTTAAGCAAACACCAGCCTGCTCTCCTTAATTGCAAAACACTGGTAACTGCCTTCTGCCGTGGTATAGATATCATTAGAATAACTTACAACTAACAGCGCAACCCAACATACAAGTGCTGATCCCTCACCTTTTAAAAGCTACAAAAGAACAATTTAACCTTTTATTACGCTGTATTTTCTAGGAGTCGGTCTGACCGTTGCACTAATCTATTGCCAAAATCGGCCAAACCCGACAGGCTCCTAGGCTATCCCTGGGTAAAACTCACCTTATCAGCAAAAGCACTGCACTTCTGCGCCATGTCCTCCAATAATTGATCGCTAATGCACCTAATTACATAAATCTCTTGTTGTTCAGGATCTTCTTCATCAGTAAGCAGAGTGCTTTTAATGACATGCTGCACACTAAATTGACCATTCTTATTGATTATTTTACCGGTAAATTCCCCCTGTTCAGCTTTTATATTCTTCCAAGCTGCCACAAACTCATCCTTGCTATATTCACTCGGCGAATGGTATTTCTGAATGCGGTAATGAAACTTTGAGTCATTCTTAGGTATTATTTCAAGTAACAGTAGATCCTCGGCCAAAAGCTCAGTACTCGAATAGCCAAAATGGAAATGGATATTTGATTGCTCATTAATTTCAGCAGCATCTATTGTAATATTATAATTTTTCATCGATAGGTTAAACACTTCCTCATTCAACTCTATTTTAGCCGACGCTAAACTATCTGGTAGTAACTGCTTATCGAGTGCAAAATACTCGACCCAATCCACGACTTTCCCTGCATAACCAATCGCAATTTCATCATAAGAGTATTTGATAATGTCTAAATAACCATAAAACAATTCATTATTGTGCTTTATATCAAGATTACAGATAGCGCCTTTGGGATAAGCTAAACAGTGATTAAATACAAAATAATCTTCAGAGGGCATATACCATAGTGAAGAAACCCATTTTCTGCCGAGCCTATCCGTCCAACGCTGGATTGATTCTGGAGCGCCTAAACTGGTTATTCTGACTTTTTCTTTACCCACAGTGCGGGTGAGAGGGATACCTTGCAGTAAAGTATCCATCACTAGCTGAGCATCATTTAAAAAGCTACTAAGTGAAATTTGACTGTTTTTTTCAATCATTAGATGCATAGAAGCCACATCACTTTTACTAATTTTAAGCTCTTGCTTTTTTTCTAATAGTTTAGTTTTAGTCGCATAATTGCTTAAAAACCACTCTTTAAAATCGGGCCCAGAACGTAACTTTCCGAACTGTTTGATAAAATCTTGGTCCCTTAAATAGGCTCTAAAACGCTCTCCTTGAGGGAAGGACACCGCCTGGTATTTACTATTCAGATCTATTAGCAGCTGACCATAAAACTCATTGACAGAATTTTGTGCGAGCTTAGATAACGCGGGAATAGTTTTAGGCAACTTGAAAGTATCACTCCAATCTCTATAAATACTGTTCTGCACCACATTTAAATACATTGAAGCGTTCTTATGTAAAAATGTAGCGTTTGCATCTAGACTAATCACTTCGCTACTAGGCACCGCTATATTATGATTTTCACTAGAGTTTCTTTTTACGATGAGACCAAGCACCTTACCCTCAATATTCACAAGTGGACCACCACTATTACCCGGTGAAGCTGGAGCGGTAAACCTTATATCCTTCCATTGGCCATATTCAGGCTCTGTGGTAAACGAGGCAATTTGCCCCGCGCGAAATGAAATCCCCTCCCCCTGTACATTGCCTATCGAGAATACGGTATCACCTATATCTGATTGCTCGATAAATTGCAGAGGAGTGACTGATTCAGGATAACTTTCAAGATCAAAAACAATCACGTCCTTAATGTTTGAATAATGATTAATCCTGTTTATTTTATACACAGCACCTTGGGAATCGCGGATGTAGATATCAGTGTGCAGCGAGAAACTTTCCAGTGAAAAAACGTGCGCCGCAGACATCAGCTCTTTTGGATTTATAAAAAAAGCGGTGCCTATACTGTGATATTTTTCATTGCGTTCTCTATAATTTAAATTGTCGAAAGGTAGCTCTCGCGCATATTTAATTTGGGTACTTTCAAGTTTTGGGATCACAATCTCGAAAACATTCTTACTCAAACTCTTGATAGTTTCTTTATCTAGAAACTCAATATTGGTACTCGCAGCAACCCATGGGGACAATAACAACGCAACCACTAAGACTAGTTGCATCTTTACTTTTTTCATCATTTGTAACACTCAAAGCTCCCTATTTAGCATCAAAGGTAATCAGCAGATCCTATAGAACCTATGGACCTTAACGTACAAAAATATCTAGCCTCTAAATTAACTACATTTTATTTTAAAGTACAGGGTTTGTATGGCTAGATAGATCTTTACTCCATGATAACTAAAGTTCAATAAATTCTATATTTTCTATCAGATTAATAGCAATCAAGATAGCGCGCTGGAATAACCCTATCCTCACCGTCACCAGAGTTGACGGTGCTGTCTAGGCTGTTCTATTCATACACACAACAGCTCAATCATACTAATCTCACCACCCCAAAAACATCGGTACTCTATTGATTTCATTAAAGAGCCCTTAAATTTATTGAATCTGCAATTTTAAAATAGGCGTATATTTATAGATCATGTTAAATTATCCTGAATCACACATTTAGTGATCAATGCTTATTGAGAATATCCTATGTCACTGTTAAGAAAGTTCACTATCAGCACCCGCTTAAGTGTCAGCTTTATATGCCTGCTTACATTACTGGTTATCATCGCAACACTGGGCATTACCAACCTCCAACGCAGTTCAGATTTCTTGCAAAAAATAATTTCTGAAGATGTAAAACAAAGCGCCGTCGCTGCAAAAATAGAATATTTAGCTCAGGCATCAGCCATTGAGCTATTGCTGATTCTCAATACTAAGGATCGTGATCAACGCGTGGTTCTATACAAGAAAATGGATCGCAACAACCAAGAATTAGATGACATTTTGAATGATTTAAGCAAAATGATCAGTACAGAGACTGGTAGCAAATTAACCAACGTGATTGAAAAACGAGCTACCTACTCTGAAGAATTTTTAACCACCGTCGATTTTGTAGAATGGGATCCTGAAAGTGCCGTTACTCACTTTAGCGAAAAAACGCTCCCTGCATTAACCAGCTTACTCGATGCTATCGAGCAGTATCTCAGTCAACAGAACAAAACCACCTTTAACCGCTTTACCGCCATACAAGCTGAAAGTGCACAATCTATTGATTGGATGATTGCTCTCTCTGTCGCTGCGCTCTTGATTGGTATACTACTAAGTTATTTAGTCAGTCGTAGCATTGTACTGCCGATTCAAAGGGCTGTTATCGCCGCTAAAAATATGAGCAAAGGGGATTTGCGCTTCACTGAAAACGATAATAGCAAGGATGAGGTTGGTGAGCTTTTTGCGGCTTTCTCACTCATGAGTGATGAGCTAAGTTCTCTCATCTCCAGTATCAATGGATCAGCACTCAAAGTACACAACTCCAGTCAATCATTAGATAATTCGGTTAAAGGTATGGCCAATGTAGCCACCACACAATTAGATACTGTCAGTAACATAGCAGACGCCATCAGTCACTTTTCTGTACAGAGCATGCAAGCTGCAGAAATTACATCCCAAGCAAAACAGCAGGCGGAAAAAGCTGAGAGTTTAGCAGAGACAGGACAACAACTAATTCTGCGTGCCACCCAAGACTTTGAGCTTATTTCTAAATCTATTAAAAGCTCTGCTGATGCTGTCGACACCCTGAAACAACGGTCGGTATCAGTGCGTGATTTGGTCACAACAGTAAAGGAGATTGCAGATCAAACTAACTTGCTAGCCTTAAATGCCGCCATCGAAGCTGCCCGCGCTGGTGAGTCGGGACGCGGCTTTGCAGTAGTTGCCGATGAAGTACGCAACCTGGCCTCTAGGACAGCCGGCGCCACCGAACAAATCGATGCCATGATGGATGCTATTGATCAAGAGACCGATAATTCAGTACAACGTATTAGTAGTGGTAAAGAAGAGCTAGAGAAAGGCATTCTGCTAATCGGAGCAATGGTTGCCCCCCTCAGTGAACTTAACCAAGACGCAAAAACCTCACTAGAGCAGTTAAATCAACTGGAGAGCGCAGTTGCATCCCAGGCCGAAGACAGCATAAAGATAAAGAATGAAGCGCATAAAATAAAAGAGATGGCGATAAATAATCAACAAACCATTATCGAAATTTCCGCTATTACGGATAACCTAGGTCAATTATCTGAAACACTCGAAGCTAAAGTAAGTAAATTCAAATTAGTCGATATCAGTCCCGCTGCATAGAGAGCGCGTTAGCGCTCTGTTTAGTTAAATTACAACACTCAGCAGCTTGTCGCTTTGCCGACGAAACAGCCTTGTTTCGCAAAGTGTAAATCCACATAGTCTACAGATTGATCATCGAGCATCTGACTGATTTTTTCAGCTACTTGCAACCCCTGCGCTAAATCAGCTTCGACCATCATATGTTGCTGATCAAATGCACGTAGAGAAATCATTCGGCTATGGATCATTTCGGGAACTGTATTTATTTTAGGAAAAGCCTGTTTGGCAGCTTCTGTTACATAAATCGCATGGGACGCTTTAAAAGGCGTCGCTTCAGCTATGTGCTGGTAATTGAGCAACAATACCGTATCGCCAATGTTTGCATCTTTAAAACAGACTCTACAGGGAGTACTACCCGCCTCTGTCACTACTTGTTTAACGATATTATTGTCTGAAAGTTCAGCATCGCTGCTGTTAAACATTCGCTGAAACGGCTCTGGGGAAAGTGCATTTATTTTAAAATTCATGGCTACTACCTAGGGTTATTAGTTTGAGCTAGCATATGAAACAACTGGCGTTGGTAAAACCCGTTTCTTGCTGAGTTTTGTCTCAAATATAGGTTATCAATAACGATGAGGCTGATTGCGCCAAGTCGATAGATGGTACGAGGTGGCCGAAAACATGTTGATGATATAAAGCCAGGCACAAACGCCGCCTTTCTTTGACCTACACACGCCAGTATCGTTGAACAGCTTTAGCGGGGCCGATGTGACAGTGCTCATAGGCTTTTAAGAGGGAATTAAGCTAAGTCTTGGCCTCGTCCTTAGTGGAGTGGCAAGTACAGCTACGGAAGCCTTCAGCGAATCAAAAGGTGATACGGGGCTGTGGTTCTAAGAATCAAAAACCCCCCTACTCTCTGATACAAGGATTCGACAAGTCACAGTGGCCTCGAGTAGTTTAGCCTCTAAGTGGATTTAGAGAAATGCGTTAAGTGGATACGTGGTACTGCGGAGCTAGAGCTTGGCGTGGTAAACCTTGAATGATGGCGCAAGCGCACTACGGAGGGGCCTTCAGCGAATGAAGAGGTGATACGAAGCTGCGTTTCTGCAGCATTACCCCTCTACTATTGGTATGCCCCTCTTTTTGGGTACACATTTGTGTGAAAGTACGGTCGTCGCCTTTAAGCTTTAATAATAAAAGAAGATCCAAGTGAAAGTAGAGAGCTGCGTGAAGTAGAAGCGTGGTACTGCGTAGCTAGAGCTTGGCGTGGTAAACCTTAAGGGATGGCGCAAGCGCACTACGGAGGAGCCTTCAGCGAATAAAGAGGTGATACGAAGCTGCGCTTCTAAAGCATTACGGGATAAATGAACGCGCAAGCGCTACTAGAAACCAGTCACAAAAGCTGCGCTTTTAAAGCGTGCCTGCTTTCCCCCTACTATCCCTAGGTATTCGCTGCAACAAGTTGCGCTCTTTTATGCCCATGTGAGAGTTTGTCATCGCCATTAAAAGCTCTAATAACGAAAAAACCCCCAAGCACAAAGTGC
>JABSRA010000124.1 GCA_013215445.1 Oceanospirillaceae bacterium
TAAAATATACATAAAGCAGTGCGAAGTTGCTATTTTCTCTTGGCTTAATAAACTACTCGATAATTTTTTAAATAAAATAAACGACTGATGATCATATAATATTTTTTTTATTCCCGCGTAAGTGTATAGAGCTTTAGGTAATGTCTGGTATTTCATTATCATCCATTATTGTTTATACAGAAAAGAACTATTGAATATCAAATGAGTTAACGATGGCATACCTCCCCCCCTTCGATACTCTTACTACGATAAACCTACCCCTATCGAATACACCGGCAACTGGCGCGCGATTTTTACCTCGTTTTAGCTACGTTTGTTCAGCGCTTTAGTTGTAAAAACATCACTTGTTTTATCTAGATCTCGCGCATATGCAGAAAAACGCGGTCCTTTTTAGTTTGGCTCGCCCGCACAAGTGCCGCCTAATTCAATCACCTTTTAAGAAACCTTATTACTGCGCTACAGCCCGTTCTGTATTTTTCAGGAGCTAACGATCATGCTAAAGTACACAAAATTCTCAATTAATGCGGAAGCGTCAATGCGTAAACTTTACCACTACTTTGTAACTTGTATCCTCTTACTACTGATCAGTATAACAAGTGTATCGGCCAATCACGCCGATAATTTTAGCGCACAAGAGCGCGCAAAGAACGCAGAAAGCACCCTAGCTAGCTACCAGGGGTCTGAAATGGCTAGGTTTGTGATCTTAAAACAAGCCAAACAACGTAAAGATCAGCTCATGGAAAGTTTGTCCCGTTGGCCAGAGCAAAAAGCCCAACTGTTACATAATCTTACCAATGATCGAGGAATCAATGGCCTAATAAGTTTACTGGGTGTCTTTGGCCTGATGATCGCCAGTGGCTGGCTGATTGAACGGGTAGTCGGGTTTAGAATGAATCAGGTCTGTAACCGACTCGCTAGTAATACCAAAGATAATTGGAGCGATAACCTCAAATTATTACTGATGCGCAGTACTTTTCAGTTTTTAGGCCTGGCAGTTTTTGTCTTAGTCGCTGGTGCGGTAGCAACTTATGTCTACGACGGCGATGATCCCTTTCGCATCCTCAGCTTAAACGCCCTCTGGCTCATCGCCAAAATTAGAGCACTGGCGATCGCCTTGAATCTAATTTTTGCCCCCTATGCCTCAGGGCTGCGCTTGATGAAAATGCAGTGTCACTCCGCCAGACGTATCTACTTCGCGATCTTGGCTTTTATCTCGCTGTATTTATTCATCACAACTTTATGGCGGGTATTAGGATCGTTCTCACTAGAGCCGATTATGTTTGCATTGCTGGTACCCATGTCAGGGTTGATACTCAATATAGCTTCGATCGCCTTCGTCTGGTTTTTGCGCAAAGACATTACGCTTATGTTCACCGACAAAAACCAACACACCTCTGACTTTACTCAGATTTTTAGTAAATCTTGGCCGACAATCATCACTTTTTGGCTGTTAGTGATTTGGAGTATCTGGGCGGCCAACGAATTTCTAGGCAACTATGCCCAAGCTGATCGATTGACCCCCGCCTGGTGGCTCACCTTTAGTTTTCCTATTCTAGACCGAATAATCTTTGTCGCACTGTCACAGTTAAAACGTATTACCTGGCTGCAAAGTCACTCTTATGAACAGCGCTGTGATACCTTTATCCATCGGGTCATTATCGCCATCAGGGTCATCTTGTTAGCGGTGGTGCTCTATCTTATCGACAGTAGTTTTGGCTATAACGCCTGGCAAATGATCGCCAGTAATTTTGGCGGACTGTTAAAAATGTCTGTGGATGTGGTCATCGTGATTATATTGGCCTACGCACTCTGGGAGATCATTCAATCGGCGATAGAGCGACATCTCCCCTACGATATAGTCAGTAAAGCTGAGGATGGATTAGCTTCTCTAGAAGGTGACGGAGGTGGCTCTGGCGCCTCACGCTCCGAGACGCTGCTGCCTTTAGTACGCTCATTTTTACTGGTATTTCTACTGGTCAGTGTGGTTCTAACGGTACTCAGTATCATCGGCGTAGAAATCGCCCCACTACTCGCCGGTGCCGGTATTATAGGCATCGCGGTAGGTTTTGGTGCGCAAAAACTGGTACAAGACGTTATCTCCGGTATTTTCTTTCTCTTGGACGACGCTTTTCGACGCGGCGAGTATATAGAAGCTGCCGGTCTACGGGGCACCGTCGAGCGCATCTCAATTCGCTCTATTCGGCTGCGCCATCACTTGGGAGCGGTACAGACAATCCCCTTTAGTGAGATTGCCACGGTGCGCAATTTATCCCGCGACTGGATCACCATGAAGTTAGAGTTTCGCCTCGATTATCGTACCGATGTCGAAAAAGTGCGCAAGATAATCAAAAAAGTGGGCTTGCAGATGCTCGATCATGTGGAATACGGACAACACTTTCTGTTACCGCTAAAATCTCAGGGTGTAATTCGAGTAGAGGAATCAGCGCTGATTTTTCGCATGAAATTTACCTGTGTCCCCGGAGAGCAATGGGTTATCCGCCGCGATGCATTTCGCCTAGTCAAAGATTCCCTAAAGACCAATGGCATAGAATTCGCACATCGCTCAGTACACGTACTGATGCAAAACAATGATCAAGCACCCACGTCAGAAGCGCTGGAAAATGACCCACAACTCAAAGAAAAAATAGCCGGCGCTGCCGCTTCGACGATTTCGAACCAAGTTAGATTAAATGCTAAAATCGATGAAATAGATGATTAAACAACCACTAAACGAGTTTGTTTTTTAAAACAAATTTAGCAATTCTTGTTTATTCAAAGGCAAACTATCTAAGCGGGAAAAATTTTGCTAACCTTGGCACGAAATAAAATTTCCCACTCGAGTGTTAGCCCGTGCGTAGTAAACTAAAAAATAGCCGTCTGTTGATTTACAGCCACGATTCCTTTGGCCTTGGGCACCTGCGACGCTGTCGTACCATCGCCCATGCCCTAGTGGATAGCTACAAAGGCTTATCGGTACTTATTATGACCGGTTCCCCGATCATTGGCCGCTTCGATTTTAAAGCGCGGGTAGATTTTATTCGCATCCCCGGGATCATAAAACTACATAACGGCGAGTACACATCTCTGGGACTGCACATCGATTTGGCCGATACTTTAGCGCTGCGAGAATCGATTATTTTAAATACCTCCAAAGTCTTTAAGCCCGATATTTTTTTGGTCGATAAAGAGCCTGGTGGCTTACAAGGCGAAGTAATCAGTACTCTAGAATATTTCAAAAATACCGACACCCACTGTATTTTGGGCCTGCGCGACATCATGGATTCGCCCGAGCTATTAGAGAAAGAGTGGCAGGTGAAAAAAGCGCTGCCGCTATTAGAAAATTTTTACGATGAATTATGGGTCTATGGCCCCAAGCAAATGGGAGACCCTCTTAAAGGCCTGGCTATACACCAGCAGGTAAGAGACAAAACCTTATATACCGGTTATTTACCGCGACAACTACCCGAGCAGATCGATCTAGAGTCTATCGAATTCCCCGATAAACCTTATATATTAGTCACCCCAGGCGGGGGCGGTGATGGCATAGAAATGATCGATTGGGTATTGCGTGCCTATGAAGCATGCGCGTCTCTGATGCCGGCATTATTTGTCCTTGGACCCTTTATGCCCAATACTGAACGCAATCTTTTCATGCAGCGCGCAGAGCAATTAAGCCACGTGAAAATGATCACTTTTAGCAATCACTTAGAGCATTTAATGGCATCGGCGGAAGCGGTCGTCGCCATGGGTGGTTATAACACCTTCTGTGAGATTCTCTCCTTCGATAAAGCCGCGCTGATATTACCGAGAAGCAAACCTCGTCAAGAACAGACCATTCGCGCCCGTAATGCTGCCAAGATAGGTTTGTTAACGATGCTAGATTTAAGTGGCGAGAGGCCCGTCGCACTGATGGTCGATGCTCTTGAGAAATTACCCACTCAAGCGAAGCCCAGCGCCCAGTCACTACAACAACTACTGGGAGGTTTAGACTCTGTCACCCATAGATTTGGTGAAATAGTCGAGAATTAAATTGCAGCTTGGCTGTCTTTAAATAATCGAACTCTGCTGTCCATAGCTGACCCTATTAATCAATACAAGGCTCTTATCTTATGTCCTCAGGGCGTATTATGTTTTACGTGCAGTACCTTCTCGGGATTGGCCACGTGCGCCGCTCCTCACTGATTGTACAGGCACTTTGTCGCCAGGGGGCGCAAGTCGATGTTATCTTTGGCGGCATGCCAGTACCCAGCATGTCCTTTGGCAGTGCCACCGTCCACCAGCTAAAAGCGATCAAGAGTGCTGATGCTGCCTTTAGCGGCCTGGCCAACGCAGACGGATCAATACTAACTGAGAGTGATAAGCAGGCCCGCAGTGCCGCCCTGCTGAGTCTCTGTGATAAAATCCAACCCGACTTAATCGTCACAGAAACCTACCCCTTCGGTCGCAGGCAGATGCGCTTTGAATTACTGCCCTTACTCGATTGGATCAAAAAACAACCCAAACCACCGCGATTAGTCAGCTCAATTCGAGATATTTTACAGAGACGTAGCCCAGAGCGAGAGCAAGAATGTGTGGATATTATTAATCGGCACTACCAACATGTTTTAGTCCACGGTGATGCCAATTTTTTCCCGCTGCAAAAAAGCTTTCCAGAGTCTATTCAAATTGACCCTAAAATCAGTTATTCAGGTTATGTCTGCCCCACTTTAGCGCCTAACCATACTCCCCCTGTAGCGACTAACGCCATTATCGTCTCCATCGGTGGCGGCAGTGTGGGCAGTGAAATTTTACACACCGCTCTAGCGCTCTGCAAAACGGGTTACGCCAGTGATTGTCAGTGGTTATTGGTCACAGGGCCCAACATGCCCGAGGCTGATAAAGCGTATTTTAACGCTCAGTGCATGGCAAATTTACAAGTGGTGGAGCTGGCAGCCGATTTTTTAGCCACCCTCAGTGCCGCCCGTGTCTCCATTTCCATGGGCGGCTACAACACTGTTATGGATTTACTGTTGACCAAAGTACCCGCGGTCGTCATTCCCTTTGAAGGTGAGGGTGAGACCGAACAACTGACCCGCACTAAAGTACTCGCCGATGCAGGTGTGTTAGCCCTGTTAAGAATTAAACAGATGGATACCCAGAGTTTGCGCAGCGCCATTGAAGTGGCAATGAACAGTAGTGCAGCAGCCCTCAGTATCGACTCACAGGGGGCATTAAAAAGTGCCAATTTATTAATCCAGTGGGCAGAGGAGGCAAGAGACAGCCATGGATAATTGGCAGGCACTACGCGATGAACTAGACAAATGGCCACAACCTGTGCAGTTTTGGTGGCGCGATGACGATGCGATCGAAGACACTCAGGCCCTGCAAAAGCTGTTAACGATCGCTCAACGCTATTCCACAGCGGTACACTTAGCGGTGATACCGCAACGACTACAACCGAGTTTGAGTATCATCAAGACCCCCGCAAACCAGCCATACTGTTATGTATTACAACACGGAATTGAGCATCTCAGCCATGCGCTACCCGAGCAGCGAAAAATAGAACTCGGTGGCTCGCAAGATATCTCTGTCCTCGCCGCGCAACTCGGCATTGGACGACAGCGTTTAAAGGCTGAATTTGAGCGGCAATATTTAGACATACTAGTGCCACCTTGGAACCGCATCGCCGCGCAACTGGTTAAACAACTGCCACAGATTGGCTACCGCAAATTATCCGTGCTCGGTGTGCCAAAAGAATTAGACAGCGCCTATCAAGTCAATGTACATATAGACATTATAAATTGGAAGCGGCGCTGCTTCGCCGGAGAAGCGACAATTTTAGGCAAACTAATTGAACATCTACAATTCCAACGCACCAGTGCCTATGCTCAGCCCTGTGGTTTAATGACTCACCACTTAGATCACGATTTACAGTGCTGGCAATTTTTAGACAAATTTTTTAGTTTTTGCCAAGGCCATTCGCAAATACAATGGCTCAGTGGCGAAGCACTTTACGCTAATTAAGGTTATACCGTGAAAAAAATCGCACTCATACTAAAAGGTTATCCGCGCTTATCAGAGACCTTTATCGCCCAGGAAATTAGAGCGCTGGAGCAACGTGGCTTTGATATCACCCTCATCTCATTGCGCCACCCTACCGATACTACCACCCATCCTATCCACCAGCAGATAAAAGCCAAAATCATCTACCTGCCAGAGTATTTGCATTTAGAACCGCTGCGGGTATTGAAAGGGGCATTTAAAGTATTCAGACAATATTCGCTGAGAAAAGTAATCGCTCAGTTCTGCAAAGATTTAAAGCGGGATTTTAGTCGCAACAGAGTGCGACGCTTCGGTCAGAGTTTGGTGCTCGCCGCCGAATTAGCCGAAAACACCCAGCAGATGTATGCACATTTCTTGCACACACCCGCAGCAGTCACTCGCTACGCCGCGCTGATCAATCAGTTACCTTGGTCCTGCTCGGCGCACGCCAAAGATATTTGGACCTCCCAAGAGTGGGATCTGCGTGAAAAGCTGCAAGAGCTACAGTGGTTGGCCACCTGCACAGCGGCAAATCTTAAGTACTTGCAATCCTTAACCACAGCACCTGAAAAAGTGCACCTGGTTTATCACGGCCTTGACTTCGAGCGCTTTGATCCCATACAGCGTGACTCCCGTGCGACTATCGACGGCTCTGACCCCAACCAGCCAGTCAGAATTATCAGTGTCGGCAGAGCAGTGCCAAAAAAGGGTTACGATGACTTGCTCGAAGCACTGGCGCAACTGCCCGACAATTTGCACTGGCGCTTTACCCACATCGGTGGCGGTGCGATCTTAAAAACGCTGCAGCAGCAGGCCGAGAGTTTGGCAATAGAGCAAAATATTGAGTGGTGTGGTGCCCTGCCCCAACAGGAGGTGCTGGATGAATACCGCAATAGTGATTTATTTGTATTGGCCAGTAAAATCGTCGAGGACGGCGATAGGGACGGCTTGCCAAATGTATTAATGGAAGCCCAAAGCCAATCCCTATGTTGTTTAGCCACCGATATATCGGGCATCCCGGAGTTAATCAATAGCGGCGAAAACGGCGTGTTAGTCGCATCCAACAACCCCCAACAACTAGCCCTGGCACTGCAAGATTTGATTGAGAACCCCGCCAGACGCGAACAGCTGGGAAAGGTCGGACAAGAGCAACTGCACCGCAGGTTTGATGTCAAAATCGGTATTGACCAACTGCAGGCACTGTTTGATGGACCTGATGCCTAAAGGGCAGCGGGCAACCCAGATTGCCTTTTATGCACCCTTAAAATCACCCCTGCACCCTACCCCCTCGGGCGATCGTAAAATTGCCCGACTATTCATCAGCGCATTGCAGCAGGCGGGATTTGAAGTCGATCTCGCCAGCTCCCTACGTAGCTTTGACAAACACGGCGAGCCACTGCGACAAAGACGCATGGTAGCACTGGCGCAACGTGAGGCGCGGCGGATATTGCGCCGCTGGCAGCGAATCGGCTTTCATCCTCGTGTTTGGTTTAGCTACCACTTATATTACAAAGCCGCCGATTTAATCGGTCCAATCATCTGCAAAATCTTGGATATACCCTACGTTTTGGCCGAGGCTTCGTGGGCCAAAAAACGCGCCGAGGGGCCCTGGGCGCTCTATCATTCTCATGTGGATCAAGCACTGCAACTCGCCGCCAAAGTCATCTGTATTAATCCCATCGATAGACTGGCGTTAGAAAAGTTTTACCTCGACCGAGCGCAGTCACCTATCGTTGGCTTAGCAGCCTTTATCGCAGATGCTGCTGATGTCACTAAAGAGCCTCGCCACAGCATTGCCAAACGCTACCAACTAGAGCCACAGTTGCCATGGTTAATCACGATCGCCATGATGCGCCAAGGGGATAAATTTTCCTCCTATCAACGACTCAGTCAAGTTATTCAGCAGCTTCGCCAACCCTGTCAGTTGTTGATTGTAGGCGATGGGGTGGAGCGTGAGCAGGTGAATGCACTGTTTGCCAAGCTGCCCAATGTGCGCTACGCCGAGGTTTTATCCAGCAGCCAGATTCAGCAGCTACTGCCACACTGTTCAATACTGGTGTGGCCCGCCATCAACGAGGCCCTAGGCATGGTGTTCTTAGAGGCCCAGCAAGCGGCAGTCGCAGTGGTTGCCGGTGATCAAGGTGGCGTTAGCTCCATCATAAAAAATCGGCACAGTGGCCTGTTACTACCCGCTGAAAATAGCCAGATGATGGCCGAGGCCATTGACGATTTACTGTTAGACGAGCCACGCTTAAGCCAGATGCAGCTAGCTGCTAAACATTATGTTGCCACCGAACACTCGATTAGCAGTGCAGCCAAAACTCTTTGCATAATACTCAACCAAGCCCAAGCCAGTTGGCAGACCCACAGGTAATCAAATGCTCGATTTCTACTTTATTCGCCACGGTCAAACGCAGTGGAACAACGACAAAAAATTACAGGGGCGTACTGACATCCCGCTCAATGCCCACGGTAGAGAGCAGATCAGCGCCTACCAACTGCCTGACAAACTGCGGACTTTACAGTGGTTTAGTAGTCCATTACTCAGAGCGCAACAAACCGCTGAGCTACTGGGAGTACAGGCTGCCATAGAAAACAACTTACTGGAGATGAACTGGGGTACGTGGGAGGGCCAAACCCTAAAGCAACTGCAAACTGCTGATCCAATAGCGTTTGCCCGACAGGAGGCACTGGGGCTTGATTTGTGCCCACCCGAGGGAGAGTCACCGCGCATAGTCGGGGCGCGAGTCAGCCTTTGGGCAGAGCAACTACAGGCAGGCAAAACGACCGAGCAGATAGGCTGCGTGAGTCACAAAGGTGTGATTAGGGCAATCTATGCCCTAGCCAGCGGCTGGGATATGCTCGATAAAGCCCCGCACAAGTTAGATTTTCACTGTGCTCAACATTTTATTTACTCACGGGGACAATGGTCCATTGGAGCGCTAAATATCTCCTTAAAATGACCCCATGAGCAGCGAAAATTAACTCCAAATCCCTTAACTAAAACGCCGCAGTTCACTG
>JABSRA010000125.1 GCA_013215445.1 Oceanospirillaceae bacterium
ATTTGGTATTGATTTAAGTGCTGGTGATTATCTAGCCATCATTGCGCCGGCGACTTTAGCCTCAATTGGTACTGCTGGAGTGCCAGGTGCTGGTTTAATTATGCTGTCACTGGTACTGACAACCGTTGGTCTACCGATGGAAGGCTTAGCCATTATTGCCGGCATCGACAGAATTCTCGATATGGCACGTACTAGCGTTAACGTTTCAGGCGATCTGATGGTTGCTGTGCTGATCGGTAAATCAGAAAATGAATTGGATGAATCGATCTACAATGCAGACGAGCCGGTAGTAGTAGCTGATTCTATACAAAGTGAGCCCAAAATAGCCTAATACAGCTCTCTTTTCCACGAGTGATTCATCCATTCACTGATGAATCACTCGTTCTATTAACCGCTATGAAACAGCCATTTTTAAAAAATAGCAACTAATAACATACCAGCAATTTTCACTGGTGAGATTGATGCTTAGCAGTGACTAGCCATCGATGCAGAACAGCTAGCTTGCGAGTGCAGTCTCCCCCGTTTTTAACCTTTCACCTGTGACTGTCTATACCCACTGGTTAGTCATTTTTGCTAATCGTTATTTCAATAGATCTGCTGGTACCTGCGAACCACTTCTGCACATACAGCGATCCAATGATGGGAGCGGTTCCCTCATCGGGGACTTCCTTATAGCGCACACTGTTTTTTGTTTCTTTCTCGTATTCAAACTTTACTACTTTCTTAGACATAGAATTTTCCCGCTAAGTTATTATTTGACTCATAGTCACTTTAACACTAGATCTGTACTTTCACTTTTATCTTTTTGTCTATTTGTCTGTTTTCTCAGCCACTGTCAGGTGCTTCTGTCAACGGCTATGAAAAAGCGCTGATAATGAGATTAGGAGACCTTACTGGATCAATAAATTGTTAATATAAATAACAATGATTAGCATTAAGCTTGACTTACTTATTCCTAATAATTAATAATAGTGGCTTGATTTCCCTCCAATTTAGTTGATCAGGCCGCTCCCATCAAAACAGATATATTGCCTAACCGGTTGTTCACGCAGCAGCTCAGTGTTGCTTATGCTGATAAAATTATCATTGAGAATCTCGATTTGAAAATCGTCACGGGTAAAACCAGTATTATTATTGGTGCCAACGGCTGTGGGAAGTCGACCTTGTTAAAAACCATAGCCCGGGTTTTAAAACCGCAGTCGGGCTGCGTTATTTTAGATGGCCAAGATATCGCCAAAACTAAGACCAAGCAAGTGGCGCAAAAACTGGGTTTGCTACCACAGGGCCCTGTGACTCCAGAGGGGCTGACCGTTAAAGAGTTGGTTAGCCAAGGGCGCTATCCCCATCAGTCCTTTTTACGCCAATGGAGCCGCGCAGATGAAGAGGCTGTTTGCCAGGCGATGCAGATTTGCGATGTCGCGGCGCTCGCCGATGCGCTCATTGACAATTTGTCTGGCGGCCAGCGCCAGCGTTGCTGGATAGCAATGGTACTCGCCCAGCAAACTGACTTTATCTTATTGGATGAACCCACTACCTTTTTAGACCTAAAGGTGCAAATTGATTTAATGCGCTTGCTGGTTAAGCTGGTCAATGAAAATAACCGTACCTTAGTGATGGTTTTACATGATTTAAACTTGGCCGCAGCCTTTGCCGATCGGTTGATAATGCTCAAGGCGGGGCAAGTTTTGCATCATGGGCCGGTAGACCAAGTATTTTGTGCTGAAAATATCAAACAAATTTTTGATCTTGACGTTGAGATCATGCTCGACCCAAGATCACAGCGCCCCCTTTGTCTGCCACATCTGCATCTGCCAACAACCCCTCACTTTGTGCAAGCAGTTTGAATACTTCAACACTAGTGCTCAAACAAAGCTCCAAAAAGTATCAGTGGGCGATGGCTCTTTTATATTGCGCGGTTAGTGTTCTATTTCTTGCACACCTTGCAATAGGTGCTAAAGCACTCACTATCGAGCAATTATTAGCGGCGTTTAGTGCCTTTGATCGCAACAATTTTGATCACATCATTATCTGGAATATTAGGCTGCCGCGAGCGCTAATTGCGATTAGCGTCGGTGCTAGCTTGGCGGTTGCCGGGGCGATCATGCAAGGTGTGACTAAAAACCCCCTGGCCTCCCCCAGTATATTAGGTCTGTTAGCGGGGGCGGCTTTCGCTATTGTGGTCGCACTGGGCTGGTTTGGGATTGATTCGCCCCTCTACACGCCATGGATTGCGGCGCTGGGCGCCAGTAGCGCTGCGCTGCTGGTGGGCTTTATCGCTCACGCGGCTCCCGGAGGGGCAACACCACACAATTTAACCTTAGCGGGGGCCGCGGTCTCTGCGTTTTTAGCGGCCATTGTCACTGTATTTCAATTAAGTAACGAAGATGATTTTGACGATTTACGCGAGTGGCTCAGTGGCTCTCTTGCGGGCAATAACATAGAGGTGGTCATTGCGATTGCCCCCTGGATGATCTTGGCGATGCTGGCAGCCATCTTACTGTCTAATAAAATAACCTTGCTGGCGATGGGCGATGAAACGGCAAAAGGCCTGGGGTTAAGCACAACCCGGCTGAAGATACAGCTGATGTTGACCGTGGTGATGCTAACCGCTTGTTCGGTCGCAATGGCGGGTCCGGTTGGTTTTATTGGCCTAGTGATACCGCATATCAGTCGTTTCTTTATCGGTGCAGATTATCGAAAAGTAATCCCTTTTAGTGCACTGCTAGGTGCCTGTTTTTTACTGGGGGTAGATATCATCGCCAGGGTGGTGATCAGCCCGGCTGAAATATCCACGGGCATAGCCACTGCAATCATCGGCGCCCCTATCTTTGTGTACTTAATCAAAGCGAAGCTCGCCTGATGAGTAGACCCTTGAACAGTGATCAATTTACCCTGCAGTTTTTCCAACAGCGCTTGGCACTGCGCGTTAACAAAACGGTTATCTACGCGCTTGCGCTAGTAACCCTGCTGCTATTCGCGCTGATGCTATGGAGTTTGTTTGTCGGTAGTTATCAGCTGAGCATCGCGCAAGTTATCGCCACCTTAACCAACCCGCAGCCGGGTAGTCCCAGCAGTGATGTGATTTGGTTATTTCGTTTTCCACGTACCTTGGCTGCCATTTTGGTCGGCATAATGATGGCGTTGTCGGGTGCGGTGCTGCAGAACATCACCCGCAATAGCTTAGCGGACCCCTCGCTGGTAGGCATTAGCCAAGGGGCGGCACTGGCGGTAGTGGTGGCTATTATTGCCTTTCCCGATTTAGATAAATCCTACCGCTCAGTGCTGGCTTTTGCCGGTTCAACGAGTGTCGCCGCGCTGATCATGCTGCTCAGTCATTCCAAACATAACCATAAACCAATGCGTTTCATTTTGCTGGGTATTGCCCTGTCGGCTTTTTTAAGTGCAGTCACCACCGCCTATTTAACCTATGGACAGCTCTATCAAGCCAGTGCCGCACTCGGTTGGCTGGCGGGAAACATTGATGGGGTGAACTGGCTAGATGTGAAAATTTTATGCTACAGCAGCTTGTGCCTACTGCCTATTTTGCTGATACAAAGTAGAGCAATGGCGGTGGTGCGCCTCGGGGATACCAACGCGATAGCACTAGGGGTCAATCTTGACTGGATGAAATACAGTTTAGTGGCAACCAGTGTCGCCCTTGCCGCAACCGCAACCTCAGTCGTGGGGCCGATAGGGTTCATCGGGCTCATTGCTCCCCATGCCGCCAGAAGAGTCTGTACTAGCGGGGTGATGGGGCACTTATTGCTCAGCGCTTTAATTGGCGGCCTACTCTTGTTAGTTGCCGATGTATTAGGCCGACGTTTGATCGCCCCAAGTCAACTACCTGCCGGGGTGTTAACCCAGATAATAGGGGTGCCGATTTTTGTCTATTTATTACTGCGAAAAAAAACGCTGCCATCCTCATAACGATTTATTAATAGAAGAGAGTATTATGAAAAATAAAACCATGAAATTTTCAATGCGAAAAAAAATCACTTGGGTACTGCTGGCAACCGCGCTCAGCTCAATGCACTCACTGGCAGCCACCTTTGTTGATGATGCGGGTCGAAGTGTCGAGATCCCCGATCATCCTCAGCGAATTGCAACACTACACGATTCAGTACTGACAATTCCACTGTTGGAGTTAGGCGTATTTCCGGTGGCCAGTAATGGCCGGATTAACGGTTCTGCTGCGCCTTTTATCCGGGGCAGCAAAGGCTTAACCGGTTATGACTTTGATAACACCGATATAACCTTTGTCGGTACCTCACCGGTGGATGTCGAAAAACTATTGAGCGTCAAGCCCGATTTGATTATTACCACCCCCTGGCAAAAAGCTTCACTGCAACAACTAGAAGCTATCGCCCCTACCGTTGTTTTAGATTATAACAAGCGCAGTAAAGTTGAAATATTTGAGGCGCTCGCACAACTGACTAATACAGTTGATACATTGACCGTATTAAAGGGTCGCTATCAACAGCAAATATCACGCATTAAACGCATCATTGATACAGAACAAATTAGCGTGAATGTGATGCAGGCCAGTAAAGGAAAAATTCTGGTGTGGAATACCTATTTTAACTTGGGAAAAGTACTGCGCGATTCTGGATTTAAATTTCCACAGGTTGTCAATGATATAGCCCTGGGCGAGCGCGTCTCATTTGCCGCTGAAAAACTGCAGAGCTTGGATGCGGACTATCTGTTTGTTACTTACCGCACGGATAAGCAACATACCCCTGGGGATGCGATGAATGCGTTTGAAGCTGTAGTGCCTAATTTTTGTAATTACCTAACGGCATGCGCAGAGGGACGGATGTTGGTTATGCCAAGAGAAGAGGCGTCAAGTAACTCGTTCACCGCCCTGGGCATCGTCGCTTATAATGTGCTGACACACATCAGCGGCAAGCCTTATCTAAATAAATAATAACGGCTATTAGCATAGTTTCCATCCAGGTACAGCACTCTGCTATGAGCGCTGTACTGACCCAATCTAGTCACCGCTAGATAGCATTAAATCAGTAAACGCTGGGTGATGCGTTCTTTACCACCTCTACCAGCATCGATTAGCGCCGCCATCGCTTCGGCTCACCGCTGTACTGCGACCCCGCTAACACTAAGACCTTCACATTAACGGTAATCCAGGCTTGACTATTGGCATGGCAATCGATATTTTGACTCGGCGATATCTCGCTTTAAGAAACTATTATCTAACATCTGCACCACTGCTTTTATTCAACCTTATTCCAGGAACCTTGCATGACCGCTAAACAAATTAATTGGTTAATGTTTTACAGCTTAGTGTTTATGTGGGGCACTTCTTTTCTTGTCACCTCGGTGGCGGTCGATCAGTTCAGCCCGATACAAATTTCGAGTATGCGTATTACCTTGGGTGCAATCATCCTTTTATTCGCCGCTCGTCTGCGGGGTAGGCGGCTGCCGAGGGATCTGCGATCATGGGTTTACTTGGGACTGTTTGGGGTGATGGGTAACGCACTGCCCTTCTTCTTAATCTCCTGGGGGCAACAGAGCGTTTCCTCGGGGACTACCGGGGTGTTAATGGCCTTTATGCCATTGATCACCATGGTTTTGGCACATTATTTAATCGTCAATGAAACGCTTAATCGCTATAAAATCATGGGCTGTGCCCTGAGCTTTTGTGGGGTGGCACTACTGCTTGGGCCGCAGATAGAGGGGAGTCATTCAATCTTTGCTCAACTCGCCATTTTTTGTGCGGCCGCAAGTTATGCAACCAACACTATTTTGATTAGGAAATTACCTAAATTTGATCCGTTAGTGGGCGGAGCAGGTATGTTGCTGGTTGCCAGCGCCCTGTCGATACCCATCGCAGTCTACCAGGGTTTCAGCAATATTGATGCGCCAAGTGCCAGCGCCATCTATGCCATTATTTGGCTAGGTGTGGTCCCCACGGGCATCGCCTCGATTCTCTATTTCTCTCTGGTGGAACGTGCAGGCCCTAGTTTTATTTCCAATGTGAATTATCTTATCCCGGTGCTGGCTTTCTTTAGTGGCATTGTGGTGCTGGATGAAGATGTCACTTACTTGAGCCTGATCTCGGTGGCTATCATTCTCTGTGGGATTGCCTTGACCCGCAAAACAGTGAGAACAGTGTTGAAGGTTAAGTCTTAACCCGGCGTATTCCACAGCGCTACCGAGCAGTATGAATTAAGCTCGGCCAATCACTGCAACTGTTATGTAACAGCGATTAGCCCGCTAGAGCTATCCGCAGGCTAGCGCCTAGCGTGATAACGGCGCAGCAGTATGCCGGCCTAGATTTTTACATCTGCTGCAGTCGAGCCGCAAGCTGTCCGGATGAATCTTCTTCGATGCGTAAAACCTCTTCGCCCCGGTGACAGAAAATTAAGGTGGGCAAACAGGATATATCCAAACCACCCTCACCTTTTAGGCGCTGGTAGCTTTCTTTATCTTCGTAGCTATGCAGGCTTATTTTTTCAAACCCGTGGCTGGCCTGTTCATCCAGTGCCAATAATTGCGAGACTTCGCGCTCACAGTCGGGGCACCAACTGGCAGTGTGGATCAAGACCGTGTATTCATGGTAATCACTGTGATTAGCTGGTATTTGTTGTTTAGCATTGCTGATAGGCTGAGCCCACAAGCGTCGGATATCGGTAAGTGTCATGGCAATTTATCCGTGAATTTAAAAGCGCTAAATTTAGTGCTTAGACTGCGTTTTGTCAACCATTGTAATATCACTGTGGGACATCCACTTTTAACCACCAGAAATTAATAAAAAATCAGCATTTATCACTGCTAATATTCATGCTTAGCAAGAAAAAAATCGATGACGATCAACAGCTACGCGCCGCCATGCCTCCTCGGTTGCAGGTTGCAGGTTGCAGAGCCAGTATTTATTTTTATAGCCGCCACTACATCTTATAATCCCCTCCTGCGTGCTCTGTGTGGTAAAACTATTCGTTAGTCCCTTAATCCTGTAACTAACAAGCAACGAGCAAAGACAAACTTTTCTACCACCAAGATCGCAGAGTCGATGTACTACACAGCGGAGAAGACAATCCCCCTAAGCGGCTTACGATCAACAACAAGATACTATAATGTCCATTAATGTAATATATTTGCTATAATAGACACTACTGTATCTATTAAATAACTAATCATGACAAAACTATCTTTACTTTCAAGCAGCGATGTTCAAGCATCCTTAAAGGCATATTTGATTCTGCGCCGCAAAGCCGCAAAGTTATCTAGAGATAAGCTTGCGGCACGTAGTACGGTGCCGGCATCAACGATTAAGAAATTTGAAACGACTGGGCAAATTTCGCTGCGCCAATTTTTACTGTTGTGGCAGTGCTTAGAGCAATTAGAACACTTAGACAAGTTGACCAAATCCACCGTTGAACTTGATCACCAACCACAAACTATCGCGGATGTACTGAACCATGGTCTATAAAGCGACGAATAAGTTAGAAGTTTGGCGCAAGTTAGCGGACGGTTCAACCATTATGGTCGGTGAATTGGCGCAAAATAAGCGGGGAGTGTACTTCAAATACCAGGCTGAATATTTGCAAAAACATCACAGTTTGTCACCTTTTAATCTCAGCTTTGATAACAGTCTACAGTTAGCGCCTAATCAGCCTCACAATGCTCTACACGGCGCCTTTTCGGATTCATTACCTGATGGCTGGGGTCTATTATTGATGGATCGAATCTTTAGGCAGGCCGATATTTTACCCAATCAAATAACCGCCATGGATAGACTGGCGTTTGTCGGTGATAGAGCGATGGGGGCTTTATTTTACCGACCTGCTTCATCACTTCAAGCAACAGAGCAGGCTGAAATTTTTAGCATTGTCGAATTGGGTTCTCAGGCGCAAGCTATCTTTGACGGGCAGACCACACAAGTATTACAGGCATTAGTCAACGCGGGCAGCTCTGGTGGTGCTAGGCCTAAAGCACAATTGTATTTAAACCAAGCAACTCCCAATCTTTGTAGTATTACCCCCAAGCTAGGGAGCGCAGCCTATTTAGTAAAATTTACTTCACAACAGCTCTCTTTAGGCCATGAAGAGGGATTGTGTGAAGCCGCTTATTTGAGCATGGCTTTACAGGCGGGTATTGAAGTGCCCCAATGGCTATTACTGGATGCGCCTAACACCAGAGGCCATGCCATCAATGCAGAGAACAAATGGCTGGCATTAAAAAGATTTGATACCACTGTAGCTCCAGGCCAAACTGAAGGTCGATTACATTTACACAGCGCCAGTGGCCTGTTGGATGCAGACTATCGTATGCCGAGCTTAGATTATGCAGATTTAATCAAAGCCAGCAGTTTACTCTGCAAAAGCCCTGCCGTTGGGCAAGCCGTGTTTAGGCGGATGATCTTTAATTTATTTGCTTTAAATCAAGATGATCACAGTAAAAACTGGGCCTTTTTACAAGGGGATGATGGTCAGTGGCAATTGGCCCCTTTCTACGATGTCACCTTCAGCCCCTCAGCTTACGATGAACATGCCACAGCCTTCGCCGGCTTCGGTAAAAAACCAACCTTAAAAGTCTTGCAAAAATTGGCCATGCAAGCTAACTTTTCAAGCTGGAAACAAGCACAGCGGGTCATTGCTGAAACAGTAGAGGCCATCCAGTCTTTTAATTCGATTAGTCAGCAATTGAATGTTAAAGGTACAACGAGAAATCTAATAAGTAAGCAACTGGCAAGAATTTACCAAGATAACAAAATTTTGTTACAGGAATGATATAGTGATTGTGGCGACAGTCTCACCGTTTTTACCCGTAACTTTCCCTAGCCACTTCATACCACTACCTATAGGCCAGAAAAACACAACAACAACAACAACAACAACATGCCCTAGGTAAGAATAAATTTGGACCCTTTCTAATCTACAGAGGAAAATGCATGGATTGCATCATAAGATTTAAAAAGTTTATTTTTACTACACTGATTATATTTTTAACTATTTATAACTGCGTACAAGCATCTGAACAGTCGAGTCCAAGGCAATTTAGAGCGATAG
>JABSRA010000126.1 GCA_013215445.1 Oceanospirillaceae bacterium
ATGAGGCGCTAATTCGCTTTTTACAAGATAGACGAGCCCAGCCTTCGGCACAAATCCAAGAGCAGCAATTGCGCCTTGATAGCGACCGAAAACGCATTACCTTAATTACTATTCACAAATCTAAGGGCTTGGAATACGATCTTGTCTATATCCCTTTTGCCAGTCGTTATCGCGCGCCATCGGGTAAACTGTTTCACGATGAACAGGGCCAAGCCATTTTAGATACACAAGGTGGGCAGTTCCAAGAGCAAGTCGATAAAGAACAATTGGCCGAAGATTTACGGCTGTTATATGTGGCCATTACCCGGGCCGTGCACGGCTGCTTTATTGGCATGGCCGATGTCTGCTCACGAAAAAAGAGTGTCTGGCAAAAAACTGCGATGGGTTACCTACTTACCTTAGTCACAGAGGAGGGTCAGAGTTTGTGGCTGGAAAAAATTTCACTCAGCCAAGCACTGCAAAAACTCGCCAGTGAGGGCGATGCCATCTCCCTGGTGGATACTGAGCAGTTAAACTTAGCCCAAGCGGATTTGTTTGGCTCGGCTACCACTGCGCAACCCGCTGCAAAAGCTGAGTTAAAAGTAAGGACTTTTAAGCGTAAATTAGATTTGCAGTGGCGTTTGACCAGTTATTCCGCGCTGGCAAAAGATGCGCAGCACGCCGAGGTTTTAGAGAGCGTAAAACTTGATTTAGAGGTGGCAGATGAAGATGAAGATCAAGAAATCGTTGATAGCAGTAGTGAGATGAATATCTTTAGCTTTGCTAAAGGCGCCGTTGCCGGTACCTTTTTACACAGTATTTACGAGAATATTGATTTCACCGCTGCCGACCCCAGCCAGATAGAGCAAGTATTAACCGAGCGGTTACCACTGAGCGGTTACGATTTGCAGTGGTTGCCTTGTCTGATGGATTTTATCTACCAATCACTGCAGGTTCAATTGAGTGCTGAAGAGGGAGTTGAGAGTTTCTCACTCAGTGAGATAACCGTGGATAATCGCCTGGTAGAAATGGAATTCGTGATGCCTTTTGCATCGATTGACGCCTCGCTGATCAATGCGTTGTTACGCCAGTATGACCCGTTGGCTAAGCGGGCGGGGGACTTAGTGTTTTCTAAAGTGAAAGGTATGTTAAAGGGTTTCATTGATTTAACCATCAGAGTCGATAATCGCTATTACGTGCTCGATTACAAATCCAATTATTTGGGAGAGCAGCGAGAGGATTATCAATTCCCAGCCATGGAGCAGGCGATGATCGATCACCGCTACGATTTTCAGTATGTTCTCTACACTTTAGCCCTACATCGTTTTTTGCGCAGCCGCTTGGTCGACTATGATTATGATCGAGATATAGGCGGAGTGTTTTATCTGTTCTTGCGTGGACTTGAGGTGGGTGGGCAAACTGGAGTCTACTATTGTAAACCGCAACGCGCACTCATCGAAGCGTTGGATAATTTGTTTGTGGGGCAAGTATGAGCCAGCAGCATCAAGCCCTTTTTGCATTATTGCAGCAGGCAATACAATTACAGCAATTAAGAGCGATTGATTTACAGTTTTGCCAATGGCTGCAGCAGCAGCTTCCACAGAGCTCTGAGAGTCAGTTGTTTTTAAGTGCGCTAGTCAGTGCAGCCCTCGCAGAGGGGCACGTGTGCATTGATTTGCGGGATTTAGAGGCTATTATAGAACGCTGGCCGGTGCCAATACGGAGCACCGCCATACAGCTGTTACCGACTGCAACAGAGCATGGGCTGCTAGTAGACCAGCAGATTATCGGGGATGGCAATGGCTTAACGCCACTGGTTATCGATAATCAGCGCCTGTACTTGTACCGGTATTGGCAGTACGAGTGTAAAGTTGCAAACCGGTTGCTCAGCGCAAATCAGGCGCTTGTTACTCCAATCGCTAGTCATCTTTTAAAAGAGCAGTTAGACAGGTATTTTACCAGTTCAGAGCAGCCAGATTGGCAGCGTATTGCCGCGGCGGTGACCACTAATCATTTAATGACAGTAATCAGTGGTGGGCCCGGCACCGGTAAAACCACTACCGTGACCAAGTTGCTGGCCATTTATATTGAAAACCAGTTGGCAATAGGGCACCGGCCAATCATTCAATTAGCCGCCCCCACGGGTAAAGCGGCGGCTAGATTGTCAGAATCAATTGCACAGGCGAAAAATAACCTGCCAATATCTGAGCAAGTGCTGAGTTTGATACCCGAACAGGGAAAAACTATTCATCGACTGTTGGGTGCACGGGCCAAAAGTAAGAAATTTATACACAATAGCGATAACCCGCTATTGGTGGATTTACTGGTCATCGATGAGGCCTCAATGATTGATTTACCGATGATGGCGAATATCATGGATGCCCTGTCTAGCCAGACACGCCTCATTTTGATTGGCGATCGTGATCAACTGGCCTCAGTCGAAGCGGGCAGTGTACTGGGGGATATTTGTGCACTACCCAAGATTGCCTGCTATTCTAAACAGCTAAGCGCACTACTAGCCACGAGTTGTGACTATCAAGCCGATTCCTCTACGGGTTACCCCTTTGCCGATCATCTGGCGTTCTTAAAGAAGAGCTACCGGTTTTCTGTAGACAGTGGTATAGGCGAACTAGCGAGAGTCTGTAATGCGGGTGATGTTGAGGGGGTTGAGCGAGTGCTACAGACACCTTTTAACGATTTAAACTGGTTGGGAGCTGACGCGGATGAAAAACAACTGCTTAAACAAATCTTACAGGGATATAGCGATTATATAGCGCTGATGAAAGATGCACTTAGCCCCACAGAGTTACTCGCTGGCTTTAATCGTTTTCAAGTGCTCTGTGCGCTGCGGGTGGGGCCCTTTGGCGTAGAGAGCATCAATCAACAATTGGAGCATTACTTCGAAAAACAGCAACTCAAAGATCTGGAAAACCGCTGGTACGTAGGGCGGCCGGTGATGATAACCCGCAATGATAACCAAATGCAGCTGTATAATGGAGACATCGGCATTGCCTGTAAAGATCCACAAAATGGTCAACTGAAAGTGTGGTTCGAGCAAGGTGGTGAATTGCGGGCCCTATTGCCCTCAAGGTTACCCGCTCACGAGACAGTCTTTGCCATGACAGTGCACAAGAGTCAGGGCTCTGAATTTAACCATGTGATGCTAGTATTGGCGCAGAGTGCCAAAGTCATCAATAGAGAATTAATTTACACGGCGATTACTCGAGCCAAAGAGCAGTTTAGCTTTTTGGGTGTGGTGAAAGTATTGAAGCAAGCTGTGGCATTGACGACTAAGCGATCAAGTGGTTTAGCGGATAGAATTTGGCGGCAATAAACGGCTGAAAAAAAAGCGCCACAATGGCGCTTTTTGATAGCGTGTTGAAAGGTGAAAGCGAAAATCAATAACGACGTCTGTGATCGATTCTCTGTTCTTTCTCGATTTTGATTTTAATTGGCTGTAGCTTAGGTTTTGCAGCAAACACATGTTGACCTAATACCAAAATTACAGCAATTACACTTAGGGTTAGTATCGTTAACATTGTCTGAGTCTCTCGTTTGTTAATAAATATCACTACAAACACTGTAGACGTTATAGAGGTTGAGAACAAGCTGAGTCGGAGATTAAGTGGCTAATTTATTTAAAATATTGAATAGCGTCGATTGTAAAAACAGTGGGATCATAGTGCTTCAAGATAAATACTAGCGGTTAATGGGGTTTTATTCCATCATCTTTTTCATACAAGGGTTTATATTGTTAGGCCAAGCGGCAGTATTTAGCTGAGGCCTGAAAGTTAGTCAACAGTTGGTGATCTGTAAAGCCTTTTTTGGGTTGCGCTCGTTATCCCCAGAAAATGTGGATAACTTTGTAGACAGTTTATTTAGAACTCCCGTAAGCCCCGTAGTATATGGGATTCAGCGATTTGTGTCTAAATTGATCAGTACTCGAAGTGCAATCCACTAATTTTTAGTGTCAACACTTGATGCGAGATAAATGCAGGTTTATTGCAGCTATATTGCCTAATATATTTCGTTGTAGTCTTTGCGCCGACGAAAAATAGAGAGGATAGCCAGTAAAAATCCACCAAAGACTAAAACAATGCCTATGTGGGTGATCCAGCGAATTAAATTGCTGTCATCTAATTTATTAAGCTGACTGTTAAGGCTAGATATTTTTGTGGTCAATTGGCTTTGCTTACTGGTTTGTTGATCGCTTTTAACTTTTTGAGTATCCAATAGGGATTTGAGTCGATGAATTTCGTCAGCTTGCTGTTGGATAAGGGTGACATTAGTGGAGAGGGTCTGAACTAAATTTTTATTTGCTTCTCTGAGGCTTATTCCGGACTTAATCATTTTTCTAGATAACCAGCCAGTTTTTCCTTCCATCGTTTTTATCTTGTAAAAGTAACGACTACTGGTCGCGTCGATAATGGTAATTTTTTGACCTGAAGGTATTGAGCCCGACACTCTATATTTTATGGATGGGCCGGTACGAAAATTAATCTTGATGTCTTCAGAGACAAAGTTGTTAGCTGCGAAGCTGACGCTGGCGTAACAAATTAGTAAAAAGCATAATATATATTTTTTCATTATTATAATTCAAACGTTTACAAGTTGATGATTTAGCATCTATTGATATAACACTAATGACGATAAATCAAATTTTTAGTGAAAAAAATACAAAACATCATAGATTCTACGCATTTAGAGTAAATTACTGTTAAATAGAGTGAGGTTAGTGCCTTAAGTTCCCCAAAAGTACCTATTAAGCGGTAGACCAGGATGCTGGGTTCGGGCAACTCTGGCAACGAGTTATTCGCTCAGATAATTAAAACCATTCGCGGATTAGGACTTTAGACGATAACCGGTTTTAAAGATCCAATAAGTACCGGTGAGACAGAGAAACAGGAATAGAAATGTCATCGCTAAACTTAACCCGATACTGACATCTGCTACCCCGTAAAAAGCCCATCTAAAGCCACTGATTAAATAGACCACTGGATTAAACAGCGTCAGGCTTTGCCAAGGTTCGGGAAGCATGCTAATAGAGTAAAAAGCGCCGCCTAAAAAGGTTAGTGGGGTAACAATCATCAGGGGGATGATCTGCAGTTTTTGAAAATCGTCGGCCCAGATACCAATCATGAAACCAAATAAACTAAAAGTAACCGAGGTGAGCAGCAGAAATACGATCATCCAAAATGGGTGAGCGATGCTGTAATCGACGAAAATTCGGGCGGTGAGTAACGTCACTAGACCGATGACGATAGACTTTGTAGCAGCGGCACCGACATAACCCAAGACAATTTCAAAAGGGGATACCGGGGCTGATAATACCTCGTAAATGGTACCGGAGAATTTTGGAAAAAATATGCCAAAAGAGGCGTTGGAAATGCTCTGGCTCAGTAGTGAGAGCATCACTAACCCGGGAATAATAAAAGCGCCGTAACTGATGCCATTCATATCACCCATTCGCGAGCCAATTGCGGAGCCGAAAACCACAAAGTAGAGCGAGGTTGAAAGCACTGGCGAGGCTAAACTTTGCATCAAAGTACGCAGGGACCTGGCCATCTCAAAATAATATATCGCTTTAACACCGTACCAATTCATAGTGAATCCCCAATGGCTAAAAATAAGACTGTCATGTTTTTACTAAATTCACAAAGATGTCTTCCAGAGAACTCTCTGAGGAATGCAAATCTTTGACCTTTAAGTTGGCGCTATCGAGATCACTCAATAAATCTGCAATATGATTCTCGCGTTGCATATCATAGCTGTAATGAAGCTCGTAGCCATCACTCAACAGTTGTAATTGATAAGATTGTAGTGATAGCGGAATAGTGTCGATACAGTTTTGCAATTGAATGATCAGCGTTTTATTGCCCAATTGACGCATTAAGGTGGTTTTGTCTTCAATTAAGACGATTCGGCCATCATTGATGATACCGATTCGATCAGCCATCTCCTCGGCTTCTTCTATGTAGTGAGTGGTTAACAAAATAGTGACACCGCTCTCTCGTAATGCTCTGACCATATCCCACATGTCTCGGCGTAACTCGACATCAACCCCCGCGGTCGGTTCATCTAAAAATAGTATTTTAGGTTCATGGGAGAGTGCTTTGGCAATCATTACCCTGCGTTTCATGCCACCGGATAACTCGCGAATTTTGGCGTCTTTTTTATCCCACAGCGATAGTTGGCGTAATATTTTTTCAATGTGGGCACTGTTGGGGGCGCAGCCAAATAAGCCGCGACTGAAGGTCACTGTAGCCAATACAGATTCAAAAGCGTCGGTAGTGAGCTCTTGCGGCACTAACCCAATGAGAGAACGCGCCGCCCGATAGTCTGTAATAATGTTGTGCCCAGCTGCGCTAATGGTGCCGCTGCTGGGGGTGACTATTCCGCAAATAATACTGATGAGTGTGGTTTTTCCCGCGCCATTAGGCCCTAGTAATGCAAAAATTTCACCGGGCATAATTTCTAAATTAATATCCTTAAGCGCGTTAAAACCGGATTTATAGGTCTTGTTGAGATTCTTTACACTAATAATTCCAGACACAAAAACTCCTTTGGTCTCGGTGGGAAAATAAGGATGACGGGGGGGGGAGAAAATACCGCGACGGTTCCTATCTAGGGGCAAGCGTAATATGATGCACAGATGCCATTTACTAAAAGGGGGAGCTTAAATGGGCAAGAATACTTTTGCAACTAAATCCTTGGAAAACTGGTTCTCCAGTCATCCGCTATTAGCGCCGATCAGCCGAAAAGAAGCGGTATTTTGGTGCAACCCAGATTATTTGCCGATGGCTGAGGTTACCCTGCCTCTGGGCATTCAGGAAATAGAGCAAGCCAGTGCTAGGCTCAGTAGATTTGCCCCTTATTTGCAAAAAGTGTTTAGTGATACTCGCCATAACCAGGGCATTATTGAATCGCCGATCATTAAAATTGCCAGTATGCAGCAAAAACTGGCTACCCAGACTGGTCTCGACTGTCAGGGGCAGCTGTGGCTAAAATGTGATTCACACTTACCTATCGCCGGGTCTGTAAAAGCGCGAGGCGGTATCTATGAAGTGCTTAAACACGCCGAGCACATTGCCCTGGCCGCCGGCTTATTATCACTATCAGATAATTATGCGAGTCTAGATAGCGCAGTATTTAAGGCATTTTTCTCACAGCATCATATAGTGGTAGGTTCCACCGGTAATTTAGGTTTGAGTATCGGCATCATCGGTGCGCAGCTTGGGTTTAAGGTCAGCGTACATATGTCAGTAGATGCCAAGGCCTGGAAGAAACAATTGCTGCGCGATAAAGGCGTCGAGGTAGTTGAGCACGCTGCGGATTATTCAGTGGCGGTAACCCAGGGGAGAATCGACTCTGAAGCGCAACCTAATAGCCATTTTATTGATGATGAAAATTCAGAAGATTTGTTTCTGGGTTATGCGGTCGCCGCCCTCAGGTTAAAAAAACAACTGAGTGATCAGCAGATTAAAGTCGATCGAGATCACCCACTGTTTGTCTATTTGCCCTGTGGGGTAGGGGGAGCACCCGGAGGTATTGCCTTTGGACTCAAGCAGGTGTTTGGAGATTTTGTGCACTGCTTTTTTGCAGAGCCCTGTGCTGCGCCCTGCATGTTGCTCGGTGTTTATACGCAGTTGCACGAGGGCATCTGCGTGCAAGACATCGGCCTCGATGGCGTTACTTGCGCTGATGGGCTAGCCGTAGGGCGCCCCTCTGCCTTGGTCGGTCGTACCATGCAAAATATTCTCAGTGGCAGCTATACCTTAGATGATGAATGCTTGTATCAATTATTAACCTTGTTAAAAGACACCGAAAAACTAGCGTTAGAACCTTCTGCACTGGCGGGGGTGATAGGTATGCAAGTCTTGTCTGCTCGGGGGAAAAGCTACCTAGAGCGGCAAAAATTAGCGGATAAAATGCATAATTCCACGCATCTTGCCTGGGCAACAGGTGGTAGTATGGTGCCGCAGGCAGAATTTGACCAAGATTATCTCAAGGGAGAGGCTATTTTACGTAGCAAACTCACTGCAAGAGTTGAATTCAATGCAGACTAGGGGCGCGCGAACATCAATGGCAGCTGCGGTACCACAATAGTGAGCAAAACAGCGGCACTGACAATGGAGAAATTAGAGGTGAGAGCATGACTTTGATCATTAAAGATGGTGAATTACATAAAAAGATGCGAGCTTGGCGCAGAGATTTACACGCGCACCCAGAAACGGCTTACGAAGAGCATCGCAGCGCCGCTAAAATAGCGAAATTACTGTCGAGCTTTGGTTTAGAAGTACACGAGGGGCTAGCGGTTACAGGCGTGGTTGGGGTGCTCCA
>JABSRA010000127.1 GCA_013215445.1 Oceanospirillaceae bacterium
TTGATGAGATTTTTATCGCTCTGTACCAGTGGCAGAGAGCGCTTGTAAATCACCCTGCTGGGAATCATGTAAGAGGCTAAATGCTTTTTAAGCTCGAACAGAATTTCTTCACCGGATATTTCACTCGCAGCACTATACACCAAAACAATTTCTTCTTCGATCAGCTCATTGTCCATGCCGAACACTGCACATTGGCTAACTTGCGCTAGATTTTTGGCGACCACTGACTCTATTTCAAAGGGTGATACCCGATAGCCACGCGTTTTAATCATGTCATCATGTCTTGAGACAAAATACAGATAACCCTCTTCATCTCTATAGACATAATCACCGCTGGCGACGACGATTTCATCCGTCAATTGACCTTGTAGATCAATCACGTCTTTAAGAATTTGCACCGATTTAAAGCGTTTTGCATTTTGCTCTGGGGCATTCCAAAACCCTCGGTAGATATAACTACCGCGGTGGATGAGTTCCCCTACTTCACGCACCCCACACTCTTTCCCCTCTTTATTGAGTACATACAATTCAACATCGGGGATTGCCTTGCCGATAGAGTCAGGGCGAATTTGCACTTGCGATGGATCTAAGTAAGTAGAGCGAAAGGCTTCGGTCAGGCCATGCATCGAGTAAAAATCGGCTTTCTGGAAGGTGTTTTTACAGTCGTTTATCATCTTGGCGGTTACGTTACCGCCTGAAGAGGTAATGGTTTTGACCTGATTAAACAATTCCGCCATGGGGATGCGCTGTAAACCTTCATCAAACATCTGTGATATGTCGATAGGCATCAAGGGCACCACAGTCACTTTATCATTGATTAAGTGATTGAAAAAATCTTCGGGTAAGATAAAGCGATGCAGTGCCAAGGTGGCTTTTTTATATAAGCTACAAAAAATCTGGTTTAAACCGTAATCCAAGTTAAAGGTCAGTAACCCTGAAATAATATCGTTACTGTCTAATTTTAGGTATTGCGAGACAACCCGGGCTGAGTCAATCAAATTGCGGTGAGAGATAACAATCCCTTTAGGCGTGCCGGTCATGCCAAACGAGTAGGTAATTAAGGCATTATTATGGCCATTAATTTCACAGCTATAAGGTTTGTTATAGTATTTATAGATTTCTTCAAACGAGGCCTTTTCTTTGTTGGTTGTCTCGTAGGAGATAATATGGCCGGCAAACTCGATCTCTTCAATGCTCTCTATTTTTAATTTGTCGGTGATAATGCATTTGATATCGCAGTCATTGATGATGTATTTAACTTGCTCGGGCTTGAGCATTTTAGTCAGTGGCACCAAGATATGTTCCGTGGATAACACCGCCAATATGGCCACTACTTGCTCTATACCTTTGTTCGAGTAAATACCGATACGAGATGCTTTAGGTAACGCTAGCTCATTGAGATAAAAAGCCACCTGATTAACCTTGGCGTACAACTGCGCATAACTGATACTCTGTGCATCGAATACTAAGGCAGTTTTATCGGCGTGGGTCGCCACTGCACGATCTAGTAGTGCTCTAATACAGTTTATTGACATGATTGATCTCCTTGAACACCCAGTGTCCATATATCATAGTTGCTATCTAACACAACCACTGGTCGGTGCTCTGAGGTAAGAATTTTTTTGTAGAAAAAACCGACAATATCTTCAATTTCAGCCACACTCAGTACCTTAGTGATACCACCGGTTAGCACAAAAGAATTAATGGTGAGAAATTTAAGGTTGATATAGGCTTTTCTATAGTGTGATATTTTGCACAATACCAGGAAAATCGCCAACTGCATCAGTATCTTGGTGGCTTTTTTGCTTTGTTCATCAAAAATATTCTCGGTCACTTTTAGATGCATCAATAATTCGTAGACGAATTCATTGTTCTTGGCGGTGAAAATTAGCGATTGTTTGGATTTATATACCCCCAATTTTTTGAATACTAACCGGTCGAACTCATTGGTGGTGACCAAATTGTCATCTACCAGATCTTTCGAATAGTGAATGTCTGTGGTTGCCCCACCTATATCGAGTAGAATAAAGGGGTTAACCACGGAGTATCTCGCATCAATTTGCGGCAGTGCCCTATTCACGATATAGGGAGTGGGATAAATTTGATTGCTGGTAATATCATACAAGTGCTTAATATCTTCTTTGCCTTCAATATCTTGCTGATACAAGTTAGTTAAATACTGTTTGAGATGCTCTTCGACGATGTGTAATTTGTTATCAATGATGTTTGGCAGCACTACCACTTTGGCGATGTTCTGCTCAATAGTGGCTGCATCTTGCTCGCTGCCGACAAAGACGATATTAGAATACTCAAGTTTGCCAAGATACTGATACAGATCCTCACCGAACATTCCGGCGCAAGAGTCGATCGTGCCAACGATGATCACCACATCAATCAGATCACTGGGGACAGAATAACCCTCGATATTTTGGTAGAGAATCGTATCGATGATGTTGATGCCAGAATTAAAGGCGATGTTAGTGGCATATTTGAGCGAAAAAGAATTGCTCACACCAATAATTAAAGTGTTTAAACCACCGTTAGCCGAGGAGCAAATGTAAACATCTTCTTTGGCAAAACTGTTTATAGTAGCACCACAGTGATGCAGCAAATCATCCAAGATATCTTTATTAAAGTCCCTAAAATGCTGCTCTATACTGTCATTGGTACTGACTTTGAAATAAGTACTGCCAACATCAATCAGCAATTGGTTGGATGTCTGGCTCATTGCATTATTCCTATATCGTGAATGATATCGTTGACGATACTGGTGGTATCTTTAGTTAAGTCACACTGGGCTTTTTCATAGGCATAACAGCGATCGGGAATCGGCACATTTCCGCGTTTGATAATTCTAATATTTTTCTTCGCATCGCGAACCGTAATCATCTCGTTATGGTTGATAATATGCGGTGAAAAAGGTACGTCGATAATGCCATTTTTGATCGAATTAAAAACTTTGCGCCACAGTGTATCAGCGGCATCATTAAACACCGCTTGCATAATTGCCTGCACTTCTAAGGTGAGGATTTCCTCCTCTTCCTCATCCACGACATTGGGTAAACCATTGAGGATTCGCAAAGTATACTGAGTATTTGCCACCGTTTTTGCGTTGGCCTCTTTGGTGGGGATTCCCACTGCCTCTTCGCGAGTTTTGGTAATAATTTTGTCAGCACCCACCATAGAGGCAATCACTGTTGAGATGTTGATCAACTGTTCAGCGTAATCTCGGTTAGTTGGGAAGGCTCCCATCCACTGGTGATAGACTAAGTGTATCGCCGCATCGGCGCAATCGATCTGCTCGGCATAATATTTAGCCAGCTTCTTTAGCACCGCGCCAGTGACGATGTCTTGAGTCATCGATCCGTTTTGTGCAAACGAGACCGAGAAAGATTTCACCCCCTCCTCAAGTGACAGCAACATCTCTAACAATTGAATTACAATAGTGATCGCCGGTGGCACGAGAGTCGCGGTGAGTGGCCCAAACGACTCACGGTTAATCGGCTCATTGAGTGTTGAATAATTAGCGCACACCCGCTCTACATATTTCCAATACAAGAACGCTTTGTCTAGTGGGAAATTTTTAGAATAAGGCAGCAAATAGGTAATGGGCCCACCTTCAATCTCAAAAATACCTGAGGCGATAGCCGTTTCAATCAACAATCGGGCATCGGGAGTGCCGTGGCGCAGGCTGACCGGTTTGTTAAAATGAGTAATCATCTTGCGGGTGGTTCGATAACCGTGATTCACCAGAGGATAGCCGTTGAGCATATCGACATCGTTTGCCTCACTCAGGCGTAACATTTTACTGGCGGTTGCATAATCATTGAGGCGTGTATTGGAATCAATGGTTAAAGGTAAAACATCGACATTAGCCTCAACAAAAAATTCATAGAGAGCAAACTGCTTCTTATAGGTTGGAAATCCACCGCGCGGTTGTACCAGCATCTTATCTTTAGCTTTCTGCTTAAAATGGTGGGAGATAAACAGATCTTTGCTGGCATTGGTCACGAACTCCTTCACTTCAGCAAAATCGAAGGTATCAACAAATTCATTATTGAGAATTATTTTTCGCTCTTCTTGCAGCAAACTCATGGTGTATTTCTCTCTTGTATAAAAGCTTCTAAAGTGTCTAAGCCAGTATTCAAGTCCACTTGATGACAGACTAAGTCAAAGCCGTATTTTTTGTACCTGGGCACAATATCTTCGGCTTTCCCGCTGCCGACCACTAAATTACCGCCAATCATCATGATTAGATCGTCTAAATTTTTATATTGAGCTTTCAGGGCTTTTACTTCACGTCCCCAGCCTTCGGCTTCGCCATTGAGCGAGGAAATCAACAATATTTCAGCGCCGGTTTCTACCACGGCATCAAAAAATTCTTCTAAATAGGTGTTAACACCCAAATTAAACACTTCAAAGCCTCTCGCCCGCAGTGAAAGATCAATCAATCGATTAGCAACAACGTGGATATCGTTGCCAACTACACCTGTTACTACCTTCATATACGTAATTTGCCCAATTTGTTAAAAAGACAATGATAGCAAATGTTTATGCAAAAAACGGCCCTTAAATGGTAGAATCATTCGTCAAAATCGTTAATAGGAATAATTTATGTCAATTTTTACTGCTGACCTCTGCGATGAGCACAGCGAAAAGGTATTTGTACTCGGTGCTGGCTTTCAAAACTATGGCGGCGCTGACAAATGCCAAGGTGAAATAGTGACGATCAAATTGGATAAAAACAATGCAGATCTGATTCCACTGCTGCGCGATCAAGATGGCAGCGGCAAAGTGGTAGTGGTGGATGTGGATGCACAATACTACGCAGTAGTGGGTGAAAACTTAATGAAGTTTGCTCACAGCAACAATTATGCAGGCATTATCGTCAACGGTTATGTCCGCGATACACTGCAGATCAAAGATATTCCAGTGGCACTCTACGCACTGGGCACCTGCCCTCGTAAACATATCCCAGTGACCACGGGCGAGATTGGAGTTTCACTGCATTTTGCGGGTATCGACTTTGAACAGGGCGATTACCTGTATGGGGATACCGATGGAGTGATTGTGAGCGCCCAGCAAATAACTGCCTAATGATCGGCCCATAGAGACATGTAGAGACTAACCCTAGATTAAAGTGAAAGAGCGCCGCTAAGTTGCTTTAGCGGCGGTTTTTACAGTAACGCTACTTAAGTACTTTTGCGATAGACTGGGTCAAATAATCCACATTAGTAATGGCTATGCTGGCTAGGCTAATCCGACTAGAGCCCACTACATAGATACCAAACTCTGCCTGCAAACGCTGAATCTGATCTGCATCGATGCCTAAGAATGAGAACATGCCGTTTTGTCGAGTAATGAAGCTGAAATCGCGATTAACCCCATGTTCAACCAGCTTATCGACCAGCAATGTTCGCATATCACCGATGCGATCACGCATCTCTTTTAATTCAATATACCACTGCTGAGTTAGCTCCTGTGAGCCTAAAATCGTCTCGACGATCGCTGCACCATGGGCCGGTGGCATAGAATAATTAACCCGCACTACGGTGATCATCACCGCGCTAATAATAGCGGTACTACTGGCAGTTTTACCAATAATAGAACAGGCGCCGATGCGATCGCGATAGAGGCCAAAATTCTTTGAGCAGGAACTACAAATCAGCATTTGCTCTACTGTATCAGCCATTAACCGCAGGCCGTAGGCATCGATGTCTAAACCTTGGCCAAAGCCTTGATAGGCGATATCAATCACCGGCATGAAACCAATCTCTTTACTGAGCTCTGCAACTTGCTGCCACTGCTGAGGATTTAAATCCATGCCGCTGGGATTGTGACAGCAGGCATGTAATAACACCGCATCATCTTTAGACACTTGTTTAAGTGCTTCCAGCATGGCAGTAAAATCTAAACCGTTATTTTCGTAATCATAATATGGATAGGTTTTCACGGTCAGGCCAGCCGCTTTGAAAACACCTTGATGATTAGCCCAAGTAGGGTTACTGACCCAAATAGTCGCACCGGGTTTGGTTTTATTAATCAGTTCAGCAGCAATGCGTAGTGCACCGGTGCCACCAGGCGTTGATATAGTACGAATTCTATCTTGGCGGATAACTTGATGGTCACCTAAAATCAGCGCCGCTATTCGCTCATTAAACACCGCGGAGCCTGCAGAACCCAAATAGGCTTTACTGGCTTCGTTTTCAAGCCGAAACTTTTCAGCGGTTTTCACACAGGCCAATACTGGGGTAATACCCGCCCCATCTTTATAAATGCCAGCACTAAGGTCAATTTTATGAGGGTTGTTATCTGCTTTGAATTTAACCGATAGGCCTAAAATGGGATCAGCAGGTGGTTGCTGTAAATGTGAAAACATAAGTGTAAATACCTTTATGATTATTGCTTTAAAGAATAGATATATTATGCCACTACACCTTAGTCGTACAGTGCTAATCACTTTATTGAGATTTTTTTCTGGCTAATACTGCATTGAGCACAGCGTCTGTATCGACCAGAGCTTATTTTGGTCAACTCAGCAGAATCGCCACTGGCAAGATAATGGTTATGGTGCCAGCGAATCAAGGCTGCTATCTGCTGCTTCCAGAAAACAATAGCCACAAACAATGGCTATCACCGATAGCGGGTTTCTGATAAATGCATATTTTATCGAAACCCTCGTGCTAACCTAAGCAGCAGTCACACCGCTAGCCCAAGGTTTAGTTAAAACCTGGGGACTGCTCCAGTCCAATCAGGCTGATACTTTTGCATTTCTGCCACATCATTTCTCGATCTAATCCCACAAGTACGATAATTTTCAGCCAATTTAGCCAGTGCATCCTGATCCAATTCTATGCCTAGCCCCGGTTGATCTGTCACTCTAACCGCACCATTATTGAAGGTGATTTTGCCGCCTTTAATCACCTCTTCCTCCTGCCATGGGTAGTGTGTATCGCAGGCATAGGTAAGATTTTCTATGGTCGATGCTGCATGTGTCATCGCCATCAAACTGATGCCCAAATGTGAGTTGGAATGCATTGACAGTCCGATATTCCACGTTTTACAAATTGCCGCTAGCGCTTGCGTGGCTTTTAGCCCTCCCCAGTAATGATGATCAGAGAGAATCACTTGCACGGCGTCTAATTTAATCGCTTCGGCTATATCAAAGAAGCCAATGACACACATATTAGTCGCCAGCGGGATATCGGTTACCGCGCTAATTTCACCCATCGCCTCTTTGCCTGGCACGGGATCTTCAAGGTATTGCAGTAATCCGTCATCAAACTGCTGCAGTAGTTTTTTGGTAGTTTGCACTGACCATCCACCATTGGGATCTATCCGTAACGGATGATTGGGAAAGGCCTTTCTCAGGGCTTGTAGGGCCTCAATTTCCTGTTGTGGCTCAAAGACACCGGCCTTAAATTTAATAGATTGAAAACCGTATTCATCGATCATCCGCTTCGCCTGAGCTACTAGCCCTGCGGGGGTTAATGCCTCGCCCCATTTATCGACCCAGTGATCATTACTAAACTTATGACGGGCATATTTATAAAACAAATAGGCGCT
>JABSRA010000128.1 GCA_013215445.1 Oceanospirillaceae bacterium
ATGCCCGCCTCTATCATTTACACTACCTGAATAAATAATGAATTGTAGCTTAACAAGTATAAGCGGCGTATTATTTTTGTTATGCTGCTATTGAACGACTCAAATGTTGTTAATACAGTTTCTATTAATTATATTCATCCATTGCAAGGAAGTGATAAAATGAAATTTAAAACTCAAGGATTACTACTTTCAGCCCTCAGTGTCTCGATACTCAGTGGCTGTGCAAACTATCAATCTGACAGTGCCTATAACGAGGACGATACCCAAGTTGGAAATTCAACAGCTAATAGTCAATCTTACACTGAGGACAAGAGCCGCATAGGGATGCTGGAAGCTGAAATACAACGCCTACAAGGTTCTGGACTAACACCACCGAATCCAAAAGCCGGTGAATGTTATGCGAGAGTACTAACCCCCGCCCGATACGAGACCAGAAACGAAACAATTCAGACAGTCGCTCCGTCACAACGTATTCAAACCACCCCAGCAAGGTATGAAAATACCACTCAGAGAGTAGTAAATAGAGCGGAGAGTTCTCGATTGGAAGTTATTCCCGCCACTTACACAACGGTGACAGAAACGATAGTGGTGCAAGAGGCCTCGACTAGGTACGAGACCCTTCCCGCCACCTATCGTAACGTAACAGAACAAATACTCATCAGAGCTGCACATACCGAGTGGAAAAAGGGTAAAGGTCCTATTCAAAAAATAGACACTCTCACCGGTGAAATCATGTGTTTAGTAGAAGTACCGGCGACTTATAGAACCATCACCAAACGTGTCCTAGATACCCCAACCAGTGTCAGAACCATTGAAATACCCGCAAAAACCCAAACCATAACCCGCAGGGTCATCGATCAAGCTGCGACCACCCGCTCGATTGTCATCCCGGCTACTTATAAAAATGTACATATCCACAAGCTAGTTACCCCAGCATCACAGCAAACTATCGAACTTCCCGGCAAGACACAAACCATCACCAAACGTATTAAAGTGGCCGATTCACACCTTGAATGGCGCTCTATCCTCTGCGAAACAAACACCACTCGTGGAGTGATTCAACGGTTACAACAAGCTTTAAAAGGCGAGGGATATAACCCTGGGCCTATCGATGGCGTTTTAGGCTCAGAAACGCTCTCAGCCACCAATGCCTATCAAAAAGCCAACAATTTGGCGTCGGGTCAGTTAACTATCGACACTCTGAAAAAATTGGGTGTCTCTCTATAGAATGTTAACGGTTTAAGATTAACAACATTTATCTCAGCGCTTCCTCTCGCTGAGATAAATGTTTAACCTAAACCAAAAAACCCGCTGCTGCGGGTTTTTTATCTTAATTATTTTTTTACTGCTGAGTTCTCTGCCGCACTGCCTCGTAAAGGCAAACTCCGGTCGCCACTGACACGTTTAAGCTACTCACCTCGCCCACCATCGGAATTTTTAACAAGAAGTCACAATTTTCCTGGGTTAAACGCCGCATCCCCTTTCCCTCTGCCCCCATCACTAGAGCCAATGGCCCCACTAAATCAGCCTGATAAAGGTATTGTTCTGCGTCCCCTGAAGTACCTGCCAGCCAAATTCCACGTTGCTGTAAATGCTGTAAAGTTCTAGCCAAATTAGTCACTTGCACATAGGGAATTACATTGACCGCACCACAGGCTACTTTTGCGACAGTTGCATTTAACGGCGCCGAGTTGTTTTTTGGAGCGATCACCGCGTGGACACCAGCCGCATCAGCACTGCGAATACAGGCACCCAAATTGTGCGGGTCTGTCACCCCATCTAATACCAGCAGGAAAGCAGGCTCAGATAAGTCATCCAGCAGACGCTCTAAGAAAGCTTCACCTCTGGCCTTAATTGGCTCACACAATAGTGCTACACCCTGATGAGCGGCCTTGCCGGTTTGCTCGTCGAGCTCTTTACGATGAATGCGCTCAATAGGAATATTGAGCGCATTTGCAGTCTCAATCACTTCTCCAATTCGCTGATCTTTGCGTTCAGAAATTATCAGAAGTTTTTTAATTCTAGAGGAATCATGCTTAAGGGTTGTTTTCACCGCGTGAAAACCAAAGATGATATCAGGGTTCAATTTTATCTCCCAGCCAATCGCTGGCTTGTTGTTGTACAATGTTTAGCAGGCAATCAATAAATAATGGCTGATCATTAAGCGCCGCAATATAGCGATATTGCCGCCCTCCATTCTCTATAAAAAGGGTCTTATTAGTTTTGGCTATTTCTTCTAATGTCTCAAGGCAATCTGCAGAAAAGGCTGGGCAAATGATATCAACAGAATCCACCTTTTGTACCGCTAGTGCCTTTAGAGACTTATCAGTATAAGGTTGTATCCACGCAGTTCTACCAAACCTAGACTGGAATGTACTAACGATATTGTCCGCTTGTGCGGCAAAGTCACCCTCTACTAACGCCGCTTTTACTAATTCAGTGGTCTCCAGGCAATGCCTTTGGTAGGGGTCCCCTGCATCCACATACTGTTGGGGGATGCCATGGTAGGAGAAAATGGTCTTGGCAGCCGGTATATTCTCTTGCCAGTGTTGCTCTAAAGATTGAGTAAGTGCAGCGATAAAATTTTCATCGTCGTAATAGGACTTCACAACTCTTATATCTAGCACTTCACGGGCAGCACGTTGAAAGTTTGCCACTGCATCGTAAACCGGACCCGTAGAGGTGGCAGAATACTGAGGAAACATCGGTACCACAAAGACTTGAGTATAGCTCTGCTGCTGTAACTGGACTAATAATTGCGCAAAATTTTGCGCGCCATAAGTCATCGCCATAAAAACCTGAGGAGGCTCTTTATACTTAGCATCCAAGCGTTTTTGTAAAGCCTTCACTTGCGCATTCATGATATTACGCATGGGCGAATCCTGCTGCCAAATTTCTTGGTACAGTTTTGCCACTTTTTTCGGTCGAGTCCGCAACACAATAAATTTCAGTATTGCCAACCACAACCACCGTCTAAGCCCTCTGCCCTCTATAACCCTAGGGTCGGCAAGAAACTCACCTAAAAAGCCCGCCACTGATTTAGCATTCGGCTCAGTGGGCGTGCCTATATTAACCAATACTATCGCTATTTTTCTTTGCTTAGACATAACCGCTGCCCATCTATTCCAGTCATTTTTCAATCGATAAAATTTAAATTTATTAACTCGCCATCGGCGCTATTAAGTAGCACTCTATTATTATTATGCATAAAAAAAGCCGCTCTAAGCGGCTTTATGCATATTATAATGCTTATTTATCAGCTAAGCCAAGAATTACTTTTTGCTTGATATCACTCACTGTGCCGACCCCTGGAATATAGACATAAGCGGGCGCATTCTCAGCGTCAGCTACCCCCCATTCTCTATAATAATTAATCAGTGGTTCGGTTTGATCGTGATAGACACTTAATCGTTTAGCAACAGTCTCAGGCTTATCATCTTCGCGCTGAATGAGCGCCTCACCCGATTCGTCATCCACATCTGCTGTTTTCGGTGGATTAAAAATAACATGATAAGTCCGCCCCGACGCGGGGTGCATTCTGCGCCCACTCATGCGCTTGATGATTTCATCGTCAGCGACATCTATTTCAACAACGGCATCAATGGGTACTTTGGCTTCTTTTAATGCATCCGCCTGTGGAATGGTACGCGGAAAACCATCCAGTAAAAAGCCATTAACACAATCTGCCTGTGCAATACGCTCTTTTACCAAGCCGATAATAATCTCATCGGAAACTAATTGCCCTGCATCCATGACCTTTTTAGCCTCAACTCCTAACGGAGACTGTGCCTTAACAGCGGCACGTAACATATCGCCGGTGGAAATTTGTGGGATTTTATACTTTTCAGTAATAAACTGAGCTTGTGTTCCCTTGCCTGCGCCAGGCGCACCTAGAAGGATTATACGCATTGAGGATTGACTCCTATTGTTAACTTAAAAATTTGTTTTATGCTAGCATCCCTATTACAAAGGGCTTATAGAACTATATTAGCCCAACAGGATACGGTATTTCACAGTATTCACCATAGGACAATGGTAGCATTGAAAAATTCATTGACACTTAACAAACATGTTCAAGACCACTGATTAGCCAACAAGTTACAGTTTTGTTAAATATAATGAAGCAGCCGAGACTAATCTAAAGCGCTACCGGACTCAACCTTTATTAGTATTTATTGCTCATTTTAACTTACAATCCTTGTTTTTTTGCTTCATTCCAAAAGTTATCCAGCTCTGGTAATTCAAACTGCTGCCAACTTTTATCACTGTTATCCACCTGCTCTTCGACGTAGTTGAAGCGCCGCTGAAATTTACGATTTGTTCCCCGCAACGCCTCTTCTGGATTGACCTTTAAGTGGCGCGCTAAATTAACTTGAGCAAATAAGAAATCGCCCATTTCATCTTTAATATGGGTGTGATTACCGCTGAGAACCGCCTCTTTTAACTCGGCCAGCTCCTCTTCTATTTTTCCGATCACTGGCCCTAGAGTATGCCAATCAAAACCAACAGATGCAGCCCGACGCTGTAATTTTTCAGCCCTGAGCAGTGCGGGTAGAGCATTGGGAATATCATCCAGAAGCTTATCAGCACGTTGTTGATTATTACTTTTCAGCGCTCTTTCACGCTTTTTTATGTCGTCCCAGTTGCTACTTATCTGCGCTTCACTAAGTCGATTTGATACTTTAGAGTAGAGGTCCTGGTTGGCGAACACGTGGGGATGACGGCGAATTAGTTTAGTCACTAAATCATGTATAACATCCGATAAATCAAAGACTTGATCTTCATTTGCCAATTCAGAATAGAAAATTATTTGAAATAATAAATCACCCAATTCTTCCTTGAGGTGTGGAAAATCTTGCCGTTCAATGGCATCAATTACCTCATAACACTCCTCTACAGTGAACGGCACTAAGCTTGAAAAATCCTGTTTAATATCCCAGGGACAACCAAAGTCAGGCTCCCTTAAGCGCTGCATTAAATAGACTAAATCTATTAATTGATATTTTTCACCGCTCAACAAGTCTCTCCTAACTCTTCATATTTCGATTGCGTTTAATGTTAATAACATTCGGAACTTGGTTAATTTTATCCATAATTCGTCCTAAATTTTCCAACCTAGAAACTTCGATGGTAAAAAAGAATTCCGCGGTGCTATTTTGCCGATCAGTATGGGTATTAGCTGAGATTACATTACAGTGTTCATTGGAAAAAACATTCATCAGATCCCTCAATAAACTTGACCTATCATAGGCAATGATTGCGATATCAACCGGAAAAGTACGCTCCCCTTTCTCGCCCCAATCAACAGGGACTACTCTCACTGCATCATTGGCGCGTAGCGTTAGCAAATTTGAGCAGTCATCACGATGAATAGAAACGCCTCTGCTTTGGGTTATATAGCCACTGATCAGATCCCCGGGCACCGGCTGGCAACAAGATGCAATATTGGTCAATAAATTACCGACGCCAAGAATACTAATACCGGCATCTTTAGCCACAGTGTCCATCGATTTTGAAGCACTATTTAATACCAGTGGCAGCTGGTTTTCAGCCGTTTTATCACCTAATTGAGACTGTGCTGCGTTGAGTATTTGCGACAGGCGTACATCACCAGCACCGAGCGCTGCAAACATGTCGCTGACCTTCTGATAATTTACTTTTTCCGCCACACTTTTAAGATCGACATCACTGCTATTAATTGCCAGACGGGTAAACTCCCGCTCGATGATAATTCGACCCGCGGCAGTATTCTTGTCTTTATCTTGCAATTTAAACCAATTAGCCACCCTGGCGCGGGCCTTAGAGGTGGTGACAAAACCTAAATTCGCATTTAACCAATCGCGACGGGGACGCTGCTCCGAACCGGTTAAAATTTCAACCTGATCACCGGTCACCAACGGTTTATTCAAGGGAATAATCCGACCATTAACCTTTGCTCCACAGCAGCGGTGGCCGATTTCAGTGTGCACTCGATAGGCGAAATCTATCGCTGTTGCACCATTTTGCATATCAATGACATGACCGTCGGGCGTAAATAGATACAATCTGTCTTCTACGACATCCGATCTTAAAATATCCCCAAGCCCTTCAGCCTCGCCTAAGTCTTCATGCCAATCGAGAACCTGACGCAACCAAGTAATTTTATCCTCATAAGAATCACTGCCAGCGCCAGTGTCTGTGCCCTTATATACATGGTGCGCACACACCCCCAACTCCGCTTCTTCATGCATTTCTGGGGTGCGAATTTGTATCTCTAGAACCTTACCTTCAGGACCAAATACCGCGGTATGTAGAGAACGGTAGCCATTGGGCTTAGGTGAGGCGATATAGTCATCAAATTCATGGGGAATGTTACGCCAAATACCATGTACTATGCCCAGCGTTGCATAACAATCTCTCACATTTGGGACTAATACACGCACTGCACGCATGTCGTAAACCTGAGAGAATTCAATATTTTTGCGCTGCATTTTACGCCAAATACTGTAGATGTGCTTAGCTCGGCCTTTCACATCCGGCTCGATACTTTGCTCTCTTAGTTTTTCATAGACGGTACTGACCGCTGTATCGATAAATGCTTCGCGTTCAATGCGTTTTCCATCCAACATTTTGGCGATGGTTTTATAGTCATTGGGTTTTAAATAGCGAAAGGAAAGATCTTCCAGTTCCCATTTTATCTGGCCAATACCTAATCTATGTGCGAGCGGGGCATAAATATCAAACACTTCACGCGCCACTAAATAGCGTTTCATTCTATCTGCATTTTTCACGTTACGAATTGCACAGGTTCGCTCGGCTATCTTTATCAGGGCCACGCTAACATCGTCGATCATAGCGACTAACATTTTACGCACAGTATCTACTTGTGGTGAATCAGAGCCCAACACAGACTCGCCGGTACGCGGATTGACACGGCTGGCAATGGCAGCCATTTGCAACACACCTTCAATTAATTTTCCGACTTTACTGCCAAAATGCTTTTTAACCTCTGCAACACTCAGTTTCTTCTCTCTGACTGATCGGTACAAGACGGCGGCGACAATTGAATTTTCACTCTGCTGTAGCTCAGATAGGATTTGCGCCATTTCTATGCCAATTAGAAAGCTACCGTTGCCGTATTCACTCCAGTCATCGGTAATGGCCTTATTATGGTCATAAATATCTCTGGCCATCACACAAGCCTGATAGAGTATATCGGGATTTTTAAGCGTGATGTTCTCTTCAATCATTGAGATCCAAAGTGTGATATCCACCGAACCATCATCATTTACTGGATGATCATCCCTAACCTTAACCATAACTAAGTACCGTTCCTTGTCTCAAATTCCAACAGAAAAACCCTAATTGACTGATATTTCTACTCAGCAATGGGGGTTTATCAAACCCGTAATTTTCGTTTTTAAGATAACTATTGATGAGTAAACACTCCAGTAGATAAATAGCGATCCCCTCTGTCACAAATAATACAGACGATGACTGCATCAGATATTTGCTCTGCAATTCTCAATGCACCGGCCAC
>JABSRA010000012.1 GCA_013215445.1 Oceanospirillaceae bacterium
ATTAAGCTTTTGTAGCTAATATCGACAAGCGCCCACACGAATTATCTGACCAAATTTTTAAAGAGCGCTTCATCTCGTTGAGAGAAGAAGTTCTTAAACGTTTGAGCCAAGCTAGAAGCTTGCTGAGCTGCATGTTTGCGGCTCCGTTTAAGTGAGGTGCGTATTATATATTCGCGCCTCGTTAAGTCAATCATTTATTTGTTTATTTTTGATTTTCTTTTCGTTGAAGAGAAAGCCTAACAAACCGATTAAAACTTAACCAAAAACTGTTTTATTCCTTATAAAGCAAAGCCTTATATTTAATTTGAAACAGTTCGCCTCGCTGTGTTTTTCGGGTCACCCCGTAGCGAGGAGGCGAATTATATACAGATAAACGCGGACGTCAACCGCTATTTAAAATTAACTTAATTTATTTGGTTTTTGCCACACTACAGGCTATTAATCTTCTGCAGTAGGGCTAAAAGCGCAGCGATACAATTATGATTCCAATCAACATCAGACAAAGCCCCTGTAATCTAGGAACGGTGACTTTCTCTTTTAGCCAAAACACGCCAATCACAACTCCGATTGGAATACTCAACTGGCGTAGCGCGACAACATAACTTACCTCTACAACCATGGTCATACTCACCAGCACCAATAAGTAGGTACCAACCAAAAAAAGACCCGTCAATACAGACACTTTCACATTCACTGGCCACTCTAACGGTGTTTTAAATACCAATGCAGAAACGAGCATCAAAGTGAATGCAGTACTTAGAGCCTGTAATACCACATAACTTGCTCCCGCATTAAAACCAACCAGCGTTTGTTCGTCCATCACTTCAAGGGCTAGATTATCTATAATAGAGTAACCTGCAGTACCAACAGCGGCGCAGATCGCCCAACCTACTGCTGGCTGTAAATAGAGGCGTAGCTTAAAATTCCGCCAACGAGTTAGTGGCATAGCCAATGCCCCCAAGGCAATCAATAATACCCCCAGGGTATCTATCATTGAAAACTCGCTTACTCTCGGTGACAATAACAAGAACAGCGGCACCATCAATACTGGTAACGCTCTAGCGAGGGGATAGACCATCGACAAATCAGCGCTTTGATAAGCTTTTGCCAGTCCAAATAAATACAGTGATTGACAGAGGGCAGACATGGCTAACAGTCCCCAGAACTCCCCCGGTAAATGGACAATTTTTTGCCAGTTAAGCAACATGAGTGGACTGTAGATCAACGCCCCAAACCCCATTGCCCACATGTATAAATTTAAATACCCACCGGAGCGTTTACTGAGCGTATTCCAACCTGCATGTATACACGCTGCCAATACTATCAACGCAAACGCAGCGAACGTCATCCTAGTTCCAAAAGTGCTGGTTGTCGATAGGGCTCTCTTAACTGCCAACTTTGCGTTGTTATCTTCACTTCTAAATCAACCCGTTCAATTATTAACTTGCAGTGAAATTTGCAGGGCATCATGTCGCCAGAATTCTTGATCAAAGGTAACTACGTTATCATGTTGATCGTAACTTGAGCGCATCAATAGCAATCCGGGAGTCCCCGCGATTACCTGCAGCTCATCTGCCTGCGCCTCGGGGAGCGGTGCAGGATACATAGTGATTTCTACTCGAGCTATTTTAAGGTCGAATTGCTCTTTAAATACTTCTGTCAACGAGCCCTCTAAAGTTAAATCAAGTAGCCCTGAGCATAATTTAGCATTGATATGAATATGTTCAACTAAGACAGAATGGCCATCAATTAAGCGTCGCCGGCGCAATAAGTATTGTTTTTCGCCAGCCCCAAGCTGCAATTTTTCTCTCGCCCACTGCGTAGCCACAATTTCACTCTTCGACAAAATCACCGTGCTTGGCACCCGCCCCTGGGCACTAACATTCTGCATAAAGCCAATCGCGTTGGTGGGGTCGTAGTTTAAGCGCGGTGGCGACACGTACCAGCCACGCCTGATCAAACGATAAACAAGTCCCTCTGATTCTAATTGCATCAACGCCTGGCGTACTGTTACCCGATTGATATCGTAACTCTCCTTAAGCTCTCGCTCAGAGGGGAGTTTATCGTGGGCCGCCATGGCACCCGCAGCTATTTGCTCTGCCAGTGTATCGCGGAGCCTAATATAATATGGGATATGCAAATCTTTCATGGAGATAACCAGTTTAAAATTCAAAGCTGGTCATTGTACAGCCCTAGGGGAGCTGAAACAATGCAGCGCTCTGCAGTACTTAGCAAAGATAAAAATGACAGTAACTTAATGCTTAAAGCAGGGCCTGTTATACAGTAATAAAATACTACTGAGGATAGCTAAATTCAGTCTAAGAGGCGCAGCCATTATTTAATGTAAGCTATGCAAAGCTCGGATTTACCGACCTTCGACTTACCCCCAGAGAATAATAGCTGACACTTTTAACCAAACTCCTAGATTATTCATCCAGGAGCTGGCTATCCACAACAAGCACTAAACACTGTGGCTTACATCCTGCGCTCTAGCTATTTCTATGGGCGTTCGCCGCGTGCTAAGCGCGCATTTATATCATCAATGACGGCGGGCAAATCAGTAATGGTATCGATAACATAGTGAGCCCCGGCTTCTCTCAGCAACTTCCTAGTTTCCTCGGTAAGTCGAGTAATATCACTCTGGGTTAATGCAGCGGCTTCTTCCAGAGAATTAATATTCATATAGTTGCTGTAACGTGCCACCCCTACTGCCCAACAACCGGCATTCAAGCCCTCACCAACACCAGAGGTAGTATCATCAACTTTAACCACCGATTGAATAGTTGTAACATCTAACAAGTCTAAATTTTTGTAAACCATATGTGGCTTAGGTCTGGCGCCATTAAGAACTTCATCTCCCGCTACGGTTACATCTGGAGTAAAGCCCTGTTCAATCGCCGCTTTTAACAAAACATCTACCATCGGCCGCGTAAAGCCAGTAGACACACCTAATTTTATTCCATCTCTCTGTAATTGTTGGGTCACTTCAGCAATACCGGGAAGTAAAGTGGTGTACTGGGGTAAACAGGCAACTTGAGCGGGCACGAACTCGGCGAACATGTTCGCCACATCTTCATCGTTAGGGTACTGGCCCTTAATACTCTTCCAACGAGCGCGAATGACCGGGTCTTCTGTCAACATTTTAATGTGTAGGTCTTTGCGCAACCCCATTGGACCACGCGCTTCTAACATACTAATTTCAACGCCTTGGTTTTTAAACACCTCAACAAATACCACTGCTGGGGCAATCACATATGCATCGGCAGTAGTGCCACTCCAATCCAGTATTACGGCTTGCACTCTGCCACGATAAGAGCGGGTAAAAACAAAATCAGCTGGGGTATTCATAATGGCGCCTCTGTCATTAATTACGCGGGTTAATTGACAACCCAAAATTTAATTTCAATCTGGTATATACCAGATAGCTCAATCTTAGATTTTATAATCTTCTTTGTCAATATTTTTATATACGGCTAAATTGATTATTAATTCCAGGCACACCTTGTATGCACTTATTCGAACACTAAAGAAGTAGTCAATGAGCAAGTCTGCAATGTCCATCTCGATCCCACCAAAACTACTCATCGCATCCACAATAAATATTTTGTCATATTTTTTGGCTACTGCTGCTACCTGACGAATCGTGATTGAGCATCCCAGTAGTCGTTTCACAGTGAACCACCGCGACCTGAGTAATACTTGAATCCTCTGCCAACACCTGTTCGAGCTGCAGAACGTCCACCGCCATTACCTCTTCGCTCTCAATATCAACGCTGGGTATCTGCAAGTATTTTGCAATTTCTAGCATACGTTTGCCGTAAACCCCATTAGTCAAAACGGCCAATTTTCCGCCGACAGGTCTGACAGAACCGATCACAGATTCCACACTTGCTGTACACTACCCTGCATCAATACAGTGCTATAGCTCGGTAGTGGAGTGGTCAGTGCAACTAACTCAGCTCTAATTTTCTGCACTATGCTGTGATAGGCTCGATCCCAAGTACAGCCATTTTTTTACATTGCGTTTTTGACGCTGCATGTCGTACTCAATAGCCATGGAGTCAGCAGTAAATACGGATTATTGAAAGACTCTATCGGCGCTAATATATTATTCATATCATTTCTTCTTGATCTGGTATAGACCAACTAGAGACTATTAACCACTGTAATGCCAAGCATCTTAGACTGGTTAGTTAATCAAAAACTTAATGGGTATTCATCCAGAAACTAGGTCGTAACGAGGACGATCCAATGGATCGATATCACCGATACTGATGTGGCGCTTTGTCATTATCAATAACGATATCTAATAGTCTTCAGTTCGGGCCTAGGTGACTACTGCAGTAGCCAGCTGTTTATGGGTGGGCACTCCATAGCTTGTGTTAAGAAAACAGCCACCACTGGTTCCGAGTAACATGTATCACTGCTATACGTTTGGGCCACTCAAGCGACTAAAATTATCAATCAATCATTCTGATTGTCTCTATTATGTGTGAAGGTAATGTTACGGTTGTCATGACTGAAATCCGCTTATCGACAATCACCAAATAAATGGACTTTTTGAAATATTGCAAGCAGGGAGAATTGACGATTATTTATCTGCTTGGATCGCGACAAAAATCTTAGCTTATTACCACTATACTCAGCGAAACCAAGTGAGCTAAGGTAAGCGTTTTATCTAGTTTTTGACAGCAACAGTGAGAGAGCCGACCTTTTAATGAATAGATACAGAGCTAGCATTTGCAATGCGTTTACTTTAACTAACTTGCCAAGCCATCGTCTAGTCGCTTGGGGAGCTCTCGGATCGGTTATTGATTACTAGCGATGGAATTTATTAGCTTTGTCGGCTGACCACTGGTGAAATACATCTATTCATCTGCTAGTGCATTTATCTTCTATAACCAGCCACAATCTATCAAACCACCGTAGCCAAAGCATCATCGCTGACAGCGCGCCCATTAAAAACATATCTTTCAAACATGAGAATTTTGACGATATGGCTCTTTTAAGAGGCTTAAGCCTGCACCGAGCATCACACCCATGAGAAAAATTTCTTTTTACCAATCAGTTCGTAGCCATTGCAGAGGTTAGGTTTATAAAAACGTCTGTAGAACGTGGCGAGCGAGGATAAAACAAGCAGTTATAGTGAGGCGACTGGCAGCTCTTATTGAAGCTACTGCAGTTAATGAACGTGCAGCGCAGCCGCTTCTAGAGTATGTTGGCAGAGGTCTCAATCGCGATTCATTAATGTTCGCTCAACAAGACCAGAGCACTATTGGTTTTTACTCGCGATTCAAAGGAGGGTCAGCTTACCACTACCCTAACGGCACAAACATACCATTAGGGTAATCAAAGGTCTGCTAATAGAGCTTAAGTTCTTTCTTTAACAGTATCTAGAGCCCCCTGTACATATAGTCCAGGGGTTTAAAATCTAAGGGTTTATAATTTCTGGACCCATTATACTGTAAGGCAAGGCAGTCGATAACCAAGGTACGTAGGTAACGATCACCAAAAACAGCATTAGCACTAACATGAAAGGCATTGCCGCTTTTACCACTTTTGATAAACTCATGTTGGTGATGGCTGAAGTGACAAATAAGTTCAAACCTATGGGTGGCGTTATCATGCCAATTTCCATATTAACCACCATGATGATACCTAAGTGAATAGGGTCTATTCCCAATTTCATGGCAATTGGGAAGACAATTGGCGCGACGATTAACAGCAGCCCTGAAGGCTCCATGAACTGACCACCTAACAACAGCAATATGTTAACCGCAATTAAGAAGGTAAACCAATTGAAACCAACGCCGAGCATCCACTCAGTCACCATTTGCGGGATACGTTCTTCAGAGAGAGTATGGGCAAAGAGGAGCGCATTTGCGATGATAAACATCAACATTAGTGTCGTCTTAGTGCCTTCCAGCATCACTGCACGGGTTTCTTTACCGTATAGCGCCGGAAAAAACAGTCTGGTCAGTAATAACAAGTTACGTGCCCAAACTTGCAGTCCCGCCATCACGCATTGCACGATACCGCCTGATAATTTTGAGCCTCGCTTGTAAATGTAAAAAACACTTAAGGCAGCACTTAACGAACCACCCCACTGAGCGCGTGAAGCAGCCGTACTTGTCTCGGAATCAGCCAGGGCAAAAAATGACATGATCATCCAAACCATGAAAAAGGATATCCCGTATACCAAACCATTAAAACCCACTCTGGCCTCTGCTGAGTCAGTATCACTCACCCAGCGAATGCCTTTTAGTGGCCCCATATCACGGTAGACAAACAGCGCGATAAAAATTGAATAGAGCGCCGCAACTGCCGCTGCTTCTGTCGGGGTAAATGCACCCCCATAGATGCCACCCATAATGATGACAATTAAGAATAGCCCCCAACCCGCTTCTTTACCGCCCTGGACGATAGCCCCAAAACCTCTCCAAGGCTCAGAGGGTAGGTTTTTGATTCTCGCCACTACGTAAATAGCCAGCATCAGCATGGAGCCTGCCAATATACCGGGGATGACCCCTGCTAAAAACATCCGACCAACCGAAACTTCTGTCGCAGAGGCGTAGACCACCATCACAATAGAAGGAGGGATGAGAATGCCCAGTGTTCCAGCATTGGCAATAATGCCCGCTGAAAATTCTTTTGAGTAACCGACTTGACGCATGCCAACAATGGCGATACTGCCGATAGCCACCACCGTTGCAGGTGATGAACCTGACAGAGCGGCAAACATCATACAAGCCAACACCGAGGCCATTGCCAAACCACCACGAAAGTGACCGACACAGGCAATCGCAAAATTAATGAGTCGCTTCGCCACACCGCCTGTCGACATAAACGACGAGGCGATAATAAAGAAGGGGATCGCCAGTAACGTATAGTGCTGTCCGGCACCAAATAGCGAGATAGCCACAGATGTCAGTTTGGCATCTGAAATAAAGGTAATGAATAGTATAGATGACAGGCCGAGTGAGATACCAACAGGTAATCCCAAAAACAGCAAGGCTAATACTATTCCAAATAAAATGAGTGCTTCCACAGTGCTTGTTCCTTAACAATTAACGATAGATATTGTGCATTAATGACCGATGACTAATCTTTAATGATGCCTCTGTTTTCCTCGACCATTTCCTGCCCTTCGTGACCACTGATGAGCATGCGGCGTTTACCGGTATATATATCGACAAAAGCCTGCAGCGAGCGGTACACCAGTAACGCTAAACTAATCGGTAAAATAACCAGCACTAGCCAACGGTGTACTCTAGGTTGAAGCCCAAACATTTCTTGGGCAAACTCTGGATAGCGCAGTTCCTCTGAGCCGATACCAATTTGGTACATCTTCGCCCAGTATTCGATGGCGCCACCGCGTACATCAACACCCAATAACTGCAACCAGGTAGAATCAAGCAAGATCAAGCCGTAGAACATACAACCCACCGCTCCCGTTAAAGCCATAATACGGGTCACAGGTTTGGATACTGCATTGAGCACAATATCAACACCGATGTGGATGCTGGTTTTCACCCCATAGCTCATGCCCAATAAAATAAGCCATGAGAAAGCCAGGGTATTAAATTCTAACGCCGCGGCCCAACCGCTGTTAAACCCATAGCGGGCAATAACTTGGCCAAAGGATACCAGCATGATAGAGGAGATAATCCCCACCAAGATATTCTCTTCAATAGCCGCCATGAACTCAGGCCACCTTCGCTCTAACAACCAAATACAGAGAATTAAAATTAACAGATAAATATGAGGCCAATAAGCCATGAATAACGCTCCTGCTGAGAACTTTCGAACTTAGCCAATAACAAGATAACAGTTTTTATCGATGTAGATAGGGAACAGTTTGTTCCTAAAATAAGAGAAATCTAATCCGGATATAGCATGCAGTGTCATGGCGATAGCGACGCTGGTTGTTTTTACAAGCTCTGCTCGATTGAACGCTATGTTGCTAGGTTCACTAAAACAAGAAATATAAATATGTAAAGACAAGGAGTCTGCTAGAGCACGAGCTATCACATGCAACATTCGGAATAAGATCTCACTGAAGGTGAATTACCAACAAAGCACATACTGCAACTCTATTGGTAATTCAGACGGCGATCTCAGCTCGAACAATTCGTTATATTCGCCTTGGATCGCCTATATTGCATTACTTAAGCTTCAGCCGCGCTCTTAATAAGATCCGCGCCGATATCAGACTCGAACTTCTTCCAGACAGGCTTCATCGTCTCAACCCATGTCGCACGTTGCTCTGGAGTTAGCGAATTGATTTTTCCGCCTGCTTTCAAAATATTAGCGCGATTGTTTTGCTCTTTCGCTTTCACATTTTCATTAGCTGTTTGAGTAACTTCATTGGATATTTTAAGGAATTGCTCACGTACCGCAGGCTCCAAACCATCTAGGAACTCAGACGAGGTCATAAACAAGTAAGCGAGTAGTTGATGACTGGTCTCTGTCGTACTATCCTGTACTTCGAAGAACTTCTTAGTGTAAATGTTTGACCAAGTATTTTCCTGACCATCGACGACGCCCGTTTGTAGAGCCCCATAAACTTCTTTGAAGGCCATTGGCTGTGGAGATCCACCCATTGCTGCGATCATCGCCTTGGCAACATCTGAAGATTGAACGCGGAATTTTAAACCCTCTGCATCCGCTGGTACGTGAAGCGCTTTGTTGGCTGAGAAGTACTTCATACCTGACATCCAGTAACCCAAGCCGACAAACCCAACATTATTCATCGCATTAAGTAGCTCTTTACCTGATGAAGAGTTAGTAAAGCGAATCGCCGCATCCATATCTTTAAAGATAAACGGTAGATCGAAAACACCGTATTGGCGAGTGTAAGAACCAAATTTAGACAGTGACGGTGCTAAGATTTGCACATCACCTAATAACAGCGCTTCTAACTCTTTAGAATCGCCGAACAATGTAGAACTTGGAAACACCTCGATGCACAACTTTCCATTCATCTCTTTATTGACACGATCTGCCAATAAGTTAGCCGCAACAACTTTTGGGTGAGTGGTACCGCCGGTGACGTGACTTAATTTTGCAACGACTTCACCTGGATCACATTCTGAGGCAAAAGCAGTAGATACACTTAAAGCGAGCGTAAGAGCGGTAAGTGTTGTGGTTAATTTTCCCATTTTCTAACTCCGTTTTTGTTTTTAATATTATTAGTAATAATTCATGTACGGAGAAACACTAAAGCATTAACTATGCCAAAACACAAAATAACTAACAACCAGCTGAAATTTATGAAGTAAATTATCATATTAAAAACAGCAATAAAGTATTATCTCAGTTTAATGGGTGATATCAGCACAAATATTTTCATAATTGGGTGGGAACCCACCCATTAATTAAAGCGCATTAGCCAGTGTTCATCCAGCAATATAGAGATCACAAGTGCTCGCGAGTAATGAGTAAGGCCAGCAACATCGACGAAATAGCGACATCTAGGTGCTGTTCTTACTGGCTTTATACTTATCAATGAGCATTCAGTGTGTCCGCCACTGGTTGGGGATTACTTCTTTTTATCAGCCAACATTATTCAGCGCAGTAGTTTTACCACATCCTCAAAACAGGGTCATGGTGAAGCCGATCAATAGTTCGAGATGAGCGATACTAGCAGTGGCCGTTTAGTCATGCCCAATAGCGACAGTTAATCATGTTTAGATCGATGCCAGTAACGACCGCAGCAGACAGCTGTTGCTGGGGGTATAACTAACAAGCCATATATTGACACAGAGTAAGGGAGCGGGATTGTAGGGCCGCTTGTTTAATCAATCCCTGAGTTCGCCATTGCCGCAAAATTTTTCGTAACAACGGCCGTAATTGTGCGGTACCCATACCCACTCTCACCTGAGGATCGTAGAGTAATTTTAACAGTATAATATCTAAACCTGTGAGCAGATCATCCGTGGACCGGTCATTAAAGATAGAGGGATAAACTTTATCAGAATCTCTTGGTAAGCCTAATACTTGAGTGAGCTCTTCAACAATGCAACTCAACAGTTTGGAATGCATGCGCGCTTGATCAACGGCAATATAAACGACTGCGCTGCTTATTTTCCCACTGTTATTAGTGCGCATGGTAGCCATGCACACTGAGGATTGTAAAAACTTTAAAGATTTCTTTCCTGAGACTCTTTGCACCAGTGCGGGTAGTTTCTTTTGCGAGGTAAAAAAATATCTAATGTTTGCCTTTTTCGCGGATGATACTCGACGGATGTCCAGCCCCGTAATATCCACTAAATCTTTGATATGCGCATTGAGTAACAAATCGTGTAACGATGATTCACCCACTTGATGCTCGACATAAATTCTTACTGGCTTAGTCCATTTGCGTACTTCTTGTCTTACCTGTCGATATTCAAAACCTAGCGCAATTTCAAAAAAACTATCGATAATAAAATCTGTCTGCTGCCATGGCACTGTCGTGGCATAAACATTACTAGAAATTAGGCAGATGCAAAGTAAAACTCGATGTAGAGCATATTTTAGCCATTTGTTGTTTAGATAAATTATCATCATCCATCCATTGTTAAAAATAGTTTTTTAAGGTGGGCCCGCTCTACTACTTTAACCAGTATAATCGAACTAATTTTAATCCACAGTCTGTAGCAGGTATTTATCAATGATCGCAGTAAACGAATATTTTGAAGGTAGTGTCAAGTCTCTGAGTTTTGAAAACTCGCAAGGTAAAGTCACAAGCGGTGTCATGGATAGCGGTGATTACGTATTTTCAACTAGCGCAGCTGAATTGATGAGAGTCATTAGCGGTGAACTACAAGTTAAACTAGCAGGTCAAAGCCAATATACGCGCTACCCAAGCGGGACCGAGTTTAACGTCGAAGCCAATACTGAATTCGCGGTCATTGTCAAAGAGCAGACCGCATATCTATGCTTTTATAGCTAGGAGCCTGCCTGGGCTTGGCCGATCTACGCGAGAAAAAAAAGATTTATGGCCGAGCTCTTACGTTTTGCGGCGAATAGCCCGCTATTTAACCAAAATGGCGAACAATAAGGCCAAATTCTGCATTTCCCCAGTAAATTAGTGCTAAGTCCGATTTAGGCTTCTGTTCTTTAACTGCCACTACCAGAGAGAACGAAGTCGGCGGTGGATATATGCTGATTTCCCACCGCCGCTACCACTCTATTATGTTTCACTCTCTCAAGGATACCTGCCCAAAACTCTACCGCTAACCAGCGTTTCAGGCAACTTAAGTGAGGATAGGAAACTTTTTCTCTTATTTGAAAACTTTTCTTTTAGCGCACTAAGCATAGTATAAAATCGTATTAAAAATCACCAAATTACTACTCGATTGTGCTTTTTTAACCCAGCCCCTATGTTAATATCCTCAGCCTTCTACAAGGCGAAATACCTTGAGAGATAAAAGCTGTCCACTCCCAATATTTTGATCAAAATACAAGGCCTGAGCCCACAATGAGTAATGCTACCTCTTTAGATAAAAGCAAAATTAAGATTCTATTATTAGAAGGTGTACACCAGAGCGCCCTCGACTCACTTAACCAAAACGGTTATACCAATATAGAATACCTCACCGGCTCACTATCCGAAGAAGATCTGTTAGAACGTATTGCAAATGTTCATTTCATCGGCATTCGCTCTCGCACTCAACTCAACGAAAAAGTTTTTGCTGCCGCTAAAAAATTGTTGGCGGTAGGTTGCTTTTGTATTGGCACTAACCAAGTTGACTTACAGGCTGCGACCAAAAAAGCTATCGTGGTGTTTAACGCCCCTTACTCAAATACTCGCTCAGTTGCAGAATTAGTGATAGCTGAATCTATTATTTTATTGCGCGGTGTCGCAGAGAAAAATGCCAAAGCTCACCGCGGCATCTGGCAAAAAACGGCGAAGAATTCATTCGAAATACGCAACAAAACCTTGGGAATAATTGGCTATGGCAGTATTGGCTCACAACTGAGTATTATTGCTGAATCCTTAGGTATGAAAGTACTCTTCCACGATGTGGTTGGCAAATTACCGCTAGGTAATGCAAAACAAGTTAGTAGCCTCGCCGAATTACTCGCCAATAGTGATATTGTCTCACTACATATCCCAGAGGTAGGCTCTACCAAGAATCTAATGTCGACCGCTGAGTTTTCACAGATGAAACAGGGCGCTATTTTCATCAATGCAGCTCGCGGTACTGTCGTCGATATAGATGCACTTTGCGTGGCACTTAAGAACAAACATATTGGCGGCGCAGCGATCGATGTATTCCCAGTTGAACCTCGCTCAAATGACGATGAATTCATTTCGCCGCTCCGCGGGTTCGACAATGTAATACTGACTCCACATGTCGGTGGTTCTACCATGGAGGCGCAAAAAAGCATCGGTACTGAAGTTGCTGACAAATTATCGAAATATAGTGATAATGGCGCTTCTATTACCTCGGTAAACTTCCCCGAAGTCTCTCTTCCCGATCACGCCAAAGCAGAGGGAATACACAGGTTATTACACGTACACCACAATGTTCCGGGGGTTTTGACCAGCATTAACAGTATTTTATCTGAAAACAATATCAACATTTCCGGTCAGCATCTACAGACCAATGACAAAATAGGTTATGTAGTCATTGATGTAGACGCGGATTGTTCGGCCCGAGCCCTAGAGAAACTCTCTGAAATCGAAGGCACTATCCGCAGTCGTCGGTTATTCTAAAGATTTTTCCCTATCAAAGAGAGCCCAACACTGTTGTGGCCCTCTTTATTAAGAGCTTTGCTTATCGCCCATACAATGATCGGCCTATTCAGCTCTGCTAATGATGACTGCAATTTCGCCATCTAGAGTAGCCTGACAAATAAGCTACAGATGATAGGGATATACTATTACCCACCTAAATATTGCCGAGAGTTAGTGCTGCAATAAAACAACTCACCATTTTTGCGCTTGCCAATCCCTAGTTTCTCGCGTCTGCCAATTCAAAGGCCAGGCATGCTCCATGCTCAATGCTTATAGAACTAAAGGGGCACAAGTCGCATTTTTTAGTAATAGCGCATTTTTCCACCCCTATTTAATAACAGGAAGCATCGATAACAGTGTGAAAAACTATTTTTCAGTCCTGCTATTTATACGCTGTTTCACAGCACCATCGCACTCTCGCGCTATTATATATAAAAAATAATTATCGCGGTTTCCCCTGAGGAAAAACCTATCAATCATCGCCTTTTCTCAAACCAATTTGATAGTCGACCAAGCAAAGTGTGCAAAGATTAAACCACGCTTTAGCGAGCAATCTTAAATCGGTAGTATTGATGCACTAGACAACGGCCCTAAAGGGCAGCGATAGCTGATTGATACCATGGGGAAACCTGCAGAGCAATACCTCGACATCCACCTTTTTTCTTGGGAACAAGGCAAGACATTAAAAATGATAAGGAACAAACTCAACAGATCGAAAACATTACCTTTGCCGGGTATCTCGATAATAACGGGGACTATATCAGTTGCTTGTATTGATTGGTTCATCCCTTGGTCAATGCAGGTTTTGGCGCTATTATACTCAATGTTATGGCCCAAGCTGGGCCGATAGTTGCGAGTGATCTAGGGGCTATTCCCGATAATTTTAAAAATACCAAAAAAAACGCTACTGCTACACACTAGAAACAGTTAAGCAATTCATAAGAGTATACTGACGCTTTACAATGATCTGCTGTTATGCAAAAATTTATTCGTCCTCGTCTACCTAAATAGCCTACAATAGCAACCCTAGTGCCAATGCAGATCAGTAGCAAAACATATTCCAAACACTAGAGGCAGCCGCGTTAATATCTAACGCCACCCTATGCTGGCTGATTACTTTTAAAAATGCCACAACCGCAGCTTACACTCTTTAAAAAACCTTCTGCTGTAGGGTTTGGTAAGGGTGCAAAAGTAGAGCACAGGTGCTATTGCCAAAGGGTTTATCGCCAGACACTAGATCATTAAAAAATTAATTAGATAAGGCTCTATAAATGTTGATTACAGGAATTATAATTACACTTAATGAAGAAGATAATATCCAAAAGTGTATAGATTCACTAAAAAAAGTATGCGACGAAATCATCGTAGTTGATAGCCAGAGCCAAGATAAAACCGTTGAAATTGCCCGTAAACTAGGTGCTAAAGTATATATTCAAAAATATTTAGGGGATGGCCCTCAAAAGCGTCATGGTGTGCAATTTGCCTCTAATGATTGGATACTTACTTTAGATGCAGACGAACGACTCGCTGACGATATGATTGCAGATATTAAGTCACTAGATTTAAGCACAATAAAACATGACGGTATTTCATTTAGAAGAATGTCATTCATAGGCGATAGATGGCAAAAACTTTGGTACCCAGATAATATTGTAAGATTATATAACAAAAATACAGCCGGCTACCAAAGTGTCATAGGACACGCGGCAGTGGACGCTAAGAATATTAAAAAATTAAATTCGCACATCATGCATTATTCTTATAAAAACTTAAGTGAGATGGCGCAAAAAATTGATAAGTTTTCTTACCGGGGTGCAAAAATGTTGTACGCCAAAAACAAGAAGGTTACCGTTTTTTCCCCCCCTATCAGAGGTTTTTTTGCTTTTTTCAAAAAGTACATTTTAAAAGGTGGAATATTTATGGGACTTGATGGTTTAACTATTTCTCTTTTTACGGGTTTTAATACCTATTTAAAATATGCAATGTTAATTGAATTAAACAATGAAAATAAAAAATAACACTGCTCATGTTAATTTTAAAACTAGCTTGGGGCCATCAAGGTCGACATAATTTAGACAGACTTATAACCTTGGTAAACTAGACCCGCAATTTTTTCAAAGACAGTAAATGATACCAAGCTAGTTTTGAAAGTAGAGAAAATCAATCATGACAAATAAAGTGTTAATTTCACGACACGACAAAATTGGCGATTTTATAGTAACTTTGCCAATGTTCAAAGTACTTAAAACACAAAGACCAGAGCTCATCTTATATGCACTGGTCTCCAAGGTTAATTTTGAGCTGGCTAGCCAAACCCCCTACATAGATCATGTCATCTTATTCGAGCCCAATAACCTACAACAAACACTAGCTTCAATTCGAAGTGCCAACATAGACACCAGCATTTCCGCATTCATTGACACAAAACTTGCTTGGCTTCTCTATCGTTGCGGCATTAAGCAGCGAATTGCCCCTGCTACAAAAATAGCGCAAGTGCTTTTTAACCAACGAATTACTCAACGACGTAGCAGCGGTAAAAAAACAGAGTTTGAATACAATCTTGATCTGTTATTAGCTTTCGACCCAAGCTTACAGTTAAATTATTCTCAGCCTTTAATCGATTTTGATATTGATGAAAGCCTGAATATTATCGAGAGTTTCCGCCGTGAACACGGCCTCAAAAAAGAGCATAAACTGATTGCCTTTCATCCGGGTTCTGGTGGCAGCGCAGCAGGTAACTTGTCTGTAGATGACTATTTAATACTTGCTAAAAGCATTGCTCATTTACCAGCCATAAAAGTAGTTTTCACTTTTGGCCCCGATGACCAAGCACTAAGAGAACAGTTAAGTCAAAAGCTAGATTTCTCCGCGATTTTATACAATTCGACAGGATCTCTCAGGAATTTCTGCATACTAGCGAGTTATTTCGACGTTTTTGTCAGCACTTCAACAGGTACAATGCACCTAACAGCCGCCAGTAATACCTGCACTTTGAGCTTCTTTGGAGAAAATATAGCTTCTTCACCACAGCGTTGGGCTTCAATTAATGAAGCGAATCAGCAAAACAATATAGTATTGGCAAACAATTATACTCGCGAACAGTTTTTAGAGATTAAACAACGTTTATTTTCGCTACTTGACTAAGTCAGTATCAAAGCTATTACCGCTAGGGACTCTAGTACTGGAGCAGCTTGAAACAGACAGTAACAGATAATATTTACCTCTAGGGTAAAAGTTTAAAGACCTGCATCCGCCACAGTTTTCCTTCATTCACCAAGTGGTGTTTTGCATCTTTTATTATCTGGGTATTTACGCCGGGAAATTTTCGTTCAATAACCTTCAGGTTATGCTGCCAATCAACAGTCTCATCCCCATCACCCTGAATTACCCTCAAGGCTAGATCAGAGGCAGGATAGCCGATAAATCGTTTTTCCCAGCTTAACATTGCGCCAACCCAGTTCACTTTTATCCATCGGCGAGTCAGTGGATCAACCTGCTGAATAAAATTCAAATAATCAGCATCATGGCTATTGGCACTTTTACCACGTTTCACCCGTTTGACTAAAAAACGTAATAGTTGATATTGTATTTTCACAGCAAAAAAGTGGCTGCTGCGTACTAACGGCGCCAGCAATACCCGTTGCGAAATTTGTTTGAAAGGTTTGAAAACAGGATTCAGAGCGTGCTCCAATACCACCGATGCTCCCGTACTTTGCCCTATTAACAACCATTGTTTATCACAGCACTTGGCTAAATATTCTAAAACCAGCTGTAATTGCTCAGCATATTGACTAAAGCTATCTATGGCATAACACTCCCCACTCGATAGACCATGTCCTGTTTTATCGTAAATTAATACATCCCACCCCGCGGCAAGTCGGTCGGCGATCAAATGCCGGTAAAGACCCGTGTGGTCCATGTATCCATGGACGATAATGCAGGTACCAATACTGGTTTTTTTTTGTCGATAGTGCTGATACACCGTGTACTGCTTGTCTCTCGTGTGCATATCAATGTTAATGTGATATTTAGCGACAAGTTCGCCTAATCCATATAAGTCAAAATAATTTAGCCAAATTGCATCTAAGCTAGCTGATAGATTATTTTGCGGTAGTCGTTGGCGCAACTCATTAGGGTCAATTCTCACTAAAATATCCTTTAATTAATATGCTGCGCTGTTATATTTGACTCTATCATAGCTCAACTATTGGATCAGCCATTTATGAGATCATTTCCCAGCCTTCTATTGTGCCTTATGCTACTCGCCCCCCCTGCTTTTTCCGCTGCGAACTTAGTGTTGGAAAACGCTCAGCGGCAACTAGCGATAACCGATGCAGACCAGGTGGAAGACCGTGAACTTCGGGATGTTTACCTTCAAATTGTAGAGACCTACTCACAACTTGACGCCGTAGAGCTAGAGATAGAGGCCTTCAAAGAAGAATTACAAGCACTGCCTAATAAAACCATTCACCTTAAAGAGCAACTCAGTCAAAAAAAGAAAAATAACACCCCATTCAAGCTTAAATCGGCCAAGCTGGCGACTCTGGAGCTAGAACTCACCCAATTACAATCCACTGGGTTAGAATTAAAACAAAATCGAAATAAAATCGAAAATGATATAAACCTGCACAATACTAGGCCTGTTGAACTTCGCTATGACTTAACAATTTTAAAACAACAACGTCAAGACACCACAATCAGTGCAACCACTCAAGCACAACAACAGCTTAACAAAGCATTATTTTCGCTTTACAATTTAAAAAGTCAGGCGATTAATTTAGAATTGCTAGTGATTCCACTAAAAGATGAATACGATCGTTTAAAGCTCAGCTGGACCGAGCTTGAGCTACAGAGACTGACCAAAAAAATTCGTCGTTACCAAGACAATATCCAACGCATTAGACAGTCGGAAGCCGATCAGTTACTAGAGCAATTGAATACCACCCAAAAACGGGCTGACAACCCTGATGCGGTGATCAATTTATTGACCCAGAATTCAATGTTAAGCGAGCAATTACGCATCAGCGTCAGCCATTCGGCCAGCCTGTTCGAGCGATTGCGAATTTTGGAGCAACAGCAACAGCTCATTCAACAGAGCTATAAAGTCATTCAACAACAGCTGGAACTCAGTGAAAACAGCTTTGGTATAGAATTGAGAAATTTCAGTCAGCGCTTTTCAATTCCCCTGCAAAAGAAAGACACCCTCTCAAAAATGGCTAAATTGCGCTTAAAGAATATCGAGCTCAATCAATTAAAGCTCGATATGGTCACTAACGTCCAAGATAACGCTACTTGGGACAAACAATCACTACAAGACTATGCAGAACTGCAGGCGGCTAGCTTAAATTTAATTACTAATTTACACCGAGCCTATGGTCGAGAACTCAATGAGTTATCGAAAATCCTCACGCTTGAAAATCAAATAGCCCAACAATTTATCTTAGGCCAAAAATTCCTGACCAAATATTTACTCTGGCTGCCCAGTGTACCTAGTGTCGACTTATCATGGTTCATGCAAATAAGCCAAAGTAGCACCGATCAATTTCAGCAAGCGATGCACAAGTTACGCACCTTGAGCTTTAAACCGGTACAAGAATGGTGGCGCTGGGCTATTTTTTATCTACTGTTAGTGGCTGTGTCTATCTTCCTCTTAAAGTCTCAGCAGCGTCAGCAAAAAGTCTGGTCGCGTCAAATAGGCAATGTTATTCAAGATAGATTTAGTCGCAGCTTTAAATTATTAATAGCGGCACCGATAATCTGCCTACCCGCACCCTTATTTCTCTACCTGCTATTCAATAAAATATTAACCATTGAGGATATTAATACAGTAAAGATCAACAATTTAATCTGCCTGAGTTTTTGGTCATACCTCACTTTAATCCACTGGTTGAATCGACCTTATGGTTTATTCATCAGCCATTTAGACATGTCTGAAGATTTTTGTATCAAGCTCAAAAAGCTACTGCTGCCGATGTTCTTTTTAGGTGCGCCGTTGGCATGGCTGTTACTTTATTTCGACAATATCCCCTCACTTGAGCTGCACTCTGGTCTCGGACGGCTGGTCTTTATTTTACTTTCACTACTGGCCGGTAGTTTTTGGGCGGCGCTGTGGAAAGTATCCCCTCATATCAACATAACATCCAGTCACCTTAGTTGGTGGCAACAAGCTAAACTGTGGTTCACAGCGATGATAACTGTCCATATAGCTCTGATCATTGCCGCCTTATTCGGCTATCTGTATACCAGCTCAATGATCATTTCAACCATGTTTTTAATCGCCCTCATTGTCTTTTGTATCTTTGCCATTTATCGATTTTGTCTGCGCTGGTTATTGATAGCCGAACGTCGCTTAACGTTTAGTAGAGCCCGTGCTAGGCGTACAACCATTTTGGCAGCCAGAGAAAACAACCTGGAAATACCTGCTCTAGAGGAAAACTACCTTAGTCTACAATCAGTTTCAGAGCAGGCCACTATCATACTTAAAGCACTGTGTTTCAGTTTATTATTTATGGCAATGTGGCTATTAGTCAAAAACTTTTTACCCTCCCTAGATGTATTAGACAATATCATTGTCTGGAACAATGAAGTAGTTACTGCCAGTGGGGTGATCTCAGAGACAATCAGTTTAAGCAGTATCATTACCAGTGCTTTGGTGATTGGCTTAACCATTTTAGCCGTCTACAATTTACCGGGACTATTAGAGCTCTTAGTATTACGCCACCTGAATCTCACTCCAGGTACTAGCTATGCTATCACCACCATAACCCGTTACTTATTAATTATTTTCAGCGTGATGGCCGGTGCTAGCCAAATTGGTGTCGAGTGGGCTAAATTGCAGTGGCTAGTGGCTGCGATGGGAGTTGGTTTAGGCTTTGGACTACAGGAGATTGTCGCCAATTTTGTCTCCGGCATTATCATTTTATTTGAAAAACCAGTGCGCATTGGTGATACCGTCACGATTGGTGGAGTAACCGGAAAAGTCACTAAAATTCAAATTCGTGCCACCACTATTTCAGATTGGGACCGCAAAGAAGTGATTATTCCCAACAAAACCTTCATCACTGACCAGCTGATTAACTGGTCCCTCTCAGATGCAATTACCCGCGTTACCATTAATATTGGTGTTGCCTATGGGTCTGATACCGCACTTGTCCATAAAGTCATACTAGCGGCCGCCAACAGTAATGCTAGGGTATTAAAAGAACCGGCACCCGAGGTATTCTTTACTACCTTTGGCAATAGTACTTTAGATTTTGAACTGCGTTTTTTTACCGGGACCTTATCCGATAGAAATTTAGCCATTCACGAAATAAACCTCCTCATTAACCAATCTTTTGCCGCACAAAATATCAGTATTGCCTTTCCACAATTGGACGTTCACTTGCACAGGGGTCAGCCAAAAAACGCCATGCCATTGGAATGAATTCATCAGTATTGAAACAGTTATCGACTAAAATGGAAATTATTTTCATTTTTGCTATTATCTACTCCCAGTCATTCTTTTTTACAGTTAGGTACCAACATGAGTCAGCACACATCTGTCGCTAATTTGAGCGTCTCCACTGAACTTTACAACTTCATCAATGAGGAGGCAATTCCGGGCACAGGCCTAAATACAAAGCAATTCTGGGTACAGCTAGATCAACTTATTCATGATTTAATGCCAAAAAATGCCGCATTATTGATCCAGCGAGAAAAACTGCAAAGTCAAATTGATCAATGGCACATTCAACACCGCGATGCAGGATTTGATTTCACCGATTATAAAAACTTTCTTCAAGAAATAGGTTATCTGCAGGAAGAAGGTGCTGATTTCACTATCACTTCCACTAATGTCGACCCAGAAATGGCCAGTATGGCTGGCCCACAACTGGTAGTACCGGTAATGAATGCCAGGTTCGCCTTAAATGCAGTTAACGCGCGCTGGGGGAGTTTGTACGATGCCCTATACGGTTCAGATATTCTCAGTGATAGTGATGGGGCTGCACCTAGCAGCGAGTACAATCCTCTTCGCGGTGCCAAAGCCATCAGCTACGGTCGCGCATTTCTCGATCAAGCTATCCCCCTTTTAACCGGGAGTCACACGGCGGCAATCCGCTACTCCATTGTTAATAAAGCCTTAGTAGTAGCCACTGCTAGCAACCCAACGTCACTGACAGATCCCTCACAGTTAATCGGCTTCAATGGCACAGCAGCAGCGCCTACTGCCCTGCTATTTCGCAACAATGGGCTACACTTTGAGATTCAAATAGATGCTCAACACATTATCGGTAGTACTGATCAGGCAAGTGTTAAAGATATCTACTTAGAGTCGGCCCTATCCACCATCATGGACTGTGAAGATTCTGTGGCGGCAGTCGATGGCAGTGATAAAGTAGTGATCTACCGCAATTGGTTGGGACTAATGCGAGGCGATTTAACCCAAGAAATCACTAAACAAGGTAAAACTTTTACCCGTTCGATGAACCCTGATCGTACTTACACTGATCTAGCTGGCAAACCGCTCAGTTTGAAAGGCAGAAGTTTATTGTTCGTGCGTAACGTCGGCCACTTGATGAATAACCCTGCGATACTCAACAGAGATGGCTTGGAAGTCCCCGAGGGAATTATGGACGCCATTTTCACCTCGCTGATTGCCATTCACGATTTAAATGCAGGCGGTAAATTTCAAAATTCAACCACCGGCTCCATGTATATCGTTAAACCGAAAATGCACGGCCCGCAAGAAGTGGCCTTTGCCGATGAGCTATTCGGCCGCGTCGAGGATATGCTCGGCTTGGAACGCTACACGATAAAAATGGGGATTATGGATGAAGAGCGCCGTACCACGGTCAATCTGAAAGAGTGCATCCGCGCCGCTAAAGAGCGAGTAGCCTTTATCAATACCGGCTTCCTCGACAGAACCGGTGATGAAATCCACACGTCGATGGAAGCGGGCCCAATGATTCGTAAAAACGACATGAAAGCCCAGCAGTGGATCTCATCCTATGAAGATCGCAACGTCGATACCGGCCTAATGTGCGGACTTTCCGGAAGAGCGCAAATAGGTAAAGGTATGTGGGCGATGCCAGATTTAATGGCCGATATGATGCGGGCAAAAATTGTCCACCCTAAATCAGGCGCCAACACCGCTTGGGTTCCCTCACCGACAGCAGCGACACTGCATGCTATGCACTATCATCAGGTCGATGTATTCGCCGAGCAAGTCCAGATAAAGTTGAGAGCGCGCGCTAACCTTGATGACATTTTAAACATCCCTCTTGAAAGCAATCCCACCTGGTCAGCAGAGGAAATACAACAGGAGCTAGACAATAACTGCCAAAGTTTATTAGGCTACGTGGTACGTTGGGTCGATGCGGGCATCGGCTGCTCTAAAGTCCCTGATATTAACAATGTCGGCCTAATGGAAGACAGGGCGACACTGCGAATTTCATCACAGCACATGAGTAATTGGATTCACCATAACATCTGCTCTAAAGAGCAAGTGCTGAAGACCTTGAAAAAAATGGCTATCGTGGTAGATTCACAAAACAGTGCAGATCCCAGTTACCTGCCGATGGCCAACAACTTTGCCGACAACATTGCCTTTAGTGCCGCTTGTGAACTGGTCTTCGAAGGCCGAGCTCAACCCAGTGGATATACTGAACCTGTTTTACATCGCAGTCGTCTCACCGTTAAAGCAGCAACAAACTAATATCGAGCTATCCGCAAAAGCTAGTGATAGATGTCACTAGCTTTTTTCAACACTCTTGTCTTTACCGAAAGGGCTAACGCTGCGGTCATTACCGGCGGTAAATATTGCTCACCAGTACCACCCTCACTCAGCTTAGCAAGTTATAACCGACACTCGTGAATATGCGAATATGCTCAAGAGAATCTCTAGGCATTTATCATCAGCTGCTTGACCTGTTCTACTAAAATATTGGGAAATTGCCGATAATCAAAATAGGGGGTATACAACATTAAGCCATACTCTGCACTGCGATAATAAAAAACTTTTTTATTGGCCAGCGCCTGCATTTCACCTTCGGCTAGTTCTAAAGGTGTCACCCCAAACCGTTGCCAACAACTTTTACCCGAGAATATATGGATACTCGCCGTCTTTTGTAGCACCGTTGCAAACTGGATTTGCTCATCTTCAAGTAACAATTTTTGATCTCGATATTCTCGCCAATTTTGATCGCTATTGAGTTTGGCAAAAATACTGAAAATTTTTCGCCAGTGATTGCCATTAGCTGCAATCAGACTGGGGATATGCAATATTTGATTATCATCCATTTTTGGCCGATTATCTAAATACAGTACTACTTTGGGCTGAGCAGAGCCCAGCGCAGGTAAACTCTGCAACATCGTCACCTTTAAAAAAACAACTAGCATAGCAAAATTGCTTTTAGTTGTGGATTTATAATGTCCGGTGAAGATCTTCTGTTAAAATAGCTGCATCTTTTTATAAACCCCATTTTGGAAGTTACATGACCATACAGCGTTTCTCTGACCTGCCACTAAGTGACAGCACCCTTGCCGATTTAGCCCACTTGGGATACAGCACCCCCACCCCCGTCCAAGCCCATGCCCTTCCCGCTGTTTTATCTGGCAGCGATCTACAGGTAAAAGCGGAGACAGGCAGTGGTAAAACGGCTGCTTTTGGCATAGGTATCATTGAAAAAATTGATTTGAATAATAGTCAACCACAGGCACTCATTATTGCCCCGACTCGTGAACTGTGTAACCAAATTACCAGTGCGATGCGCACCTTCGGACGCTCTAAAGCAAATTTGCGAGTACTGACATTGTGTGGTGGTACCGCCAAGCATCCACAGCGTGATAGTTTGAAGCAAGCTGTGCATATCATAGTGGGCACGCCGGGTCGCTTGATCGACCATTTGCAGAGCGGTCATTTACACTTAGACTCCATGCAAATTGTGGTTCTCGATGAAGCGGATCGCATGTTAGACATGGGTTTTGCCCCACAGATTGGCGACATTGTTGGTCATTTCCCCGATCAACACCAAACCTTATTATTTTCCGCAACTTTCGATCAACAGGCTCGAGAATTAGCCAATGCGATTACTGACGATCCCGTCTTTATCGAGGTAGAGCCAGAGCAAACCCCTGAAAACCTCAAACAAAAGCTGTGCAGATGCACCAACGAAAACCGCAATCAAACGATCCACAACTTATTAATCGCCCAGCAGTTCAGCGCTTGTATTATCTTTTGCAATACCAAGAAAGTCTGTCATCAACTACGTATTTACCTGCGTAATATGGGCCATGCGGCACTTACCCTACACGGTGATTTAGAACAGAATGAGCGCGAGGATATACTGGTTCAATTTGCCCATAACAGCGCGACAATTTTGATAGCAACAGATGTGGCTGCCCGAGGACTCGATATAGAAGCAGTGCCCGGTGTCATCAACTATGATGTGCCTACTGATCCGGCCACTTATATCCACCGTATTGGGCGCACAGCGCGCGCGGGGCTTTCCGGCACTGCTATTACACTGTGTTCCAATCAAGAAACCCATCGCTGGGAGCGAATCCTAGAACTACAAGAAACAGTAGTAGACCCCATTCTCAGCCGAGATGCTCAGGGAAAACCCGCCATTTTTGCCCCTTTCAAAACCTTGTGTATCTTAGGGGGCCGCAAGCAAAAGCTCAGACCTGGCGACCTATTAGGTGCATTAACCAAAGACGAAAAACTCAGTAGAGATCATATTGGAAAAATCGATGTGATGCAAAATGTCAGCTATGTTGCCATTGTTAATTCTTATGCGAAGCAGGCACTGACACAACTTCAAGCCGGTCGTATTAAAGGCAAAAAATTTCGCGTGAAAATTCTAAACTAAGCGTTAGCTACTATGCTGATAGCACTGTGCTACTAAATTTCTAGCCTGCTATCAGCCCTAATTCAATATTCCTGCCAGATACTCTAGGCAAGTAACTAATAAGTCCCCCAATATTCCCGGTGCTTTTTGTAACCTAAGTCCAAGCGGTTAACACCCATAAAAGAGGGGTACTTTGATCCGCAGCACAATGGATGTGAATGGCGAGTCTTTTGCAAGTCTTCTGATCAAGCTACCGCGTCCTGCTATCCCCCTTACCGACCGAGTTAACCGCTCAGCTTTCTTTATAAACCTAAGCATCCTACGGGGCATGGTAGCGGCTCGCTGCTCCCGCGTTTAGATAAAGGTTGATTAATAGGACATATGGCCTATTGTTTATAATAAAATAAAGCGATTTGCCGACAGGAAAATATCATGGCAGCCACTAGTACCCGTGAAAAAATTATTTGTGCCGCTGACTTATTATTCTACCAACAGGGTTTTTCCCACACCTCCTTTGCCGATATTGCCAAAGCGGTAAACATTTCTCGCGGCAATTTTTATTACCACTTTAAAAGTAAAGATCAAATCTTAAGTGCAGTGATCAGCTTGCGCCGCTCTAATACTCATCTACTGCTAAAAAAATGGGAATTATGCACTGCACAGCCAAATCTGCGGCTGTTGAGTTTTATCCAGTTACTGCAGCTTAATCAGGATAACATCCTACGCTATGGCTGCCCCGTTGGTACTCTATGTGCCGAGCTAATAAAGTTGGATCATCCAGCCAATAGTGATGCAAGAATGATATTAACCTTGTATAGGACCTGGCTCAGACGCCAGTTCAGTGCATTGGGTCACAAAACCCAGGCCGACAATTTAGCCCTGCACTTACTCACCCAGTCTCAGGGAATTGCTACCTTAGCCAGTGCCTTTAATGACCGCACTTATTTAAGCAGACAGATACTTCTTTTACAGCAGTGGCTAGATAAGTTATTAAATCAAGAAACTATCCCAGTATCTTAAATAACTAACTTTTCTGATAATATCACAGCGACTAATGGATGGAGGATTATGCGGCTTCGCTATCCAGTAGCCAAGGCAGATCTGAGCTACACTTTCTAAACCCCAAACCCTATTATTTTGATCAAATCTAAAGGTTAACTATGAATAATACGATCGTCGGTAAAGATGGTAAAACGCGCTGTGGTTGGAGTGCCTCCGCTCCCGATTTTTTGCATTACCATGACCATGAATGGGGTTTTCCAGTTGATGATGATACTCGACTATTCGAAAAGATCTGCTTGGAGAGTTTTCAATCTGGCCTTAGCTGGCGCACGATTCTCACTAAACGGGATAATTTTCGCCGCGCTTTTGCCGATTTTGATTTTTATAAAGTCGCTACCTTTGATCAAGTCGATGTACAGCGATTGATGCAAGATGCTGGTATTGTGCGCAATAAACGTAAAATTGCGGCGACCATCAACAATGCCAAACGCGCCATTGAAATGGTTGAGCAAGAGGGATCCTTAGCCGCTTTTTTATGGCGCTATCGCACACTGCCAGAGCAGGAATGTGCAGCGCAATCCCAGACAACATCCGCACCATCCCACGCCTTGGCAAAAGCCCTAAAAAAACGTGGTTGGCAGTTTGTCGGGCCCACCACCGCCTTCGCTTTTATGCAGGCCATGGGATTGTTAAACGATCATCTACCGGACTGTTTTATCCACGCTGAAATAGAGAGTGCGAGACAAAAATTTAGTATCCCCGAGTAAGATCCACCGCCTCGGGAATTGCTGCAGTGCGCCGATAGCGCTCAATGTTTTCCGCCACCACTTTCGCCGCGCTCTGTAGATTGGTGGTCGCCGAGATATGCGGTAACACGGCAATTTTTGGGTGCTGCCAAAGATTGCTAGCAGCGGGAAGTGGCTCTCGCTCAAATACATCTAATACGGCATAGTTTAAATGCCCAACATCTAACAACTCAATCAAACTGTCGAGCTCGACGATAGCTCCCCGGGCGAAGTTAATTAACTTGGCACCCGCTGGTAAATTCAGCAGCGTCTGTTTATTGAGTAAATGCTGCGTGTCTGGCGTCAAAGGCAATAGACAGAGCAAAATATCCGTCTGCTGCAACATGCTCGGTAATTGTTGCAGGCCACTAAAGTGAGTGACCCCAGGGATGTTTTTCTCGCTGCGACTCCAACAGTTGACTTTAAAACCTTGTGCGCTTAATACTCTGCAGGCAGCGCGCCCTAATTCACCCGCCCCCAGTACTGAGACTCTAATCGTTGCAATTGGCTCGTAGGGCAGCGCTCTCCAAATCCGTTCTCGTTGTTGTGCCGCGTACTCTGGAATATTACGATACAGATACAGCACCCAGGTAAGAGCAGCTTCGGCCATCGTCTGGGCTAATTGTGGGTCGATTAAACGCACCAATTTTACCTGTTGTAATTGGCCCGCTTGGGCTGATTCTAAGGAATTAAAACTATCCACCAGCGCCTCCACACCTGCCCACAAGCTATGAATCCATACCAAGTTAGAAAATTTTGCCAACTGCTCGGGGTCTGGGTTAGCCACTATCGCTATTTCAACCTGCTGCGCTTGCAGTTCACTGATTTCATCAATCAGTAAAATGGATTCATTAGGCAGCAATTGTTTTAAGCGGGTTAACCACCGCTGCTGATCCTGTGGTGCTAGGCTATGTAAAAATACGATAGGTGTCATCAGTCAAAAATCCTCTTCAAATCGGCGAAGCCTTTGAGCTCTATGGGATTACCGAAAGGATCATAGAAGAACATCGTGTGTTGCTCTCCCGGTTCGCCGCTAAAGCGCACACAGGGGGCAATCAGAAAGGTAAGGTCAGTGGCCAGTAGTTTATCGGCCATTACCTGCCAATCACTTAGGGCTAAAACGGCACCAAAATGAGGCATAGGCACCGCGACCTTATCCACCATACCCGTATTCGCCACCGTAAAAGGTACTCCTAAGTGCAGCGATAGCTGATGACCAAAGAAATTGTAATCGACCCAAGTATCACTGCTACGCCCTCGCTCACAACCCAGTATATTACTATAAAAATCGCAGGCAATGGCCAAATCAGTGACATTAAATGCAAAGTGAAATCTAGATTGCATCGACGCTCTCCTTTTATTTATTGACTAAGTTAGCCCGAATATTGCACCCAATAGCACGTGTTCTAGCTTGTTCCTTGTTTTTACAGACTTTTCTTTCTCAATCAGCCGGACGCACCAGTACGGCGTTCAATCGAAAAAAATCCTGTAAAATCAATTAACGGCGCTATCATCACGGCATTGCATGCAATATCCGAGCTAATGGCAGATTAGCAATTTTATTCAGATAGAGATACTATCTTTATCTTACCTCAAGCATAAGAAATTGTTATGGATACTCGTTTTTTACAAAGTTTAATTTCCGTCATAGAAACCGGTTCAATCGCCGCGGCAGCCAGAGCACAAAATCTCACTGCAGCGGCGGTCAGCCAGCGGATAAAAGCGTTGGAAAACAGTTTACAGACCACCTTGTTACGCAGATCAGGGCACAGTGCCAAGCCAACGGATGCCTGTTTAAGGCTACTGCCACGCCTTAAGCATATTATTGCTGAAGTTTCCCTACTCAATAGTGATTTAGATCCCAGTGGTTTAACCGGAGAGTTAAGAGTCGGCGTTATTTCCAGTCTATTAAGTAGTCTGATACCCCATTGCGTGGGGCATTTATCCGAGCATACTCCCGGCCTGTTACTGCAAATTGTGCCTGGCACCTCTAAAGATTTGTACCAATTATTACTCGCGCAAAAAATAGATGTGGCGATAGTGGTAGAGCCACCTTTTAAAACGGCTAAAACCTTAACCCAACAACATCTTATCGCTCAACCCCTGTGCTTTATTAGCGGCAAACCCTTCACGGATATAGCGACTGCCCTCAACTCACAAGCTTTTATCCAATATGATCAGCAGGCGTGGGGCGGAGCCATTGCAAAACGTTATTTAGTTGATAAGCAGCATAGTGTACGAACCCTCTGTGAGATAGATGCGCTTGAAACAATTTGCCTAATGGTAGCTTCGACCATGGGAGTTTCATTAATACCCCATTGGCAGGGCATGTCGCAGATTAGCCCAAAGTTACACTTAGGACCTATCAGCGACGTTGGCTACCAGCGAAACCTCTGCATTCTCAGCCATAGGCATAGTGATAAACAACGATTGACCAGTGCCCTGCAACAAACCTTGCTGGATATGTCAGAGCTGGCTTAACCAATAATCCAGCTTCCACCACCACAGTTGTATAAAATCCACAGAGCTGAGGCTCATTGTGAAAAAAGTCAGATTAATCGCCCAAGTGTTAATCAGCAGCCTACCCTCCTCGCTAAACAACCAGCTTAAGCCCGCTAAGTTAATCATTACCGTCAGATAAAACATCCCTTTAAAGCGGCGCTTTTGGCTTTTGTGACGTAACTTAACTTGTGCCAACCAAGCCCCCGGCCAGCCGCCTAATAAAGACTGTAACTGCAACCTAACTTCACTAGTGCGCCAAGCACCTGTTTGTGCCGCGCGTTTATCACGGGCATAACTTAAATAAGTGATGCCGCTAAGCAGGCAATAATAAATACCGACGATACTGGGCAATTTCCCGCTGCAGATGGTGAAAATTAACCCGGTAGTAAAGCTAAAGAGAACGACAGGCACAAATTTTCCCATTTTTAGAATACGCCGCTGACGCTTTTTGCCACACAGTGAAATAGCTTCGCCACGTAACTTTCCATCGGCGACTTGGCTTACAATAAACCGGACCTGCTGATCAACCACGGGTAAAAATTCAGAAGATTCGAAATCACTGATATGGATAAAGACGTCTTGAGAGGACTTTTTAGTCGCCGCAAAACCAAAGCCTTTGGCTTCGTTCCAGGAGACAATGATGCCATCGGTATACATAGGTTTAACTATCCTCTCTTTGTGGTGCTAACAACATCGACATTGAGTATTCATCGATCAGTTGCTCCCCTAACAAGATACTGCCTTTTTTAACGCCTTCGATAACAAAGCCAGCTTTTTTATAGAGGGCAACAGCGCGACAATTATCGGTGGCAGAGGTCAGCGATAGCCGCCGTAGGGGAGTATCCACTGTCCATGCCAATAGCGTCTGCATCAATTTCCAACCCACCCCCTCTCCCCAAGCTGCTTGCCCAACCCCGAGAAACATATCGGCACAGTGTTTGGTTCGATTAGCGGCCCCACCAGCGACCCCATGTACGCTCTCTGACATCCATATCACCGCGATATACCGTACATACTGTGCATAAAAACAATCAACTGCTGCGATTTAAACGCCAACAATACCGTACTGTTTAGACTCTGCGCAAAATGTTCGATAAAGCGAATTTCAGATTCAACACTGGGGTTGTATTCTTCGTCCTCAAATAACATGTATTGAGTTTGCTTAAACAGCCTCTTCCTCAGCGTTATCAAGTTCTCTGCATCTGCAATAACTGCGTGGCGGATACTGACTTTTTCGTTACGCACTGATATGGACATGGATTAATCCTTTAAGCGGACGGTGAAAACCTACAATATTACCCTAAGCATGTGACCGAACAACCATTTCCACTACTTCATGCTGTTATTTTCCCTTCTATCTTGCCTATAATAACGCCATCCAGCTCCCTAGATTAAAGGAATATAAATGTTAAAATCTAGTAAATTCACTGCGACTATCGATTCTCTGTTTATTAATAACAACCGTGATTTAAGCTTAGCCAGTGAAAAAGTCACCCGCATCGAGGTGAATTACCGCGGTTTTCAAGGCGAGGCCCACAGCGGGTTAACCCGCGGGTCTTGCTCTCGAGTACTGGCCCAGTACCCGCGAGGTTCTGAGATTAGAAATGTGCGACAAATTACGATTATTAGCGCGGAAGAAATATTACAAATAGCCGAGAACATGGGTATACCATACTTAGAACCACAGTGGTTAGGTGCCAACATTCTAGTCTCAGGTATTCCCGATTTCTCGCTGATACCTCCCTCCTCCCGATTAATCAGCAGCTCGGGAGTCTCTATTGTGGTGGATATGATCAACGGGCCCTGTCGTTTTGTCGGTGAAGTCATCGACCACACCTTCCCAGGCAAAGGTAAGCGCTTTGCCAAAGCCGCCAATAATATAAGAGGGGTGACCGGTTGGGTAGAAAAAACCGGTCAACTTGAACAAGGTGAAAGTTTACAGTTACACCTACCGATGCAGCCGAAGTCTTTACATTTCGAGTGATTCTCTACCGTCTATAGCAGCACCGCTATTATATCTAATACTCATCATTATCTAATAAACCAGCCACTTTCGGTAAAGATCACTCGCCATTAGCGACCATTAATACCGGTCGCATTCAGGTAGCTTCCCAGCTATCTATTAGGTTAATTTGGGGCTCTTCTTTCTCTCTCTATCAATGGCGTTCTATGTCTAATTTATTTACTCGATTACTTGCTCAGCGACCTTTTCTGATTGCCGATGGCGCTCTGGGAACCAATCTGTTTTTAATGGGGCTGCAAACAGGTGATGCGCCAGAGATCTGGAACACTACGCACCCTGAAAAAATAGCAGATCTCGCGCAGCGTTTCATCGATGCGGGATCTGACATATTGCTGACCAATACCTTTGGCGGTACCCGCTACCGTTTAAAGCTGCACGGCGCCCAAGATAAGGTCAAAGAAATAAATATTGCGGCGGTCACCATACTCAAAGTACTCGCTGACAAGAGCCCTCGCGATGTCGTTATAGCAGGATCCATGGGCCCTACTGGTGAAATATTAGAACCAGCTGGCAGTTTAACTTACACCGAGGCCTATGATGCTTTTAAAGAGCAGGCCGATGCCTTAAAAGAAGGCGGTGTCGACGTGCTCTGGATAGAGACTATCTCAGATATCAGCGAGGCAAAAGCCGCTTGTGAAGCCGCTTCCAGTACCGGTTTACCGGTGGTTTACACCATGAGCATTGATACTAACGGCCGCACCATGATGGGGGTGACACCCGCCCAGCTAATCGCTCTAAACTCAGAGCTCGGACAGAGCGCTAGCGCCTGCGGTACCAACTGTGGAGTCGGCGCATCAGAAGTGATCGCCGCCATTATGAATATGAAAATAGCCGCGGATAAATTGCAAGTCGAACCCATTTTAGTGGCTAAAGCAAATTGCGGTATCCCCGAATATGTCGAGGGCAAAATTGTCTATTCTGGCACAGTAGCGTTAATGGCAGATTATGCGCGGCTCGCCCTAGATGCTGGCGCTAAAATTATTGGTGGCTGCTGCGGTACCACTCCCGAGCACATCGGCGCAATGCGCGAGGCCCTCACCCAATACGCTGGGGGTGGGGCACCTAACATCGAACAAGTAGAGCGCATCCTCGGACCGGTCAGTAAGGGTGCTAAAGCGCAGTTATCGGGGGATTTAAGCGTTGCAGGCGGATCACTCAGCGGCGAAACCCGGCAGCGACGCTCGAGACGCAACCGTAAATAGTCTAGGATAAGGCATTGATACAATTCCCTCTATTTTACAGCTAGCTTAAAATCAGAAAAATTCCATAGCGATTTTTTATATAATTTAAGGGTGTTAATTTTATTTGACTGAGATTATATGCAACCGACCATTGTTACATTACTGAGCTGCTTAGCGTTCGCCTTTAGTACCGACATAATCGCTAATAGCACCAATGCAGATCACGCCTTAAAAATAGGTGTCATTGGCACGTCTACTTGGGGAGGGGCCAAAAACAACCCGATCACTGGGATCATTCTCGAGCAATCTAAAGGCATCCTCAGAATGGCGAATATCAATGCCACCTACAGCTACGGCCTCTACCCTAGAATACTCAAACAAATGGAGCGCGGGTTTATCGATTGTGCCATTTTACCTAAAGCACCAGCCGATCAAAAAATTCATCTTATGATCAGCCATTTGTATGACGTCGATATCATAGCATTAAGCCGTAAAGGCACAGTCATCAAAGAATACCATGACTTTTTGCACTCGGTGATGACTAATAATAGAGTTGGCTTCCCCAATGGCGGTCAGTACCTGTTCCCTAAACTGTTCAAAGATCCACGGGTTAAAAAGCAGATCATCCCCTCCCAACAACAGGGGCCTTTAATGTTGGTTAGAGGCCGGATAGATACTTTTATTGGCATGAAATATTCACTGCTATATGGCATTAACCGCGATAAATTGCTCGGCAAAACAAACTATCCTGGCTACCCTATTCAGCGCTTAGAGGTCTGGTTGCAGTGTTCTAATAAATCACAGTTGGCGATAGATTATCAAGAGCGGCTACAGGGAGCGGTGAGAACCGTTAAGTCGCTGAAGGCCTTTCAGACAATTACCGACAAGTGGATGTCTTTTATGTTTATTAATCATTAACCGATTTAATTAACAACCAATCAATATTATTGTCTACTACAGCCAATATTTTAACTCTCAATCCTCCCCCCCTCTTCTGTTTATATTCAAACTAATCTAACCGCTTTAGATAAAAGTCTTATAGCACCCTCTAACGGAACGTATTATTAATAGGTCATATAATAAATACTTGAGGAGCGTTGATGATAAAATATACCTTACTACTGTTGCTACTCATATCTCCAGCCATTTCCCTACAAGCCAAGGAGATAAAAATTGGAATCTTTGATTTCGCACCTTGGGGCATGCAAGTAGCAGATAGGGTCACAGGCATAGTCTGGCAGCAGGCCCTGGCGATATTTAAACAGACTGAATTTACCCCAGTCGCGCATTTCTCTTCTTACTCAAGAATGTTCAAGCAGTTAGAAGCAGGCCAAATAGATTGCTCTCTAATGATTAAAAGTATGCAGAATTCCGACAGCCTAAATGTTATCAGTTACTTATACGATTTAAAGGCGTCGGTGATAAGTCGTAAGGGGATTAAGATAAACAATTTTGCAGATTTTTATAATCCTCAGCTGAAAGTTATTGGTTTTGCCCGAGGTACTAATTTCTTATTCCCAAAGTTATTTAACGACCCAAAGGTAAAGCTTCATATTGTCCCCAGCCAACATCAGGGACCGCTGATGATTGCCAGAGGTAGAATTGACGCTTTTGTCGGCATGACAGAAACGTTACTCTATGAACTTCGCCAAGAAAACTTATTAGACCAAATGAATTTCCCAGGATACCCAGTGAGCCAGTTCCCCGTATGGTTACAGTGTTCGAAAAGGTCTTTACTGTCGGCAATGGACTTAGCGGCAATCAAACAGGCGGCCGATAAAGTCAGAGCTAAAGACACTTTCACTACGATCATCGAGCAGTGGATAGCACCGATACAAGACTAATGATTAAACCTGGGGTAGCGAACGTCAAGTATTTCACTGGGCTACTAAGCAGCCATAAAAATCTCCGGCTTCGCTCGACCCCACTGCGTGAAGCGGGGTAATGGCAGTTGCCTTGCGTACGCCGAATCAATCCGAGCTATTACACTCTCTCCTGCCATTGATCGCGGATTCGTAGGTATTTATAGGTCAGATTAGCCACTACGGGACCCAGCACCCCCCCATTCCACGCCAGTCCGAAAGGCTCCAACTGTCGATAATCATTGTTGATACCGCAAATCGCCTGCGCCACTAACGTGCCGCATACTGTGCCGGTGTTTAAACCGTGCCCGCCAAACGCTGAACAGATCCACTGACCTTTTTTAGGTTCAGTGACTATTGGCATTTTGTGTCCCGCATATGCCATTAACCCCGACCAACACTTATCAATTTTTACCTCGCCCAGCTCTGGATAAACCGCCACCATATCCTGACGCAGCAGTGTCGCTAAGTGGTCCTCATCCGTTTTTTTGGCGGTGCTGATTCTCGACCCCCAGAGCAATCTATCACCCTCAACTAGGCGATAATAATCCCCTGCACGCCTATCGTCCATGATACTGATGGGTCGACTAATGAGCTGACTGGCCAGCGGCCCCAAAGGCTCCGTCAGCAACATATAGGTGGAGATAGGCAGAAAAGAGCGTTTTAACTCAGGTGTTTCTCCACCTGAATACCCCCCGCCGCAAAAGACCACTTGCCGCGCTTGGATATTGCCCGTTGCCGTGATTACGCTCTGGCTACCCGCGGTACTTTTCACCTCATGCACTGCGGTTTTTTCAAAGATCAACACACCTTTCTCTTCTAGTACTTGCGCCAGACCCAAACAGTAATTAAGTGGGTGAAAATGAAACGACTGACTTGAGTATAAACCTTGAAAATAGCGTTGTGTTCGACATATCTCGCGCACTTGCTCGGTCTCTAAAAACGCTAACGAAAATTCGTAGTTATCTGCCATGTAATGCAGTTTCGCCCTCAGTTCATCCCCTTGCGGATAGCGTGCAGCCATTAACTGCCCCTCTTTGAGATCGCAGTGCTGCAATGCATAATCAGTAATATTTTGTCGGATTTTATCCACACCGCGCACCGACAACTCAAATAGTGCCTGGGATTTTTTCAGCCCTACACGTTGTTCAATAGCATCTAACCCCTGGGCCCAGCCCGCCATCACCAACCCACCACTGCGTCCTGAAGCGCCCCAAGCAACCGCTTCACGTTCGACAATAGCGACAGTTTTACCTAAATTGATCAATTCTAGTGCACAGCTTAAACCCGCTATTCCGGCACCGACAATACAGACATCCACTTCAATATCGCCCTGTAACGGAGCTCGGATGGGTTGCGCAATCGCGGTGCTGGCATAGTAGGTATTGGGATATTGCATAATGGTCTCACTAACTCTAAATTCGACAGCCGAAGCTAGGCTAAAGGTTGGTTTATCGACAAAAACATTGCCGGGCTACTCAGCTTAATGTACATATACAAACGATCACTGAATAATATATTTTTTCTAGATATCATATCAATTCTATCTATAGCTCGTTAGGAGAGTACCACTTTGGATTTTAGAGCCCTTCGCTATTTTATCGCGGTTTACGAAGAACACAGCTTTAGTGCTGCAGCCAAACGTTGTTTTGTTGCCCAGCCCTCTATTTCAGGAGCTGTACAGCAGCTAGAAGCCGAGCTTGAGTGCGCCTTATTTGTGCGCCATTCGAAGGGTATAACACCGACCACAGAAGGCACAGAGCTCTATCCAAAAGCATGTCAGGTACTCAGCGACGTCGCCGAGATCAAGCGACAATTCCACAAAGAACCCGAACAGCTATCGTTAAGGCTAGCACTGCTACCTTTTTTATCGGGTAAGCGGGTCTCGTCATTAATTAAGCAACTGATGCACAGTTTACCGAATTTGGATTTAACCTTAGTCGATATTAATGACTCCGCAGATGCCCGCATCATCTCACAGACGCTGTTGAAAAAAGATGAGGTATTTCACAAACTCTGGGTGGATAGGTATGTACTGGCCACCCCATTAGGTGATCCTATCACTGTGCATAAAAAGGTGAAATTAGCGCAATTGAATAACGCCGCTTTTATCAGCAGGGCCCCCTGCGACATTATTGAATCTTGGCAGTTTGCCATCGCCAAGCGCGGGCTAAATTTAAAGGTTAAAGCCATCGTAAAAACCGAGGAATACGCTTTAGATTTAGTGGCTGCAGGCCTAGGTGTTTCGATTGTACCGCTGCACTCTCTCGATGGTCGCACAGACCTGAGTTACTGCGAAGTGGAAGATTTGAAATTAGAACGCATTGTCGGCTTAGCCTACACCAAGGACACCGCGGTCCCCCCTAGTCTACTGGCGGCAATTAGTAATATTAACAAGGGTAAGTAACTGACGGGTGCGAACATCATCTGTCGCACCCATTAATTAGTCCAATCTTTTCAGCCGCTCTGGCACTGCCCTAGCACAAATTCAAGACTGCTGACTGCCAACCAAACACCCTACCTCGTCCAGCGTTTCATCCAAAAATTGCAAGATCATCTGCACATCTCTGCTCTCAATGGTTAATGGGGGTCTAATTTTTAGCACGTTATCAGCGGGGCCTTCAGAGCCCAATAGAATACGCCGTTGCCGCAAGCGGTTTTTAACGTAATCGGCGACTTGGGTGGCTGGCTCTTTCGTGACCAAATCCAGCACCAGCTCCACACCAATAAACAAACCAAAACCACGTACATCACCGATTAATGAGTGCTTAAGTTGTAGCGCTAGCAAGCCCTCTCGAAGTTTATTTCCCATTAGTCGGGCATTCTCCATGAGTGCTTCATCGTCGACTATGTCTAATACCTCTGCACCGATACGACAAGACAAAGTAGAACCACCAAAAGTAGAAAAATACTCGGGACCTTGAGCAAAACTTGCGGCGATCTCTCTCGTGGTCACTAATACTCCAATAGGGTGCCCATTGCCAATAGGTTTACCCATCACCACAATATCCGGCACTACTTGCTGCTGTTCAAAGGCAAAATAATAATCGCCGAGTCTGCCCAACGCCGTCTGTACTTCATCGGCTATACAGACACCTCCCGCCGCGCGGATCTGCTGATAAACGGCAGCTAAATACCCTGGCGGAGGTATTATTTGCCCACCGACGCTGGGAAAAGTCTCGGCGATAAATCCCGCCAGTTTCCCGCCGCGTGCCTCAATGGCATGCAGAGCCGTGCCGACCTGGGCGGCATATTTTTGTGCGCTATCGGCATCTGAGCTCGGATAACGTCCTCGATATTCATCGGCCACCTCGATTAAATGTACCCAATCCGCTTGACCCACTCCCCCCTTAGCATTGAACTTGTATGCCGATATATCGATCGCACCCGTGGTATTGCCGTGATAACCATGATCGGGCGTCACTATGTCTTTACCGCCGGTGTGTGCTCTGGCTAATCTTAGTGCAAGTTCATTGGCTTCGGTGCCAGAGTTGACGAAATAACAGACTTCTAAACGACTGGGTAGTTTAGCGGTGATCTTTTTGGCGAAATTAATCTGCGCCGGGTGCAAATAGCGAGTATTAGTATTAATGCGTAACAATTGCTCGGCAGCCACGCCCTGAATACGCGGATGGGCGTGCCCGACATGAGGCACATTGTTGTAGCAATCTAGGTAGGGCCTAGCCGACTCATCAAACAGGTGATGACGCCAACCCCGCATAAACATAACTGGCTGGGTATAACTTAGTTTTAGATTTTCCGCGAACGCCGCCTGGCGCTGCGCATACACTTCACTCTTTTGCGTGCCCCGATAGTCGGTTTTTTCATCGGCTAAATTGAGTAACGCAGCAGGGTTGGGACACAGCGCATTATACAGTGCCAACTCGTCAGGATCAGCCACTCCCGGCCAATCAAAACCTATCCCTTGAGTGGTCAGCGCCAATTGGAAGTGCAAATGAGGATTCCAGCCACCGTTGCCAGACTTACTGCCTAACGCCGCAAAACTCTGCCCGGCCGCTATCTTGATGCCCGGGCTTAAGTGCGCAATAGAATCGGGATCTAGATGCCCGTAGAGGGTATAAAAAACATCGCCAGCGGTGGTCTGATGCGATAAAATCACCACTGCGCCATAATCTAAGCTGGCACTTCGATACTCAGCCAACAGTACTGTCGCTGCCAAGGGCGCAACGACTTTGAGTCCAGCGGGACCAAAGGCATCCACCCCGAGGTGCACAGTGCGTCTATCACTGGCTTTATACGGCCCGGGACAAAAGGCTTCTTCCGTATAAACCAGTCGCGGTTCGTTGTAGTAACCCAGCCATATCCCCTCCTTTGGGTCATACGCACCACCGAGATTTTCGGCCTCCTGTGCGGTCATCTTAAATGGATTACGGGGCTCGGTGCTGTGCTCAACCGACAGACTTCGCAGCGCTGCAGTGGTTAAATCCGCGCCTAATATCTGGGCGAAATCGCCGCGCTTTGAAGCGAGCCACTGCTCCACTTGTGCCGCATTATCAGTCACGCCAAAGCCACAGACCACTCTGAGTCTAACCAATAACAATTCACTATTGACAGTATGGCTGCGCAAAAACTGCCAGGCGGGCTGGCGACTGACTAAGATATATTCATCATCGGGATTTTTCTCAGCCATCAGACTAGCATTGACCATGCTGACCGCCAGACGCATTTGCAGTAGCGGCCAGAGCAACTCTAGTTCTGCAACGGTCAGTGGATACTGGGCGTGATAGGCCCCGACTAACTGCTCTAATACTCTCTCGGGCTGTTCTTGTCCCAACACCATGTAGGCGGCACAAATCGCCAGATTATTAATGCGTGGTCCCAAACACATATCACCAAAATCTATCAGACCGCTAATATTGGGAGCCTCAGTTAAAGACCCCTGCACTATTAAGTTATAATCATTCACATCATTGTGAATCGCCTGCTTTGGCAATGCCTCTAGCAGCGGTTTTATAGCGACAAACTGCCGAGTAATATCCGTCAAGAGCTGTTGTTCAGCAGGATCTTCAATGGCTGCTAAATGTTCGATAATCCACTCTGATGAGAGTAAATTCCATTTGAAGTTTCGGGCTAACGCAGGGTGTTGAAAGCTCTGCAACGCGCTATCGACAGCACCAACAATATTACCTACCTGTGCAATAAGCGCCAGTGATTGAGGCTTAAAAGTCGCGTAGGTAATACCCTGACACTTTTCTTGTAACCACACTAGGTGCTGCTTAGCGTCGGGCCCTAGGATGCTTTTATAGAGATCACCACTGCTGCTGGGTAACACCTTGGGTAGCGGCAGTTGGGGAGCATTAACACTCAAATACTCTAGGACAGCACACTGTAAATCGACAATCTCGGGTGGCGTTTGGGCACTCATTACTTTCAGTACCGCGGATTGATCACCCGTTACTATAAAATTTAAATCGTACTCTCCTGGCAGAGATATTAAGGAGGCATCGATTAACCAACTTTCTTTAAGAACTTTTGACCAATATTCACGCATAGCGACTCTCAAGCTGTTTGATACTAGTGTCGATCATAAATAGTTATCAGTTGAATTGATAATCATAAATTTATAGTGGCTATATAGGTTTAGGCTATAACCTGCAGGATATCTATATAGAGACCTTAGGGAAGTAGCAACTTTTAAGTTCACTAACTTTAGCCTTAAGCTGCAGATTATGATTTGCCTAAACACCCTCATACATGCTCCTACAAATTCTCAAAATTCAACTACACTGAATGCTTAGCATAAAGCTCATTCATTCAGGAACTTCTCTATGTCGATAAAAAAACAATTTTATATCCTAATTGCGTTAGTTATCAGCGCTGTTCTGTTAATTTTTGTCGCAAACCAATACAGTACTATGCAAATTAGTCGCTATAGTGAACAACAGATATTACTGTTAGAAATCAACAGCAGCATGTTGAGTTTAAGACGCCATGAAAAAGATTTTTTCGCTCGTAACAACCTGAAATATATTAATAAATTCAATGAAAGTTATGCTCTCATCATCCGTCAAACCCAAGCTTTAGCAGTGCTGACCAACTCAAACAACTCAGACGCCAAAGTGCTGAACGATATCAAAGCTAAGCTTGATATCTATCGCCAGCGCTTTATGACCATGCGCGATATCCAACAAAAAATTGGCCTAAGTGCCAAGCTGGGATTATACGGTGAGTTGCGAAAATCAGTACATCTCATTGAAGAACTATTAAGCCAGCACAATGAACAACAGTTAATGATTGATATGCTCATGCTCAGGCGCCACGAGAAAGATTTCATGTTGAGAACTAATATTGCCTACATTGAGAAATTTGAGGTTACCCACAAAGCCTTTAAACAGCATACCTTAGTCGCTACCCTCAGCCCAGCGTTAAAGAACGAGTTGTTAAGCGCTTTTGAGGCATACAGCAAAAAGTTCCACGCACTGGCTGAAGCCTACCAAATTAAAGGGCTAACTGAAAATTTAGGGCTGCGTGCCCAAATGCGAGCAGCGGTACATGAGGTTGACGTACAAATAGAAGCCCTAGAAGAAAAAATGAGTGCAGCTATCATTAAACTCTCTAGAAATAGTACTATTATTACTTCTGTGGTCAGTTTTTCCCTGCTGTTATTAATTTTATTCGTCTTGGTGTATGTCTCTCGCTCTATCACTTTACCCATTATTGCACTGCGCCATACCCTCCTCAACATCGCCAGCAGCGGTAGACTGAGTAATCGTATACAGGGCCTGCCAGATAATGAAATAGGTCAAGTGGGAGATTCCATCAACCAGATGCTCAGTGTGCAAAAAAATATCTTAGAAGAAGTCACCAAAGTTGTTACGGATATCGCAGACGGTCACTTTGATACCCGCATCGTCACCGATGCACAGGGAGACTTTGCCGATCTTAAAAAAGCGGTTAACCGCAGTTGTGATAACATTGCCAATGGCATGTTCAGTATCGTGCAAGTACTGGCCAGCTTACAACAAGGTAACTTTAAACAACTCGCCAATCTGTCGGGTTTAGAGGGCAGTTACCTGACGTCAGCACAAAGTGCCAACGATACCATGGTCCTCTTTGACGCCGCTATTACCGATATCAGTGCCGTGATGAGCAGTGCTTCTAAAGGAGATTTTAGTAAAAGAGTCAGGGTTGAGGTTTCCGGAGATTTACGACTGCTAAAACAAGATATCAACTTGTCGATGGATGCCATCGAGGCCGCGGTGATTGAAATCGTTAAAGTCTCTACTGATATGAGTAAAGGACAGCTTAAACAAAAAATTTCCACTGATTTTCAGGGGCAACTCGCGCTCATTTTAAGTGCCATAGGGACGACGTTGAACAATTTGCAACACACCGTGGGTAATGTCCACAATATGGCGGATGAAGTGCAGTCTGGGGCACGGGATATTGCATTGAGAAGCACCACCTTAGATGGTCAAATAACCAAACAAGTATCATCACTGAGTAACCTATCTCAGAGCATGGCACAGTTAACCAAGCGGGTGGAAGACAACGTACAGAGCGCTCAACAGGCCAAACAGACCGTCAACAAATCACTATCAGAGGCCACTGATGGCCTTGAAATTGTCGATTCAGCGATGGATGCGATGCAAGTCATGAAAAAGTCCAGTGCTAAAATTTCTGAAATCATCAGCGTCATCAACAATATTTCTTTCCAAACCAGTATTTTAGCATTAAATGCAACCGTCGAAGCAGCACGCTCCAGCGAGGGGGGTAAAGGATTTTCGGTGGTCGCCAAAGAGATGGGTTCATTGGCAACTCAGACCTCGCAGGCCGCTAAAGACGTCGATCATCTAATCAATGATAACTCCCAAAAAATCACCAGCTGTAATCTGCTATTAAAGAATACTGAGAGTTCTCTGCAGCGTATTCACTCAGCACTAGAAGATGCTGATAGCGCCGTCGCCAACATTAGTATTACCAGCGCAGAACAGTCCAATAAAATTCAAACCGTACATAAATCTATCTCTCAGCTTGAACACTTAAGCAATCAAAACGCAAACTTGGTCAGTCTAACCAGCACCTCTAGTTCAGATTTGGACAAAAAAGCCATCCAACTGACGACGTTAATGGAGTACTTTAAACTGCAGGATAAAGTCTCCCAATACACTGAAAAACTGGAAGCCTAAGGTAAACCAGCGCTTAATTATCACTCAGCGCTGGGTGGTAGTATTAGCGAATCCGCAATTCGCTCTCACAGTCAAACAACATCACTTTATCAGCCTCAAAGTGAACCCCTGCCTCGCTACCATATCTAGTCGAAGCCTCGCCACGTGCTTCAACGATAATGCGCTCCCCCGTTGGCGCTTTCAGGTAGATATAAGAAACACCGCCTAATTCTTCGGTAACTTCTACCAATAATCCACCCCCAGCGCCCTCTAAAGTCAAATCTTGTGGTCTGATACCGAGCAATACCTGCGTGCCCGACTCTGGCAATTCAAGATTAAGTTCAATCATGCGGTCCTTTAACGCGGGAACTCGCACACTGCCCTGCTCTACAACCCCCTTGAGGAAATTCATGCCCGGTGATCCAATAAAGCCCGCCACAAATCGATTGTCTGGATTGTTATATAACTCAAGAGGCGAGCCCACCTGTTCAATACGCCCATCGCGCAACACCACAATTTTATCAGCCAAGGTCATCGCCTCTACCTGATCGTGAGTCACATAAATCATGGTAGCGCCAATTTCATGGTGCAGTCGCGAAATTTCGACGCGCATCTCGACGCGTAACTCTGCATCTAAGTTTGATAGCGGCTCATCAAACAGAAAGACCTCTGGGCCACGCACAATCGCCCGCCCAATAGCCACTCGCTGGCGCTGCCCACCGGATAACGCTTTCGGCTTGCGACTTAAATAATCGTCGAGCTTGAGTATTTTCGAGGCCTCTCCAACTTTACGTTTGATTTCGGCTTTGCTGACTTTATTCATCTTGAGTCCGAAACCCATGTTCTCCTCCACCGTCATATGTGGATAGAGTGCATAGGTTTGAAACACCATGGCAATACCACGCTCGGATGGGTCTGTTTGAGTCACATCCTTGCCGCCAATGCTTATTTGCCCACCGGTGGTTTCCTCAAGTCCGGCAATCATCCGCAATAACGTAGATTTACCACAGCCTGATGGCCCGACAAACACACAAAACTCTCCCGCCTCAATTTTCAGATCAATGCCGTGGATAACTTGTAAATTGTCGTACTTCTTAATTATTTTTTTTAACTGTACACCTGACATGGTAACTCCGAATAATGTTAGCTATTAATTTCAGGAAAGTGCCAAGACTCGGCCAACTTGCCTATATTTTGAGCGGTTTCAAGTAGATCTGCTTTAAATTGCTGCAACTGCGACAGTGAATATCGCGTGGTCGAGGTGGTAATTGACAAGCCACCTAAGACTCGATTAGTGCCCGACAAAATCGGTGCGGCGATACAGATGATATTGGCCTCATGTTCTTCACGGTCAAACGCTACCCGCTGCTGACGAATTTCTACCAATTCTGCCAGGAGCATTTCCTGAGTGACTAAAGTGGTTTCTGTATAGCGGTGAAAAGACTGCTGTTTAACCAACCGCAGACGCTGCTCTTCATCTAAAAAAGCTAACATTGCCTTGCCAATACCGGTGCAGTATCCAGGGCCTATTTTCCCCGCCCCTGAATACATTGCCAGAGGTGAGGTGGGATTGCGCTTGTCTACATACAGTACTTGCCCGTGGTCAAGTTGACCTAAATGCACTGTCTCACCTACTTTTAAAGACAGCTGATCAAGCAGTGGACGAGCGATAGGCGCCAGTGAAGATTGCTGCCAGGCAGCGTGGGCGAGGCGCACTAAACGCACCCCTAAACTATACAACTGACGTTCATTGTCATAACCCAACATACCTTGGCTGGTCAACGTCTGTAACAATCGATACAGAGTTGCCTTGGGATATTCACTATCTGTAAGTAATTCACTAAAGCGCACTGGACGGCCAAATTCGGCTACTTTATCCAATAAACTCAGCGCTTTACCTACAGTTCCATCATTTTTCTTAAGTGCTGTCATCGTATATAAACTCATTTACTTATGAATCAAAACTATTGACAGTATTCTTTAAAAGGCGCATATTGTCAATAGTTGAAACCATGTTTCATTATATGGAACAACTAAATTTTCAAAAGCTGTTTATTTGTAGCAGCGGTAGTTCCAATAAAAAAAATATTATGGAGAGAACAACAGATGAAAAATAAAAAAATGCTGTTCAAGAAAAAACTGGTAACAGCACTATTAGCGACAGTCTTCAGCTCGTCACTATTCGCCGGCGAGTTAGTCATTTATACCGACACTTCAGACCCGGCCCCGAGAAAAGCCTTTGAAGATGTTGTTAAAGGTTTTGAAGCGGCCAACCCAGACGTAACCGTTAAATTAAATATCATGGAACGCGAGGGTTATAAAACCTCTATTCGCAACTTTTTGACCGCAGATGCACCAGATATCGCTACTTGGTATGCGGGTAACCGTATGTTGCCTTACGTTAACGCCGGTTTATTTGAACCCATTGATGATGTCTGGGAAAAGCACGGGATGAACGAGTCACTGGCGTCATCTGCCAGCAGTTTGACTAGCGATGGCAAAAAATGGGGTGTGCCATTCACTTATTATCAGTGGGGTGTCTATTACCGCACAGATATATTTGAGGCCAACGACATCAGTGTGCCGACTAATTGGGCAGAGTTTAAAGCGGTCGGTGTCAAGCTTAAGGCAGCGGGTATTACCCCGATCACTATCGGTACCAAGTACCTTTGGACAGCTGCAGGTGTGTTTGATTACCTAAACATGCGCACCAATGGTTTCGAATTCCACATGGCGCTAACCAGGGGTGAAATTGCCTGGACCGACGAGCGCGTGGTTAATACCATGAACCATTGGAAAGAGCTGCTTGACTTGGATTTCTTCCTCGACAACCACGCCGCTTACAGCTGGCAGGAAGCACTTCCACCAATGGTACAAGGCAAGGCTGCCATGTACATCATGGGTAACTTTGCGGTGGCACCACTGCTTGAAGCAGGTCTGACTGAAGATCAATTGGGCTTCTTCCAGTTTCCTGAAATCACACCCGGTATTGCACTCGCTGAAGATGCACCGACTGATACTCTACACATCCCAGCCAATGCAAAAAACAAGGTGGATGCCAAGAAATTTTTGGCTTACGTAACCTCAGTTGATGTACAGACACAGATGAATAAGACCTTGGGGCAATTGCCAATCAATGCAGGTTCACAAGTGGCTGATAACAAGTACCTACAGGCTGGTTTCAAAATGTTGTCTGAAACCAAAGGTGTCGCACAGTTCTTCGATCGCGATGCACCTGCAGAAATGGCCAAAGCGGGCATGGAGGGATTCCAGGAGTTCATGGTTAAACCAGAGCGCTTAGAAAAAATTCTAAAGCGTTTAGAGAAAGTTCGTAAGCGTGCTTACAAGTAATTAGTAGCAAACAGGAAAACAGCGATCATTGGTGCAGCTTCGCCTAGTAAAAGCGGCATCATCCACTGTTTTCCATCACCGCCACTTTAAAGTTAGTTTTTAATATGGCGGTTTTTTATATTTTTGAGGTTTTTTACTATGTTCGCTTATTATAAGGCCAATCAGCTTAAATTAGCCCCCTGGATATTTTTAGCCCCAGGCTTAATCATGTTTGTCCTGTACGTTATAATGCCGGTCTTTCAATCGATCGCTATTTCTTTCTACGCCTGGGATGGCCTGGGCGAAAAAGAGTACGTGGGAATGGCTAACTACGTCGAGTTGATGGATGACGAGGCCTTTTATACCTCACTAAAAAACAATATCATCTGGTTAGTTCTGTATATGTTAGCGGTGCCTGCCGGGTTGTTTATGGCGCTGTTTCTAAATCAGAACGTGCGGGGCATTCGCCTTTATAAATCACTATTTTTCTTCCCTTTTGTTATCTCGCAAGTCGTGGTGGGTCTGGTTTTTTCCTGGTTTTATGACCCCAGTTACGGCCTGATGAATATCTTATTAAATGCCATTGGTATTGATAGCATCGCGGTACTCGCCGATGAAAATCTAGTCACCTACGGCATCATTGTCGCCGGTCTCTGGCCGCAGACCGCCTATTGTATGATCCTCTTTTTAACGGGCTTAAATTCTGTCGACACTGAGCAAATCGAAGCGGCTAGATTAGACAATGCCAAGGGCTGGCGCATGCTCTGGTACATCATCTTGCCACAATTAAAACCTGCCACTTTTATCGCCGTGGTAGTAACCGTAATCGGCGCCCTGCGCAGTTTTGACTTAGTTTCAATCATGACCAGCGGCGGCCCCTGGGGCTCAAGTCGAGTATTGGCCTACTATATGTACGAGCAGGCCTTTTCCGAGTATGGCTTCCGCATGGGTTATGGTGCTGCCATCGCCGTGGTGTTGTTCTTGATTATGATGGTCTATATCAGCGGTTTTCTCTACAAAATGTACCGCGACGAGCGAGGACACTAGAATGTTTCCACAACCTATTGAAAAATCCGCCCCCAGTGTACAGATAATGTACAAAATTGCCCTGCCAATCGTGTTGATTTTTTGGCTACTGCCGCTCATCGCGGTAGCGGTCACTTCAGTTCGCTCAGCGGGTGACATAACCGCCGGCAACTATTGGGGCTGGCCAACATCATTTAATATGATCGAAAATTACACGGCGGTGTTCACTAATTCACCCCTGGGTCACTACATTTTTAACAGTTTTAAGGTCACTATCCCCACCGTTATCGGCACTATTGCACTGTCTTGTATGACCGGCTTTGCCCTGGGAATCTACAAGTTTAAAAGCAATATGTTGGTCTTCTTCATGTTTATCGCCGGAAACTTTATCCCCTTCCAGATTCTCATGGTACCAGTACGCGATTTGACCTTGTCGCTAGGTATGTACAATACCACTACCGGGTTGGCGCTGTTTCACATCGCCTTTCAAACCGGCTTTTGTACCTTGTTTATGCGTAACTTCATTAAGGCGTTGCCCTTTGATTTGATTGAAGTGGCCAGAGTTGAAGGGGTCAGTGAATTTCAAATATTCTGGTACGTGGTCATGCCATTAATGAAACCGGCGATTGCCGCGCTCTCAGTACTGGTTTTCACCTTTATTTGGAATGACTATTTCTGGGCCACGGTGCTCACTCAAAGTCCTGATACACAACCAGTCACTGCCGGAATAGCCTCACTCAATGGCCAGTGGGTCTCAGCCTGGCACTTAATTTCAGCCGGATCTATGCTCGCTGCCATGCCACCAGTGCTGATGTTCTTTGCCATGCAAAAACACTTCATTGCCGGTCTAACCTTAGGTGCGGTTAAGTAATGACAAGGGATAGTTTGCTAGAGCCTCAGCCAGCAATGGAGCCTCAGCATAAAGCAAAAGAGCCTCAGCCTAACGTAAAAGAGCTTCAGCCAAATGCAAAAGAGTCTCAGCGAAAATTTCAACATTGGCGCTTAGACACGCCCCAACAGAGCTTAGTGCTCGGCAGTGAAAACGCTGCCCTGCCTAGGGTACTCTATTGGGGTAGTCCCTTACCTGCTGAGGAAAATTTAACTGCTTTGGCACAATCAACTCACTTGGATATCAATGCTGGATCATTGGACAAACTCGCGCCACTAAGCGTTTGTCCACAAACCTCTGATGGTTTTCCCGGTCAAGCGGGTATGCAATTGCGCGATGCACAGGGCAACGCCCTCTGGACCCGCTTTTGCTTTGAAAATCAGGCTATACACGAAAACCACCTAGTACTGCGCTTTAGTGAGCAAAGTTTAGGTTTGATTTATCAATTGGATATCATCACCGATACCACTAATAACCTGTTCACCTTAAGCGCCCAACTACACAGCGATAGCCCAATTTACATCGATTGGCTGGCTGCCCCGGTCTTGCCTGCACCGCAAAATGCGGACCATACCTTAGAGTTTTCCGGGCGCTGGTGCGGTGAATTTCAACTTAAAAAAGTTCCTTGGAGCGCCGGTGCGCGCCTGCGTGAAAACCTACTGGGACGCACCTCGCACGAGCATTTCCCCGGCTTGATCATGCCCTGCAAGCATGCCGATAATAATTCGGGTTCAGCTTTCGCCCTGCACTACGCTTACTCCGGCGGACACAAGATGCTCACCGAAGAGCTATCCGACGGGCGTCGCCAAGTGCAGTTCGGCAATGCCGGACAAAGTGATCGCAAGTTGAGTCAACATTTTGCCACCGCCCCTCTATACGCCACTTACTCCGCTTGCGGCCTAAATGGTTTAGCCAGGGCTTTTCAGGGACATTTACGCAGCGCGATAGTCAAATTTCCCGACGCTAGCAAGGCCCGCCCGGTGCACTACAATTGCTGGGAAGCCGTTTATTTTGATCATGATATCGAAGTGTTAAAAGACATTGCCGAGCGCGCCGCCAATCTCGGAGCCGAACGTTTTGTATTAGATGACGGCTGGTTTAAACAGCGCAATAACGACCTGACAAGCTTGGGCGATTGGGTGGTGGATAAGACTAAATTCCCCGACGGGCTCGCGCCTCTCATCAGCCACATTAACAGTCTGGGCATGGGCTTTGGTCTGTGGTTTGAACCTGAGATGATCAGTGAAGACAGCGATTTATTTCGCGCGCACCCAGATTGGGTACTCGGCCCGCTGACTCAAGTTCAGGGCCGCCAGCAATTAGTGCTCAATATGAGTTTGCAACCGGTACAAGAGCACTTATTTTCACAGATATCAGCACTGCTGAGCGAATACCCGATCGAATACATTAAGTGGGATCACAACCGCGTCTTACCGATCGTGGATGCGGCACAGACCCAAGGTATTTACGCGCTGCTGGATAGATTGCGCAGCGCCCACCCACAGGTAGAGATTGAAAGTTGCTCTTCCGGTGGCGGTCGCGCCGACTTTGCAATTCTCCAGCGCACCCATCGCCTCTGGCTCTCCGATTCCAACGATGCTCTAGAGCGTTTTTGGATACAGCACAACGCGGCGCTGTTTTTCCCCAGTGAAGTCACCGGCAGCCACATTGGCCCCGCGCACTGTCATACCTCGGGTCGCGAACTACCAATTGCGTTTCGCACTTGGGTGGCAACAAGTCGCCACATGGGCTTTGAAATGGACCCGCGTGAACTTAGCGAGGGCGACATCGAAGTGATCAAGGATGCCACACAGTGGTACAAGATCAATCGCCACTGGTTACACCAAGGTTTTATCCAGCGTCTGGACTGTGATGATAAAGCCGTGTTAGGCGAGCAGCAAATTGCCGCTGATGGCAGTCAGTTTGTCGTCTTTATTGCACAGCTAACAGTCTCTGAGCAAACCTTACCCAGACCAGTACGTCTGTGTGGCTTAGATCCCAATCAGCAATACCATATTACACTGCGCAACCCGCAGCAGAGCGCACCCACCAGTCGAGGTAATCCGGTGCTTAAAGCGCAGAGCATCACTTTAAGTGGACAAATATTAATGCAGCGTGGGCTCTCGTTGCCAGTCGCATTCCCCGCGACCCTGTGGATTATTGAAGGAAAGTTAGCATGACAAACAAGAAAAATCGTCGCTCTCAAGCTTGGTACGGTAAACAGGACAGAGACGGTTTTATTCACCGCAGTTGGATGAAAAACCAGGGTTACCCCGATCACGTTTTTGACGGGCGGCCGATTATCGGCATCTGCAATACTTGGTCAGAACTCACCCCCTGTAATTCAGGGCTGCGTGATTTGGCTGAAAAGGTAAAACGCGGGGTGTGGGAAGCTGGCGGCTTTCCGGTAGAGTTCCCGGTGATGTCACTCGGTGAAACCCAGATGAAGCCCACCGCGATGTTATTTCGCAACTTATTAGCCATGGATGTAGAAGAGAGCATTCGCGCCTACGGCATCGACGGCGTAGTATTATTAGGCGGTTGTGACAAGACCACCCCCGGTCAGCTAATGGGCGCAGCCAGCGTCGATTTACCCACGATTGTGGTATCTTCTGGGCCGATGCTCAACGGCAAGTGGCAGGGCAAAGATATTGGCTCTGGCACCGATGTCTGGAAATTCTCCGAGAGCGTGCGCGCCGGCGATATGAGCTTGCAAGACTTTATGGCGGCCGAGTCCGGCATGAGCCGTTCGGCCGGTGTCTGTATGACGATGGGCACCGCCTCCACCATGGCCTCGATCGTTGAAGCGATGGGCATGAGTCTACCGACCAACGCGGCACTTCCCGCCGTCGATGCGCGCCGTGCCGCTCTCGCGCACTTAACCGGTAAGCGTATTGTCGAGATGGTCGAAGAAGACCTGGTGATGTCTAAGGTCATCACTAAAGAGAGTTTTAAAAATGCTATTTTAGCCAATGCGGCCGTTGGCGGCTCCACTAACGCCGTGGTGCATTTGCTCGCTCTTGCCGGGCGCTGTGAGATTGATTTAACCCTCAAAGATTTTGAAATCGGCAACCAGATACCCCTGTTGGTGAACTGCATGCCATCGGGAAAATATTTGATGGAAGACTTCTGTTATGCAGGCGGCATGCCGGTGGTACTCAAGGAATTAGCCGGAAAAATGTATCCCGCTAATACGGTGCTCAATAAAGATATCAGTGTCTTTGCCGAGGGGGCGCAGTGTTTCAACCGAGATGTTATTTACCGCTTTGATAAACCGCTAAAACCGGCTGCTGGTCTACGCGTTCTAAAAGGCAACTTGGCACCTCGTGGCGCGATCATCAAACCCAGCGCCGCCTCAGAGCATTTATTAGAACACCGTGGCAGCGCTTATGTATTTGAAAATATCGAAGACATGAAAGCCAAGATAGATCTGCCAGATTTACCTGTCGATGAAAACACCATTCTAGTGCTCAAAGGCTGTGGCCCCAAGGGATATCCGGGTATGCCCGAAGTCGGTAACATGCCAATTCCGCGCTGTCTAGTCGAAAAAGGCATCACCGATATGGTCAGAGTTTCAGATGCACGCATGTCCGGCACTGCCTTTGGCACTGTCGTTTTGCACGTAGCACCTGAGGCAAATGCTGGCGGTAACTTAGCGCTAGTCAAAACGGGCGATATCATTCGTCTCTCTGCAAAAGATGGCGTTTTAGAGCTTGAGGTGAGCGATGAAGAGTTAGCGGAGCGCCGTAAACTCTGGCAGCCAGAAGCACCTCGCTATAGCCGTGGTTACGCAAAACTGTATATCGATCATGTGATGCAGGCCGACGAAGGCGCAGACTTAGATTTTTTGGTGGGTAAAGATACCAGACCAGTTACCAGAGAGAGTCACTGATTTTCAATCATGGTCAGCGCGAGCTACAACACCCTAGTGTGCGGTGTGCGGCTAACCACATTATAAGCAAGCTGTAAGCGCTTTATAATCAGTGATTAATAATAATGAATAAGTTAGTATTTTTTGAGGGACCCAAATAATGTCGAAATTCGTTACCTTTCACGATTTGCAAGATAGCAGTGTATTTATTACCGGCGGCGGATCGGGAATTGGCGCCTCACTTACTGAAGGCTTTATCGAACAGGGCGCAAAAGTCGCTTTTGTACAGCGCTCTGATGCCAGTGGGTTTGTTGAAGAGATGCGCCAGAAACACGGTATCAGCCCCCTATTTATCCAGTGTGACATTACTGACATTGACGCCCTACAAACGGCAATGGCGCAGGCTGAGCTAGCACACGGGGCGATCACTACTCTGGTGAATAACGCCGCCAATGACGCGCGTCACTCCCTGGCTGATTATACCCCTGAGCAGTGGGACATGGGCATGGCGGTTAATTTACGGCCGCACTTTTTTAGTGCTCAAGCGGTTACGCAGGGCATGCGACAAGCAGGTCACGGCTCCATTATTAATTTCTCATCTATTTCCTATTTAATGGGCAACGCAGGTTACCCGGGTTATGTTGCCTCCAAAGCGGCGATTACCGGATTGACGCGCGCATTAGCTCGCGAATTGGGCCCAGATAACATTCGTGTTAACACGCTTCTACCGGGCTGGGTGCTAACCCAAAAGCAGTTAGACATGTGGGCAACGCCTGAAGACCTAGCCGCGCACTTAGACAAGCAGTGTCTTAAAGAACATTTAGCCCCCCGCGATATCGTTGATGCCACCCTCTTTTTGGCATCCCAAGCGAGCCGCATGGTCACAGCGCAAGCCTTAGTCGTCGATGGCGGCACAGTGGTGACCGGATGAATACTGATAATTGGATAGCCGTCGATTGGGGCACCACTCATCTGCGCACTTGGCACATGAACAGCGCAGGCGATATCTTATCCAACCGCTGCTCTGATCAAGGCATGAACAGTTTGCTGCCCGATCAATTTGAAGCGGCATTATTGAGCTTAATCTCACCTTGGTTAGCAGATAATCACAGCACCCAAGTTTTAGCCTGCGGTATGGTTGGGTCAAGACAAGGTTGGCTAGAGGCGAGTTATAACAGCACCCCTTGCGCGCCTATTTCCCAGCTCACTCAAGTGCCAGTCACTGATGTGCGCATCGAAGTTTACATTTGCCCTGGGGTTAAACAGTTGACCCCTGCGGATGTAATGCGCGGCGAAGAGACCCAAATCGCCGGTTTATTAGCCAGTGATGACAACTTCAATGGGGCTGTATGTCTACCGGGTACCCACTCTAAGTGGGCACAAATAAACGACGGTAAAATCAGCAGCTTTCAAACCTTTTTGACCGGTGAACTGTACGCTTTATTGGCACAAAAATCCGTATTGCGTCATTCAGTCGACTGCGACGAGTGGGACGATCAAGTATTCGAACTCACCATATTAGAATGCATCACCAGACCTGACAGAGTGACGGCAGAATTGTTTTCCATCAGAGCACAGACTTTAATTGCCGATTTATCCGCCGGCGCTGCCAACGCACGTCTCTCAGGTTTGTTGATAGGTATAGAGCTCACAGGCGCCAAAGTATTTACCCATAAAGGTGGTGTCGCACTGGTTGGCGAAGACAAACTCTGCCAGCTCTACGCTAAAGCACTAAAAATATTAGGGGCAACAGCCACTATTCACTCTAGCGAACAGATGACTCTTAAAGGCCTGTTTCTCGCTAAACAACAAATCACAGGAGCCTGACATGTCTCGTCAACTTATCGCTATATTAAGAGGGATAGAACCAGTACAAGCGCTCGAAATCGCCGAGGTAATAATCAACGCCGGTATCACAAAAATTGAAGTACCGATGAACTCACCAGATGCGTTACAAAGCATTAAATTGATGGTCGAAAGATTTGGCGAGAGCGCCGAATTTGGTGCAGGCACGGTGTTAAAAGTAGCACAAGTAGACGCCGTTGCTGCAGTAGGCGGTAAATTGATTGTCTCGCCAAATTGTAATACCCAGGTGATACAGAGAACCAAAGCATTGGGCTTGCAGTCATTTCCAGGGGTACTTACCCCCACTGAAGCATTCAGTGCCATTGATGCAGGGGCCGATGGTTTAAAATTTTTCCCCGCTTCGGTATTGGGTCCCTCTGGTGTTGCCGCGATGAAAGCGGTACTACCAAAAGACCTGCCTACCTTTGCCGTGGGCGGCGCTAATGCCGACAATTTTGACCAGTGGTTAGCGGCGGGCATCGACGGTTTTGGCATAGGTTCGGCTATTTTCAAACCCGGTTTTAGTACCCAGCAAGTGAAAGACGCTGCAGAATTAATGGTCGCTGCCTACGACAGAGCTAAAGAGCTGTAACCTATTAACTACACCTGTGCATAAAAATCATTAATTGATACTAAATAAAATGAGTAGAAATCATCCAGCGAGACGCGTACAACTCTATAGCTATTTATTTAATCCGTTTCGCTTAACTTTTAAGGACAACAACCGATGATGCAGGTCTATGACAACACCTCTTGTGAATTGGGAGAGGGACCACTATGGCACCCACTTCTAAACCAACTGTTTTGGTTTGATATCTTAAATCAGACTTTATATTGTAAAGCTGAGGCAGGTCTAAAACAGTGGCACTTCGACAAAATAGTCTCTGCCGCAGGCTGGATCGATAGCAAGTACTTACTAATTGCCAGTGAAAACTCTCTGTTTAAGTTTAACTTGGACACGGGTGAACAAACGCATCTCTGTGATCTTGAAGCTGATAATAATGCCACTCGCTGCAACGATGGCCGTGCCGATCCCTGGGGTGGTTTTTGGATTGGTACTATGGGTAAAAAAGCAGAACCCAATGCCGGTGCTATCTATCGTTATTTCGCCGGGGAACTACGGCCCATTATAAATAAGCAAAGCATTACTAATTCCATTTGTTTTGCCCCCGATAAAAGCTGCGCCTATTATGCGGACACTATCGAAAAGATAATTTGGCGACAGCCTCTTCAACCCACAGATGGCTGGCCCACGGGCGAGCGCGAACTGCTGATCGATTTCAATGCACAGGGCATCAACCCAGATGGCGCAGTGACCGATGCGCAGGGTAATTTGTGGATTGCCCAGTGGGGATTAGGCCGAGTAGCGCAATACAGCCCAACGGGTGAGTTCTTGCAGGTGATTGAAGCCCCAGCCACCAATACCACTTGCCCAGCTTTTGGCGGTGAACACTACCACCGGTTATTTTTAACCAGCGCTAAAGAGCACCTCAGTGCCGATGAATTAGACAGGCAACCTGCAGCAGGACAGTTATTTTTCACCGATTTGAGCATACAAGGTAATCCGGAACCTCGGGTCATTTTAAACAATTAGCACGTCATCCTAGATTCAACTACCGAATTTAGGATTTTATTATTCAACCAGAGGATCGGCAATGAAACGTACCATAGGCACTTGTTATTACCCAGAGCACTGGCCAGAGGAGATGTGGCAAGGCGATGCCGCTCGCATGGTTGAGGCGGGTATCAGCTGGGTGCGGATCGGCGAATTTGCCTGGAGTCGCATCGAGGCAACACCTTACCAGCTGGATTGGAGCTGGTTAGACAAAGCCGTCGCCACTTTAGGTGCCGCCGGTCTCAAGGTCATTATGGGTACACCCACCGCTACCCCGCCGCGCTGGATGATCGACAAATGGCCCAACATGCTCATCGTCAACGAGCAGAGCCAGAGCTATAAGTTTGGCTCGCGTCGTCACTACTGCTTTAGCCACCAGCCCTATCGACTTGAATGCGAACGTATTTGTCGGTTAATGGCTGAGCGCTACGGCGACAACCCTCACGTGCAAGCCTGGCAGACCGACAACGAATACAGCTGCCACGATACGACACTCTCGTACAGTGCAGCGGCTGAGCAACAGTTTAGAATTTGGCTAGCAGCTAAGTATCAAACTATCGAGGCGCTCAACACGGCATGGGGCAACGTGTTTTGGTCGATGGAATACAACAACTTCGAGCAGATACAGCTACCCAATCAAACGGTCACCGATGCCAACCCCACCCACCTGCTCGATTTTAGACGTTTTAGCTCGGATCAAGTGGTCAGCTTTAACCGCCTGCAAACCGATGTGCTGCGCCAGTACTCTAAAGCACCGCTGATCCACAATTATATGGGCCGCGTCACTGATTTTGATCACTATAAAGTCGGTGCCGATCTAGACATCGCCAGTTGGGATAGTTACCCCATGGGCTTTTTAGAGGATAGATCTGAAGAGAGTGAAGCGTTTAAAGCGCGCTACTCACAGCAGGGTGACCCGGACTTCCAAGCTTTTCACCACGATTTATACCGCAGCGTAGGCCGCGGGCGCATGTGGATCATGGAGCAGCAACCCGGCCCAGTTAACTGGGCACCTTACAACCCCGCCCCGCTACCGGGCATGGTGCGCCTGTGGAGTTGGGAGGCTTTTGCTCACGGGGCTGAAGCCGTGTGTTACTTCCGCTGGCGTCAGGCGCATTTTGCCCAAGAACAAATGCACGCGGGGCTTTATACTCCTGCCAATGATCCCGCTCCCGGGCTCTTTGAAGCCAAAGCCGTCGCCGCTGAAATAGAGACGATGCCCGAGGTAAGTACTGCGAGTGCTCAAGTGGCCTTAGTCTTTGATTACGAGTCGGATTGGGCATGGCAAATACAACCGCAGGGAGCCAGTTTTAACTACTTCAAACTGGTATTTGCCCATTATCGGGCACTGCGCAGTTTAGGCTTGTCGATCGATATTATCTCGCCGGAGTGCGACACGCTTAAAACTTACAAGGTCGTGGTAATTCCAGGTTTGATGAATTTGAGTAATAACTTGCGCAACGCCATCGACAACTTTGCCGGTGCGGTGATTTCAGGACCGCGCAGCGGTTCTAAAACGGCGCAATTTTCGATCAATTTAGAGCCCCCCATGCCCGGCATGCACAGTAAAATTAGCTACGTTGAATCGCTGCGCCCCAGTACGGTGATACCACTGCAAAACAGCGGTAATATCATCAACTGGATAGAGACAACCACCGATGAAGATCCAGTAATGCTACGCACTGCCTGCAATAGGCCGGTGCTAATCGGTGATAAACAGCGCCAGTACTTAACCGCTTGGGCTGATCACAGGGCACTGACCTCGATTTTTAAAACACTCTGCAAAGATCAAGGTGTGGCAGTGCAAGAGCTACCTGATGGACTACGCATTAGAGACAGCCAAGAGCACCGCTTTATCTTTAACTACAACCCGACAGCCGTAGAGTTTAACGGGGTCAAGATTGAACCTGCGGGAGTACATTGGCAAGCGCTATAAGCCTTAGCCTGCGGTTAACTCTTTGCTGAGTTAACCGCTTTACCTCTCTTAACTACCCTCCATTTTCCTAGCTGTATCGCAGCTGTATCAATCATAAATCTGTGATGAAATAGCACTCTTGCAATGTCCAAGTCACTGTCGTTTAATGTTGACGGTTGTTTTAATACTAAAAAAAATTGGATTAAGAGGGTAGGCGATGGTCAAGCAACGTGTGATTAACTGGGGAATAATTGGCTGTGGCAATGTGACTGAAGTAAAGAGCGGTCCCGCCTATCAAAAGGTCGACAATTTTAAACTCACAGCCGTGATGCGCAGAAATGCCGACCTAGCCAAAGATTATGCACAGCGCCACAACGTCGAAAAATATTACGCAGATGCCAATGCGCTGATCAACGATGACTCCATCGATGCAATTTATATTGCCACACCACCCGATACGCATAAATCCTTAGGCTTGCTAGTAGCAGCCGCAGGCAAGCCCTGCTGCATCGAAAAACCATTGGCACCAACCCTGCAAGAGAGCCAAGCGTTATTAAACGCCTTTGAAGTAGCCCAAGTACCATTATTCGTCGCCTATTACCGTCGCTCGCTACCGCGCTTTGAAAAAGTAAAAGAGCTGCTTGATAACGGCGAAATTGGCGAAATAAGACACATCAGCTGGCACTTATCGGCACCCGCGAGCGAGCTCGATACCGCTAAGACCTACAATTGGCGCACCGATCAAGCGGTCGCCCCCGGTGGTTATTTTGACGATTTAGCCAGTCACGGGCTCAACCTGTTTGCCCACCTACTTGGGGATTTCGAGCAGGTAAAAGGCATCAGTTTAAATCAACAGGGTCTGTACTCTGCGATTGATGCAGTATCGGCTTGCTGGATGCATAAAAATGGTATTACCGGCGCTGGCAGCTGGAATTTTGGGACCGCTACCAGGCACGATAATGTAGTGATCTACGGCAGTAGCGGCGAGATTTCATTTGCAGTGTTTGAAGAGGCGCCTATCTCAATTAATAACCAGTCGGGCAATCGTGAACTTTTCATCGAACACCCTGAAAACGTGCAACTCTATCATGTGCAGAACATCCGAGCTCACCTTATTGATGGGGTAACCCACCCCTCCAGTGGTGCAAGTGCTGTACATACCAGCTGGGTGATGGATCAGATTTTAGCGACACTATAATAGGGTTCAGGCTTTAAGCACGCGGTTTTTTATCCGCGACAAACCTACAGGAGTGACGCCCAAGTAACGGGCCAAATCATTTTGGGTGACTTGTTGCATCAACTCAGAGGACTCTTTTAATAATAGGCTATAGCGATCTTCGGCGCTTAAGCAGAGTAATTGATACTCTCGCTTTTCTTTCTTCATCGAAAACTGCAACAAAAACTCAATCATGTGCTGTGCCAGCTCGGCATCTTTAGCACAGTACTCACGTATTTTGGCAAAAGGTATCACCATTAATACCGAGGGTTCTAAACACATTAAACTAAAGGAGCAGGCCTCTTTAGCATAGGCAGAGGTCAAACTGCCGATAGTATCACCAGGCATCACAAAAGACTTGATGAACTCCTTGCCATCCAGTGACGTGTAATAAGCTTTGAGTAAACCAGATTGCAAAAAATACAGTGATTGGTTTACATCACCCTGCCTGAATAGATGCGCTGTCTTTACTTTTTCTAGTACCGTGCCTTCGAGCTGAATTAATTCATTAAATGTCATAGAACTTAACCTGTGGTAATGACCAATGTCGCGAAACTGCCTATTATCCTAAATTCCGCTATTGTGATCCAGCCTTAAAATAATTGAGCCTGAGTTACCCAATACAACACTATATTAAAGAGATATCTATGATTACCCCACTGCTAATTCTTACTTTATTATCTGGCCCGCTGGCCATCGCCTACCTCTATGCTAAAACCACTGGCACGACACTGAATATCAGTAAATTCGCTTACTGGGGATTGAGCGCTGCCTTTCTTTTCTTCACCATAGGTCATCTAGTTAAAACCATCGAGATGGTTGCAATGCTCCCTCCCTGGGTCCCCTATCGCCTAGCACTGGTTTATCTCAGTGGACTACTTGAACTGTTTATCGCCATTTTACTGTTGCTGCCAAAGTATCAAAAGGTCGCGGCCAAAATGGCCATAATCGTGTTTGTGCTGTTCTTCCCAGTTAATATTTACGCAGCTTTTAATCACCTGGGACTGGGTGGCCACCAATGGGGACCTGCCTATTTATGGATACGTGCCCCACTGCAGCTAATTTTAATCGCCTGGGCCTATTTTCTGTGCGTGAAAGGCAAACATCGAGGCTAACCTCCGTTATGGGTACTTATTTAAACCTGAAATTTTTAGATGACTTTTAACCTGGGTTAATGCCGGTCACAGCTCAACAAACTATTATTTCGTTATCAAACGAAGTAATAGGAATGGCAGTGATGAAAATAACCGGTAAACACATCGTTATCAGTGGCGCGACTTCAGGTATCGGCTTAGCGCTTACCCGGCAACTGTACTCGGACAATAAGGTAATTGTGATTGGCAGAAATACTCAGAAACTCAAGGCACTCGCCGAGCAGTTCAAAGGCATCAGCACCTTCCATGTGGATCTAGTTAATCTCGATCAGCTTACGACAACTACTGCTAACATCCTGAGTGAATTCGCTGTCATCGACCTACTGATCAATAACGCCGCCGTGCAAAACACCCCACATTTTACCGCCAAAGATTTTGACTACTCAAGTATCCGCGATGAAATCACCGTTAATTTCACCGCCCCCTGCTGCCTGATCCACCAGCTGTTACCAGCACTACTAGCCAGTAACAGCGCCAGTATTGTCAATATTAATTCAGGACTGGGGCTGGTACCAAAAACCAGCTCGGCTATTTACTGCGCCACCAAGGGCGCACTGAACATATTCTCTCAATCGCTTAATTACCAATTGGAAAATACCAATATTGATGTTCAACAGGTCTTTTTAGAGTTGGTTGAAACGCCCATGAGCCAGGGCAGAGGCAGCCATAAAATCTCGGCTGAAGACGCCGCCCAAAAAATCATTGAGGGCATCACCCTAGGCACTACAGAGCATGATATCGGTAAGGTAAAGCTGCTGAGACTACTGCTGCGAATAGCCCCCTCTCTCGCCCGCAAGATAATGAAAAAATATTGAGGTAACCCTGATGAAAACACCGCTAACACCACTTATATCAATAACCACTATCGTTTTATGGAGTTTAATGATGTTCACTAATAATGCCCTGGCAGCCGAGCTTACCATCAATGTCGATAACATCGATACTAAACGCTCCGGTAACATTTTAGTGATGCTATTTTCCAGCCGGGGCTTTCCCAAAAGGCATGACCAAGCGCTGGCCATACAAAGCAGCAAGGCTAATGCGTCGCAACTCACCTTCCATTTTGATACGGTGGAGGGCGAGCTCGCCGTTAAAATATTACATGATGAAAATGGCGACGGGAAGGTTGGCAAAAACTGGACAGGCATCTATCCTGCAGAAGGGCTTGGCTTCTCAAACGGTCAGCGCGTGGGTTTTACCGGCCCGCCAAAGTATCACAAATCCAAAGTATCTCCAGCGCAATTTAGAGAGGGTTTAACCATCTCTATAATTTACCCGTAATTCTGTCAAAGGAAAAATGTTATGAAACCCTTACTCAAAATCATCCTTATCTTGATTACATTTTTCACCAGTACCTTATTAATAATTAAGTTCACTGGGGTACTCAATGTCACTCAAATCAAGGATTGGCTGATCGCGGCACAAGATTTATCCCCGTTTTATGTCGGCTCCCTAGTGGCGCTGTTATTATTCGCTGACCTTTTTATCGCCATGCCGACTTTAACGGTGACTATTCTCGCAGGCTTCTTTTTAGGTCATCTATATGGATCCATCGCCGCACTCATCGGCTTAATCAGCGCAGGCAGCTGTGGTTATGCTCTCAGCTATCGTTATGGGGACAAAGTGTTTAATTTTTTGCTTGAGAAAAAAACGCAACGTGAAGAGGCGATTGCCAGTTTTCAACAACACAGCGTGATGATGATACTTTTATCCCGAGCGATGCCGATGTTGCCAGAAATCTGTGCCTGTCTAGCGGGGGCCAGTAAAATGGGCTATATGAAATTTATCTGCTGTTGGTTACTCAGTGCTATCCCCTATGTGCTAGTCGCCACCTATGCGGGTTCAATCAGCTCCATCGATAATCCAACACCGGCACTCTATACAGCAATAGGCATCTCGGCGCTGCTGTGGATCGCCTGGTTTGTCTATCATCGCTATTATATGAGAACAAAAGCGCTAACTCCTTGAGTTAGAATGTCGCCTGCTGAGACTGGCGGGCGACTTGTAAATGGTAGGTAGTAAATTGCCTACCCAGCATTTTGCTTCGATATGATCGTATACACATCTTTTTTAAGAACTTGTACTGCGGCCTAGTCTCCAGTAAGTGAATAACCACTTCCTGATGCCTCAGTTCTTCAGACCAGCGCATCACTTCCTTAAAGATTTGGCTACCAATCCCCCAAGCGTTTTTCGAGATAACAATGGCAATTTCAAAGTGCCCCTGCTCTTTTTGCAAAGCGCACCAGCCAACTAGCTGGCTATCACTATACACCGCCCTAACTCGACAGCCGGTAATAGCATCTACTTCAATTTTACCTGCGACCCACTCTCTAACACTATTATCCTCAAATAAACCGTGGGAGATCAAATGACTTCTTATGCTCTGCTGATTGAGGATGGTAATAAATTCAAGCGGGTCCAAGGTGTTGAATTTTTTGTATTCTATTTTTTTCATTTAGCAGTCCCTACTATTGAGTTTATTAGCTAATGCCAGCGGCTCAGCCACCCACTTGCATAATGCAAGTAGATGCTAAGCCCTTTACTTGCATTATGCAAGTGCTATAATCGACAACATGAAACCTACACCCCAATACCGTTCAGACTGCCCTATTAATTACGCCCTAGAAACCTTTGGAGATAAGTGGAGTTTGTTAATCATCCGCGATTTAATCTTCCAGGGGAAAAAAAACTACGGCGAGTTTTTAAATGCAGAGGAAAAGATATCCACTAATATTTTGGCCAACCGACTTGAAAAACTCGAACTAGAAGGGCTTATTAGCAAATCTAGCGATCCCGACAATCACGCAAAAAAAGTTTATCGACTCAGCTCAAAAGGCATAGATTTATTACCCATGCTGATAGAAATGATGGCTTGGTCTGCTCAATATGATCAACATACAGGCTGCCCTGTAGAATTTAGCAACCAATTAAAAGCAGATAAACAAAGTCTAATAGCACAGTTAAAACAACAGTTAATTAAAAGTTAATTGCTTACATCAACCATTGAGCACCGCTATTTTGTTTTGCATTTAAGCTCGATTATGATAAAAAGTCTCTGTTCATCAGTATTAATGCCATAGGAATCAGGGTGAAAAAGTTAATAATACTTAGTTTGGCAGTACTATTGAGCGGCTGCGATACTGTTTATCAACCGCTGGGTTGGGATGGCGGCTATCAAGAGCAACAGCTAAGACACGGGCACTACCGGCTCAATTATCAGGGAAACTCAACCACCCCGGATCAGTGGGTACTGCAGAGTTGGCATCGCAGAGCAGCACAATTATGTCCATCGGGTTATGCAATTTTAGCCATTAATATACAGCAGCCGTTATCGTCAGATGCCACCATCAAAACCTTGTTAAACAACCCTTTATCACGAAGAAATCCAGAGGTCAGTGGCGAGCTAAAATGTACAAGATAAGGCGTTTTAGAATATAAACCTAAATTCGGCAGTTGATGTTAGCCCGGATATTGCATGCAACATCCGGGTTAGATTATTCTATAGATTGATAAAGAGATAAAACATGCAACATAGTTTTTGGGAGAATAAATGGAAGTCTGGTAACATTGGCTTTCATCAGGCGCAGATCAATCCACAATTGATACAACATTTTCAGTTATTAAATTTAATCAATAACGCTCGAGTGTTTGTCCCGCTTTGCGGTAAGACCCATGATATTTCATGGCTACTTAATCAAGGATATCAGGTTGTCGGTGCTGAGCTGAGTGAACTCGCTGTCAATCAGCTTTTTATCCAACTAGGCCTTACGCCTAAAATTGAGCGCCGCGATGAATTAATTTGTTATAGCGCAGCACAAATAGAAATTTTTGTCGGTGACATATTTCTGCTTAACTCCAAGCTTTTAGGCCCAGTCGACGCCATTTATGATCGTGCTGCGCTGATTGCGCTACCCGAGCAAATACGCATTCAATATGCCACCCTGCTTATCGAGATAACCAACACAGCCCCGCAATTACTGCTAACCTTCGATTACGATCAGCAACTTATGCAGGGACCACCGTTTGCTTTAGATGAGCAAAACCTGCAAGGTTATTACTGTGACAGTTATGCATTAAAACTTATCGAGCGCTCTCAGCTAACCGGTGGACTCAAAGGGATAGTAGCGGCTACTGCCTCTGCCTGGCAGTTACTACCGAGGACCATGACAAGTTAATGGGTTAGTAGCCCTCTCAGCACACTTTTCCTCTGGCTGCGACGGCTACTTTTTTAAGACGATTATCTGTTTGTAAAAAATAGACAAAATCAAACAGATTACTCACTACGCAGACATGGTTTGGCACAATATTGAGCTTATCCCCTACCACTGGGCGTGTCTCGCAATGGCTAAAATCAATACAGCCATGCTCTTCACTGAGCCCGTAAATAACCGCTGCAGGATATTCTCTTATCCAACCGTGACCCTGCATCCCCAGCAAGTCTGAAGTGAGTGCTTTAGACCCTGCGTCAATCACTACTCTGTCGGCTGTAGGGCAACTGACAACAGTAGCCAGTACGGTTAGCGCGCAGTCTTGGTATTCACAATCACCTCGTTCCACCAGTGACTTATCATTGTAAATATAAGTGCCGACCCGATATTCTGTCGCCTCATCATAGAGTTCAGCCCGATACATATTAGGAGTGCCACCACTGCTGATAACTTTAACGGTAAGCCCAATCTGTTCGCATAATTGACGCGCCTCTTTTAGCCATAAGTTCACTTCGGCCGCTCGATTAACCGGTGGGTAAGTCATTAGGCCGGTAAACTCCACCCCATCGGCGCTATCGATAAACGCCGCCAACTGCTGCGCAGCTTCAGGAGTTTGTACGCCGCAGCGTTTCGCTCCAGTATCACATTCCACCAGCACGGAGAGACAGCCTCTATGCGCCCAAAAACAAGCAGATAACTGCCTCACCGTCTCTTCATTATCGGCAACCACGGTCAATTTCACCCGCTTGGAAAGCGCGACTAAACGCGCCAGTTTTGTTTCTCCCAAGATATTGAAAGTGATCAGAATATCGCTAATGCCAGCGTCGGCGAACACTTCGGCCTCGGATATTTTTTGACAGTTGATGCCAATGGCACCTGCCTGGAGCTGTCGGTGCGCCAGTGCCGGTATTTTATGAGTTTTTATGTGTGGTCTAAGAGAAAATTTTTGGTCGTTACAATACTGCTGAAAACGCTGGATGTTTTTGTCCACTATTTGCTCATCGACAATCACACAGGGAGTGTCTAGTAATTCCAAAGCTGTAAATTCACTCATGATTAGTGTCTCCGATTACGGTGTCTTTAGCAGCTGCTGTCTGATGTTCTAAACCATGCGGATCTGCCACGATGGGCCAAATAGGGCGGATTAATTTTTTATAATTATTGGTAATCGGGTCGCTGGGATAAGGCGCACCACAGTCGATATAGATAATGTTTTCACTTATTTTTGAAAAAGCCCCATAAAAGTGGTTGGTCGATTTAACCACTAGCAGCTGTTTTTCGAGTGGATTTATGCCAAGATTACTGAACAGATCTGGTGAAAATGCTTGTGATCTATTACTGTTGAGAATGATATCAATACCGGCAAGCTCTATGCACACAGCATCGCCTAATGGTACGACACTCTCGCCAAAACTTTGCACAGCTTTCCTCACCACTTTCTTTACCTTAATCAAAGCATCGACTGGGCCACCTGCAGTCGCACAAGATTTACCACCAAAACGTAGCTGTATATGGGAACCTTCACCTGCAGCAATACAAAACTTGACAGCAATAGGATCCCAAATGGTGCCTATCGCCACGTTTTGTTGCTTAAGAAGAAGCAGTTTTTTGAGTATTATGGTTGAATCACCAGCAACTCCTCCACCTGGATTATCCCAAATATCGGCTACTATCACCGGTCTCTCAGGCACTCTCAGTGCCAGAGTTAAACCCTGATCTGGAGTTAAATAAGGGGGTCTAGTATTACCGCGAAAAGAGAATAATTCCATCCCCAAGCTTTTAGCCAACTCGTCACCCAAAGGCTGATCATTATCGGTAATCACCATCAGTTTGGTACCCATTTCTGGGACATCGCCAGCCATAAAACCGTGAATTACTGAAATCGACAATACATTTTCTTGCTGCTCTATCGTTTGAATTTTATCGACAAACGTGCGCATCGGCTCTCGACTAGTCGGTAATATCTCTATCATCCGACAATCAAACACGGAGATTATCGGGGTCACCTCACCCCTGATACTGGCAATTGTAATCTCGACTACTTCACGCGCTCTATCGACAAAATCAGTATGCGGAAATTCTTTAAAAGCAATCAGCACATTGGCTTGTTTAACCCTTAGTGGCGTAAGATGACTATGAGGGTCAAGTTCGGCAGATATGATCACTTTCGGCCCGACTATTTCACGAATTTTTGTTAAAAAATCACCTTCGCAATCATCGTAGCCCTGTGCCACCATCGCCCCATGTAAGCCTAAAACAATACCATCTAGCGGTAGCGCCGCTCTAATTTGGTCCAATATTTCATCGCGCAGTAATTCATAAGTCTGCCGGTTAATCAGCCCACCGGGTTCTGCCCAAGTCGCCGTGCCCTCAATTAAGGTCCAACCGAGTTCTGGAATCCGCTCACGACAGATAATGTGGGTGGCACTACAGAGGGTCGGTGTGGCCGGATGTTCCCCAGGTGGAGCATAAAATGACTCTTTAAAGCTCTCTAAATCCGTCGGTACCGGGGAAAATGTATTAGTCTCTGTTGCCAATGATGCGACAAATACTCTCATTGTTGTTCCTTATAATATAATTAACGTAAATATTTTCAGCCTTAACTATAGCGCTGCTACCCGCCGATGATTTAGCCACGCGACATTCTCGTTGTTAAGATAATGATACTATCCTTACCCCATTGACAGTTTCTCACCGTCGATAATGGCCCCTGGATGCATGATCACCTGAGCTGCCAACTGACAGGCAGATTTAATCGCCACGCGTGGTGATTTGTTGTCTAACCTTGCCCCGATATAGCCGGCGTTAAATGAGTCGCCAGCAGCGGTACTATCAATCACTGCAACCTTTTCAAACGGATAATGATAGTGACTCGCCCGAGTATAAAGATGACAATCAGCAGCACCATTTTTGATCACAACTTCAGCTATATTTAGTACTGACAATCGCGCTAAGACAGCGGATTCTCCCTCTGTTCTTATCGCCATTTCGTCCTCTACACTGGGTAGGTAAATATCAATTAATGGCAATACTTGATCTAAATATTGACAGGCCAATTCTCGACTCGACCATAAAGCAGGACGATAGTTATTATCAAAGGCCAGCTTGACACCTAACTCACGCAGCTGTTTTAGAAATTCAATAAATCGGGGTCTACTCCGCCCTTGGAGTATAGCGAGGGAGATCAATGAAAAATAAAACCAATCACTGGGATTAAATTTTTTCAATAAACGATTGATATCACACTCAAGGAAAAAATAACTCGGCGCTGAGTTTTCACGCCAATAACTAAAACTACGCTCACCACTGGCGTCGGTTTCAATACAATACAAGCCCAACTTTTTTTGCGCTAACACTTGTACAAAATCAATATTTACACCATCTAACTGCCACTGCCTTAACAGTCGTTTACTGGGTTTATCATCGCCAATACTAGTCATGAAATATGCATTAATTCCCAGTAATGCCAAATAGTATGCGCAATTATAGGTATCCCCACCGTAGCTAACCCGCGCCCTCGGGTATTCTTCGATTTTTACTTCAAGCATACACTCACCAAAACAAACAACTTTCACCTTTAATCCTTATCAACTGATACAGATTTTTAAACACTACAAATAACAGGCTTCAACTTTTTTAACGTTGAAGCCCGTCCCTACTATTTCAAATATGTATTACTGTTAGCTTTATCTACTTCTGTGATGAAGAGATTGAGCAATTCAACCCCCTCTTTACCCAGGGTCTCTTTAATGTGAGCCAAAATGACCGGTTCTGCGGCTTTTTTGAAGCGGCTACGCTCTTCAGCTGAAATCGAATTCACTTCCATTTTACTACTTAAACCCGCTAAACCACGATCTTCTGAGGCTTCAATCGCTCTGGCGATACCGCGACTAGCAATGATTCCTGAATGAGTGGCATAGCGAATAATCTTTTGCTCTTGCTCGGTTAAACTACTGTAAAAATCGTCGTTAAGCATGAAGGTATAAGGGGCGAATAAGTGATTGGTCAGGGTCAAGTATTTCTGTACTTCGTTAAATTTAGCGAAGGATACCGTCGGTATTGGGTTCATTTGACCATCGATCACCCCTGTTTGCAGTGCCGAGTAAACCTCACCCCACGCAAGTGGGTAAGCTTCGCCACCGAGCGCTTGAATAATCTTTTGATGCGACGGCAAGGTCATAGTACGAATACGAATACCTTTAAAGTCTTCTAAGGTTTTAATCGGTCTAACAGAGTTAGTGATGGAGAAAAAACCGCCAGTATCAGGAAACCCCAGTACTTTAACCCCACCCACTGATTTATTGATATCTTGCGCTAAGGCGGCGCCAAATTTCCCATCAAAGACATCATAAGTTGCTGCATTATGATTAAAGGCAAATGCCAAATCTAAGACCCCAATTCGTGGATAGTAAGAAGACAAAGCCCCTGTAGAGGTCAGTGTTGCTTGAATAATGCCGTCTTTTACTTGCTGCACGTGCTCTTTTGCACTACCTAACTGATTACTTGGATATATTTCTACTTTAATTTCACCGTTGGACGCTGATTCAACAATGTTCTTAAACACTCCCGCAAAGGCATGCGCTGGATTTTCCATTACATCAGCTTTGTTATCATGACCAAAGCGAATGGTCTTTTGCGCAAAAGCTTGCATAGAAGTCATCAGCACCGATGCCGATAATATCGACACGACGGTCAATTTAGTGAGTACATTTTTCATCTCTATTCCTTTTTTTACTTATAGTTTAGGGTTGCCTACTTCTAAAATCCCAATAGGCGGGGAAGATACAATGCAATATCAGGGGAGAAGGCAATTAACAGTAATATGGCTAACTCTCCGATTAAAAATGGCCATAACTCTACGGCGATATTTTCTATTTTTTCACCGGTGACCGATGCCAATACGAACAGACAAGCTCCTACTGGCGGCGTCATCAATGAAAGATTAAGTGCGAGCACAAATACAATGCCAGCGTGAAGAGGATCCATGCCAATGTGTTCCGTCAGAGGCACTAACACTGGCGCCAAGATTATCAACATCGCAGTGATGTCCATCAAAGTGCCAACGATGAGCAGCAAGACAATTATCAGCAATAGAATGACTTGAGGATTATCTGAAACACTCATCATTGCAGCGGCGATGGCTTGCGGAATTTGCTCAAAACTCAGCCACCAGCCAAGAATCGAAGCTGACGCGATGATTAAGAAAATCACACCGGTGATACGTCCAGTACGAATTAGCATCCGTATTAAATCAGCCCAGCTGATGCAGCGATAAATAACCGTTCCAATAAACAGCGCATAAGCTACTGCGACAGCGGCCGCTTCGGTAGGTGTAACCACCCCAAAGAGAATTCCCCCCAGGATAATCATCGGCATAATAAGCGCAATAATCGAAGATTTAAAAGCGATACAGATTTCTCTGAGGGTTGCCCTTCTGGCGTTTTTTGGTAGATTTTTACGCTTGCCCAAACCGGCAATAATCAGCATGCAAATAATGCAGATGAGTAAACCTGGCAGTACACCCGTGGCAAATAACCCGCCGATCGAGACGCCCATTAAAGAGCCGTAGATCACCATTAGACCTGAGGGTGGTATGGTTGGCCCAATAATAGAGCCGGCGGCCGTTACTGCGCAGGCAAAAGGTCGGCTGTAGCCCTCCTTAACCATCGCCGGTACTAATGTTCTACCGAAGGCAGCTGCATCCGCCGTTGCAGCACCTGTGATACCAGAAAAAAATACTGAGGAGAGCATGTTGGTATGTGCCAACCCCCCGCGGAAGTGCCCCACCAGAACTTGGGCAAATATTACCAATCTTGCGGTAATACCCGTGTGATTCATTATTTCCCCAGCGAGAATAAAGAATGGCATCGCCAAAAAAGGAAACATATTAAGGCCATTAAAAATTTTGCTAGGTGCTAATGCGACAAATTGCATTCCGCCAATACTGGCAAGGCCCACCATACCTGAAATTCCCAGCACTATACCCACCGGCAAACCCAGTAACAGCAGGACTAAAAAAACAATACCGATAATCATATATCAGTTCCTCCCAGGCTATCTTCATTGACATATTCGCAGCCAAAATCCCTAAACATAGCAATGCATGTTTGAAAAGCAGCGAGTAAAAACGCCGCTGGAATTGCCGCATAGGGAACAGCCATCGGTATTGAGTAAACAGTAGAGAATTGGCTTAAGCCTTTTTCCACAAAAGCGGTGCCTGTGTAAGCCAATATAAGAAAAAATATCAATGCGACTAGATCGAGTAGTAAGTGCAAATAGGGCTTAATTGACTCGGAGATAAAACCTTGCAGTGAGGTCAAGCCAATATGCTCTCTGCGATAACAACAACAGGGAACAGCCAGTAGAATACCCCAAATCATGATGTATCTTGCCAGCTCCTCCGTCCAGGGGATTTGCCAGTGGAATATATACCTGGCCACAATGCCTAACCATACATCCAATACCAGCAGAAAGATTAAGACTGCAATTGTTTGCTCGTTGGCTTTATTGACCATCGCTCCTATAGCACTGATTTTTCTATGTAAGGGTGATGTGTTTTTTACGTTATTTTTATTGACCATCCTAGACCTCTAAATAATGGGTGACATAAAACACTATTAAGCGCTCTCAGAGCTTCCCAAAACGCTGTTTTCGCTCTTATTAAGTGTAATCTCATCTCATTAAATTACTGAAAAATGGTTAAACTCAATCATTTATGAAATTAAATTTCATTTCGCGCCATTATTATGCTTAAATAACTTCAATGTCAACGAATTTTAATAAATCATGAAATTAAATTACACAAAGGAGTCAACATGCCAATTATAAGATATGGAGTGGAAAAGAAGGGTGCGGGCGGGCAAAACCTACCCTTTGCCAGAGCGGTGCAAGCGGGTGGTTTTTTATATGTATCAGGTCAAGTACCAATGGTCGACGGCGAAATTATCGAGGGGGGTATTATCCGCCAAACACATCAGACCATGAGTAATGTGATTGCTATTTTAGAAGAGGCCGGATACAGCCTTGAAGATGTTGTCAGGGTGGGCGTATGGCTGGACGATCCACGAGACTTCTGGAGTTTCAATGGCGTCTATAAAGAATATTTCTCCAATGCTCCCCCGGCAAGAGCTTGTGTAGAGTCACGCATTATGGTTGATTGCAAAGTGGAAATTGACATAGTAGCCTATAAAGATCCTGCATAAGCACTGCTGCATATTAGACGTTGAAGCTGAAATTTGCCGTTAAACACCGTTTTAGGCGTCGAATCTAAATCGCTTAAAGCGGCTCTGCGAGATTATCGACAGATACTCGCTGTTAGGGCCCCTGCGCTACATGTTAGTATCCACAACAGCGTTAGTTAATCTAACCCGAATATTGGCATCCAATAGCTAGGACCCTAACTTGTTCCTCGTTTTTACAGCCTTTTCTTTTTCAAGCATCCGGACACGCCTGTAGGGTATTCAATCGAAAAATCTGTAAAAAAAGCTAACAGCGCTATCATCACGGCATTTTATGCAATATCCTTGCTAATTACCAAACCTAGATTCCGGCCTATAATCATATACATACTGGCAAATAATTATGATATCAAGCGATGATATAATATCGACTATTCATGAAAAGCAGGACAATTTAAGCAAGTCAGAAAAACGCTTATCTGAAACGATACTCGCCGACGTCAACTTTGCTATTCAGGCGACCACCAGTGAAATGGCCATCAGGTCAGGCGTCAGCTCACCCACTATTACGCGTTTTTGCCGCTCACTGGGGTTAAAAGGACTAAAAGAACTAAAGGTAAAACTGGCTCAATCTCTGTCAATCGGCAACCGCTATGTCACATTGAACATTGGTTCTGACAACATCCAAGATGTCGCCAGTAATGTCATTTCCTCAGCGCAGTTAGCCTTGCATCACTTACACCAAGCACTTGATTACCAGGCCTTAGAACAGGCGGTAGATAGCCTTTGTAAAGCTCAGAGAATTGTTATCTTCGGCGGCGGGGGTGGTGCGACTGTGGTGGCTCAAGACACCGAATACCGACTGTTTCGTCTATCCTTGCACGTTGTCTCCTACACTGATTCACAGCTGCAACGCATGGTTGCTGCGACCTTAAAAGAAGAAGATAATTTAATTATCATCTCCACCAGCGGTCGCGATCAAGAACTGGTTGAGTGCAGCCAAATTGCCGCTAACTACCACTGTAATGTCATCGCTATCACTCGGCCTAACTCCCCCCTTGCCAACACAGCTAATATAGTCATTCCTGTCGACATCCCAGAAACCAAAGATATTTTAAAACCCACAGCCTCTCGCTACGCGCTGTTGGCGACGATTGATATACTGGCCAATCAGATAGGTATTAAAATGGGTGATAAAGCCATAGAGAATTTACGCCGCATGAAATATCAGTTGATGGCTAACAGAGATGTAGAGAATACCGAACCTCTTGGAGATTAATGCGCGCTTCAACTCGTTCACTAGCAGCATTAAACTACTTTGTATCTCAGCCCTACCCATTAAATAAAAAATGACTCAAATCCCGACATTACCCACAACAACTCAGGCTATTACATTGGTAATAAAACCGCCTGTGAAATGAGCGGTAGCATTCTCGCCAGCTTTAGATTGCGGAGAGGGCCTACCTGCCTATTAATCAACAAACAGTTTATGAGTCCCATGCACAACCCATCGACCGGCGAAGTTATTCGAACCTTATTCCACAATCACGGTCAATAAATCATCCTTTATTTACTTTGCAAACCTTGGATTAATCATGTTTAGAATATCATTGCCTTTACTCGCGCTATTATTACTACCTATCACTAGCACCACCTATGCACAACTACTCACTTTTCAATCGGGGGAGCGCAGAAACCTACTGATAGAACTATACACGTCTCAAGGCTGTAGCAGTTGTCCACCGGCAGAACAGCTACTTTCAACTTTGCTGGCTTCAGATAAATTGTGGAAAAGTTATTTTCCCATCGCTCTGCATGTTGATTATTGGAATTATTTGGGTTGGACAGATACTTATGCTAATCCCCTGACTGGAGAACGACAACAGCAACATTTAAAACTCAATAATATCAGTAACATTTATACACCTGAGTTTGTCATAAACGCTAAAGAATGGCGTGGTTTCTTTCGAGCCGATCGGCTACCGCCAGTACCGACAGAAGTCAGTGGCCAGTTAGTACTACAATTCGATACCGAGACAAAGGATGCCAAAATGCAGTTGCATAATTTGGCTAAAACGCGACCTGCGCTCTGTCATTTTGGCTTATTAACGTTTGATAAAAATGTCGAAATTATGGCTGGAGAGAATAGCGGACTGACCATAGCACAGGATTTCGTATTGTTGTCTTTAGATAGTGTCGATGCCGAATTCAACAATAACAACTATCAGTGTCGTGTAAAAATCAGCGCCTTGGAGCAAATAAACAACCTTGGAATAGACGGTAGAAAGTATGCCATTATCGGTTGGATGGAGAATATCATCGCCGCCCCGATTCAAGTGACCGGGGGCTGGTTACCGGCAGTGCCATAATAAAAAGTGCGACCGTCGTTAGTCGATACCCGCGCGCACTGTGGCTACATTACTGATAGTGCGGGCTGTCACTTAATTGCTCCATTGAAGAAATGCTGGTTTCTAAATCAACAATAATGCCATTTTTGATACTGTACACCCAGCCGTGAACAGATAATTTTTTACCTTGCTTCCAGGCGCTTTGCACCACTGTGGCACTACACACGTTAAGCACTTGCTCTTTGACATTCAGCTCACAGAGTAAATCTTGCTGTTGGTGTTTGCTCAAGCCAACAAATTTATCCTTGTGGAGGCGGCTGACATCCTTAATGTGGCACAACCAGTTGTCAATCAGACCATGGGAACTTTTTTCCATCGCCGCATTAATACCACCACAGCCGTAATGGCCACAGACCACTATGTGTTCAACTTTTAGCATCTCAATAGCGTATTGAATAACTGACAGGCAATTTAAATCTGTGTGCACCACCACATTGGCGATATTACGATGCACAAAAATTTCCCCCGGGGGTAAATTAACGATTTGATTAGCGGGTACTCGTGAATCGGAACACCCTATCCACAGGTACTTGGGAGCCTGTTGCTCCGATAGTTCGGTAAAGAAATTCGGATTATCTTTTTTTACCTGTTTGGCCCAATCTCGATTTCGTTTAAATAGATGATTTAGATTATCCAATGTTGAGTCCGCTCCTGGTTATACGGCAAAAAGGTTGCCAATATACTAACTCAAAAAAACACTGCATTTAAAGATCAAACGTCACATTATTGTTTCTTTTTAAGCTTAAAGCATCATTATTGAACACCTATGCTGCAGAGCCGGTCTGATTTGATTGTTTTTCAAGCAGGCCATTCAACAAGACCCAAGCGGGGCAAAAAAACACTTGAGTCTATCGCTCTAATATACACCCAACTACTTGTGCCTTAGCTGGCTCGTTGTTTTACAGACTTTTTTAGTCAACCGAACACACTAAGTCAGTGCTCAATGATAAATAGTGCTATAAAAACTACTAGGGCGGCGCTATCACCTCCCCTTTGCAACATCCTAGACAGAGGATTACTTTTTAGTACAACACTGTACTTATACGAGGAGGTCTCACGAGGGTAGTCCCCGCATTATTCTAGTTCAGCTAAAAACTTAGTTAACAGCGTATTTAAACGTTGCCGCTCACTGTCGCTTAAGCTCGAGGTTAACTTTTTCTGAGTCGCCACATGTGCTGTTACTGCCTCATCAATCAGCTTAAAACCAGCAGCTGTCAGGGCAATAATAAAACTGCGTCCGTCATTTGGATTAGCAATGCGCTCCACCAGTCCCCTCTTAACTAATTGATCTATCCTGTTAGTCATCGTCCCCGATGTAACCATCATCGTCTGTATCAATTCATTGGGTGACAGAGCATAGGGCTCTCCACTGCGCCGCAATGTCGCTAGCATATCAAAGCTCGCTGAATTTAATTGATGTTGAGCGAAGGTTTTTGCCATTTCGTTAGTTAGATGGGCGCCCACCCTTTTTACCCTGCCAATCAATGCCATTGAGCTCACATCTAAATCAGGGCGCTGGGTATTCCACTGTTGAATTATCTTATCTACTTTATCCATGCAAATAATTATATCATATTTTACCTTGACCTCAAGATATATTATGTTATCTTGAGGTCAAGATAAATTCTGGAGCGACACATAATGTCAAAAAACACTCTGTTAATGACCACGGCACTAGCACCGATTATTTGGGGAAGCAGCTACATAGTAACCACCCAATACTTGCCACAAGACTACCCACTGACATTGGCGATGCTAAGAGCGCTACCGGTGGGCTTGTTACTACTGGTGTTCTGTCGCCAGTTGCCGGTAGTAACAGATGTAATCAAAATAGTTATATTAGGCGCGCTCAACTTCTCAATTTTTTGGTGGCTGCTGTTTGTCTCTGCCTACTCACTTCCCGGAGGAGTCGCTGCCACGTTGGGCTCAATGCAACCACTGCTGGTCATCTTCCTCTCGCGTTTTTTACTTGGCACACCAATACGCCTCTATACAATATTCTCGATTTTTTTAGGCATTAGTGGGGTGGCTATATTAGTCGTTTCTGCACAGATCACTCTTAATCCAATAGGCATACTCGCGGGGATTGGAGCGACCATATCCATGGGGTTTGGCACCGTTTTAAGTAAAAAATGGTTCGCAAGTGATGACAAAAGAGACGGGGCTATTAGTCCACTGACATTAACCGCTTGGCAACTAACTGCCGGTGGGCTGCTGCTACTACCTGCTGCGTGGGTTTTAGAGCCTGCGCTACCGCCACTGAACACCATCAACATACTTGCTTTTAGCTACTTAGGGTTGATTGGCGCAGGGCTGACTTACTTTTTATGGTTCAGGGGCATTGCAGCACTTTCGCCCAACGTCATTTCACCGCTGGGATTTTTAAGCCCACTAAGTGCGGTGATTCTAGGCTATTTAGTACTAGATCAAAGTTTAACACCCCTTCAACTTGGCGGTGCAACAATAATATTATTGAGTGTTTGGCTATCCCAATCACCGATTAGTTTTAAGCCTTTAATGAAGGCTATCAAACTAAATTCTTAATGACATACAACATTATAAACGGAGAAAAATTATGAAAATTATCGTATTTGGCGCACTGGGCAACGTTGGCAGCAAAATAGTAACAGAAGCTTTAAGCCGTGGTCATGATGTCACGGGGGTCGTCAGGAGAGAAAAGCAATTATTCGAGCTATCAAAAACAGTCCATGCTGTGATTGGCGATGCCCAAGATGCAGTGCAAGTGGCAGCATTAATCAAAGGCCATGATTTAGTAATCAGCGCCGTCAGACCAGCAACGGGACAAGAGCAATTATTAGTGCCTATTACTCAGGCAATTTTACAAGCTGCTAAAACTACTCAGGTACGCACTTTAATCGTGGGCGGTGCCGCCAGCCTTAACTTACCAGGTGAGGAGCATACCGTGCTGAGCGCACCAAACTTTTTACCCGATGCAGTAAAACCTATTGCCGCAGCGTGTTTTGCCCAACATCAAGCCGTGATAGATAGTGACAATAAGCAATGGGCTTACCTATCGCCGCCTGCCATGCTTGTTGATGGCGTGCGCACGGGGAAATATAGAATCGCCCAGGATGAGCTTATCTACGATGCCGACGGAAATTCGCAAATCTCCATGGCCGATTTTGCCGTCGTGCTACTCGATGAAGCAGAGCAGCCGCGCCATCATCAACAGCGCTTTACTGCCGCTTATTAAATAGTTTTAACCGCTACCCAACTTTCATTAATAAAGTTGGGCAGCGGTTATTTAAATAAGCTACTTTTTAAGCACGATGCGATAATGCGCTTTGCCTTCACGTAACCTAGCAATAGCTTCATTGATTTGATCGAACTTAAAGTATTCTACAACAGGCTCTATCTTGTGCAATGCAGCAAACTCTAACATCGTTTCAATAGTGTTGGGACTGCCGACCGGTGATCCAGAGATTGAACGTTGCGCTGACATCAAATTGAATACGCCAATATCTAACGGCTCTAGTGTCGCACCGACAAAGTGTAACCGCCCCCTTGGCGCAAGCGTGGCCAAATAGCCATTCCAATCTAGTTTGGCGTTGACAGTAGAGAGGATTAAATCAAACTTACCAGCCGCTGCCGCTAACTCTTGTTCGGAGCTAGAATTCAATACATGGTGCGCACCCATCTCTAAACTCTCTGCTTTTTTGCTCTCACTTGAGGTAAAAGCAGTCACTTCACAACCCCAGGCATTTAAGAATTGCAATGCCATATGACCTAGGCCGCCAATACCGATCACCCCTACTTTAGCCGTAGGCTTGATATCAAATTGCACCAGTGGGTTAAACACCGTAATACCACCGCAAAATAATGGGCCGGCTGAATCTGGGTTAACACCTTCGGGAAGAGCCACCACCGCTGTCGCCTGCGCTCTTACTTTATCGGCAAAACCACCGTGCCTCCCCGCTATCGTTGGCTGGGCACTGCTACATAAATTTTGATCCCCCGACTGACAGCTATTACAAGTATTACAGTAAGCCGAGTGCCAGCCCAAACCAACACGTTCACCGAGTGTTATCGACGTCACATCCGCCCCGATTGCCACGATTTTACCAACCACTTCATGCCCTGGTACAAACGGGTAAGCGGTAAAGCCCCAGTCATTGTCTAACATGCTTAAATCACTGTGGCATAAGCCACAAGATTCAACTGCTATTTCCACGTCATTATTGGCCAGGGGACCTGGATCGTACTCAAATGCTTCTAATGGTGCACCAGCGCTCATAGCGGCATATGCTTTAATCATTATTTTCTCCTAGATATTGCCTCGAGCGACAACCTGTTTCTCGCTCAAGATATGTGTGTCATGGTTGAATTATGCTGTATTATATTTTTTGAATATATACATAAATACGAAACCTATTGTCGCCAAAAAGGAAACCATGGATTTAAAAGCGCTGCGATTTTTCGTCGCTACAGCAAATACTTTGAGTTTTACCCAAGCTGCAGTGCAGCTAAACGTCCCTAAATCTACCGTCAGTAAAGCTATCCACAAGCTGGAAATAAATCTCGGCACTAAATTACTGGAACGCTCCTCCAGGGTGGTGCGTTTAACCGAGGCCGGCGCACTACTTTACCAACGCGCCACGCCTTTACTAACCGAGGCTAAAAGCATTGTTAATGATATTCAAAGTCTCCAGCAAAACGTCGTCGGTGTGCTGCGTGTCGCTGCTCCGCCCTCTTTGGGCCGCTACATTTCCAAGGAGATCATTCCCGAATACTTGGCGCGCTTCAGCGATGTGAGGGTTTCACTTAAGCTCTCTTATGATTATGAGGATTTATTCAAGGACGACTTAGATATTGCTTTTCGGATGGGTCAAAACAGCGACGAAAACCTAATAGAAAAACCTTTAGGTTTCGCCAACCGAGTGATCGTAGCCGCACCCGAGTATTTAGCAAAACATCCTCCTATACTGACACCTAATGATGTATCGCGTCACCAGTGTCTGCAAATATTTGATCAGGACAGAACATCTTGGCAGCTTAAAAATGCTGCACAACAGCAAGAGATAAGCCTATCGGTTTTATTCCAATGCAGCGATATAGATGCATTACGACAGACATTGCTCAGTGGCATAGGCATTGCACACTTACCTTGGTTGGTGGTTCGCGACGACATAAGCGCGGGGCGCCTCTGCCATGTACTTCCACAGTGGAGCAGCCACGGCTTGCCAATTTCTGTCGTCTATAGAACAGGGGTCAATAAGCCGGCTAAATTAGCCCAATTTCTAGCGCTTATTTTTGCCCGCCAAGAACATTTTAATATTGCCTACCAGCCATCCTAAATAGCGACACTCTTTAAACTGAAACCTTATGTTGCGCCAACCACTGTTGTAATTGACCCAATGGCATCACCCCGCTAGTGCGAGCAATTTCTTTACCAGCTTGGAATAATATTAAGGTCGGTATGGATCTTATGCCCCACTTTGAGGCAATTCCCTGCTCGGCTTCTGTATCTAGTTTCAATAGGCGTATGTATGGTTCAAACTGTGCCGCCGCACTTTCGAAAATTGGCGCGAATTGTACACAGGGGCCACACCAACTCGCCCAGCAATCAACCAATACTGGTAGCTCATTCGCAGTCACCTGTTTGGAAAAATTGGCGGCTGTTAAATCCAGCGGTTTGGCATTAAACATGGCTGACTTACACTTACCGCATTTAGGTTTATCAGCCAATCTGCTCTTGGGCAGCTTATTGGTAACATTGCACACCGGGCAACTAATATTGATGGTCATATATGTCTATCTCTTAAATTACTGTTTTGATTAGAGAGCATGCTAAATAGATTCGTTTCATCAGGCAATAAAATTAAACCGTTTTATCAATATGCTCATCAAATCGTTAAGCGCATTTGTAAGTCTTTAATTCCCGATCTCTCTCGGACAGCCGATAGTTGCACAAATCCCCAATTCTGGTACAAGGCAACCGCATTGAGTGCAGCGTTAACCGTAAACTCGCTATTATTACCCTTGGCAATACACTCATCCTTGGCGCTTTCCCACAACGATTTTGCGATGCCGCGGCCCTGATAGGGGTCAGCGACAAACAAGTGGTATAAGTGTGAATTTTCTCTGATCCCAATCACTGCAATAATTTCACTTTGCACTTCTACTACTTGGTAGACGTAACCCAGCGCGAAGTATTTTTCAATGTTTTGACTGCTCATCGATTGCAGCAGTAACTGGCCGCCCTGTTGCGTACAACTTGGCAATATATATTTGATAACTAATGGTAATATAAGCTGACTAATCATTGTTGCATCGATCTTTTGCGCCCTACGAAATATCATTATCCGCTCCTAAGCTAACGATCATGTATAAGATTGCAGTTGCACATTTTTGATCTAGTTCATATATACACTGCATTCAGTTGTTTCAGCTAGTACCAGTAAACTAAGCGGCAGGTCGTGACTCATAAGCAAGACATTGCCTATTTTAAACTTTCCCCGGTTGTAGGACTAATACTTGATGTTGACTGACCACTTGGATACCGGCCCTCTGCAAGTAGGCGCAAGTCAGCCCCTGGCCTTTAATTTTAACACCTTCAAAACGACCATCGTATATTTCACTACTACCACACGAAGGGCTAGCTTCGGCTAAGATAGCCTGCTTTATGCCATTTTTTTGGCAGAGTTCTAATGCCAGTTTAGCGCCCTGCATAAACGGCTCAGTGAGATCACTACCATCCTTACCTATAATTTTGGCATTGCCTTCAAGCACATCAGTACCCATACCACCGATAATTTCTGCCGCAATCCGCGGTACTGATAATCCGCCAGCGACTTCAGGACAAAAAGGCACAATTTCGTTAGTTTTCAGGATATCCTGAAAGTTACCCGTTTTAACCTTAAGGTCATTACCATCATAGCGAACCTTACAGCCGAGCAGACAAGCACTCACCAATATTTTAGCCATACAACCTCACGTGATTTCAGCGATTACAAACTTCATATATAACCCGTTATCCTAGTCTAGAAAAAAGAGCACAGAGCAAATTTTTCTCTTCACAACTTACTCAGTTCGAATCACATTAAACTCCCAGATAGTCTTAGGTTTAACGTAACGATCGATTGTTTTGTGCTCAAGTTTACTCAATAGCCACTTATTGGCAAATAATTGATGGATATCAGCCTGATTAAAAAACCGTTTAAAACGACCGTCGACATCATACAACCCAGGTTCCAGCTCCCTGTGACCTGTAGCGCCATAATTCACATCTTGACGTGAATTTACCCGGCATATTAATGCACCACCAGGGTTTAATACTCTAAAGATTTCATCAATAATCTCAACGGTTTTGCTCCACTTAAAATAGTGAAGCGTTAAACTGGCAATAACCACCTCAAATTCTCTGTTGACGAAAGGTAATGGCATAGCGTGGTCTACAGCCATATATTGAATACGACCATCGACAGACTTCGCCGCAGCGAGGCTATCAACATTTAAATCACAAGCTACTAAGCTCGCTACATTATCGGCAAGTATCCGACTATCTCTGCCATCACCGGATCCGAGTTCAAGGACTTTTTTCCCTGCTACAACATTCTGCCACTGTTCAAGCCATCTATGATCGTGCTTCATTTTGTCATTCCTTTGAAATCAGTTACATACTGGCACTACTGTAAAATTCCAATTTGATTATATCAAAAATATGGTTAGATAAATTTTATGGCTGCGTAGCTCTCTATACTCAAGCACTAATAAGCAATTAGCCTTTTTTTGTATAGCTAAGGGAATGAATTTTAGACAAGCGTAATAAGTCATCCTTTGCGCCTTTTTTGATCTTCAAGAAGGCTGAAAAATATTATGAATCACTCTTTTTTCAGTATGAAATCTTTTAGCAGGGTTACCCTTACTCTCTCAAGATAGGATGCGACAACTCGCCGGGCTCTACCTTTAATAGGTAACATAGAGAACTGCTTCAAATAGGCCCTACTACTGAGCTAAAGTTTGCAGTGGTAAGTCATGCGCAAGTGCAGCTACTCAAGTGCCCTCAGCACATAGAGAGTCATATAAAGCTGTGCTTCTAAAGCATCAATAAACTCCCCTACTATTAGCATGCCCTCTTGTTGGGTACGCATGCTATTCGCGCTCTTTTATGCCAATGTGCAGTCGCTCATCGGTGTTAAGCTTGGCGTGGTAAATCTTAAGGGAATGCGCAAGCGCACAAAGGAAGAGCCTTCAGCGAATAAAGAGGTGATACGAACCTGCGCTTCTACAGCATTAAAAACTCCCCTACTCTCTCATAAAAGGATGCGACAAGTCGCACTGGTTAATTGAAAAGCGCAAGCGCTCTAGATTTTTCAGCAATTGCAAAGCAATTAATACGCTGAAATTCTCCCTCATGTGCGAGTAGCTCATCGCCTTTTAGCTTTAAATGCAAAAAAACCAAGTGATATTAAAGAGCTGCGTTAAGTGGGGACGTGGTACTGCGCGGCTAAAGCTTGGCGTGGTAAACCTTAAGTGAGTGCGCAAGCGCAGCTACGGGATTTTCGATTAAAGCTGCGCTTTAAGGGATTCGAAAATGCCCCCTACTATCACATCTATGTGAGAGTACGGTCATCGCTTTGTTTCTGCTAGAACGAAAAAAGCCCCAAGTACATAGTACTTGGGGCTTCTTACGTATTTCAAGCTTGGCGATGACCTACTCTCACATGGGGAGACCCCACACTACCATCGGCGCTAAATCGTTTCACTTCTGAGTTCGGTATGGGATCAGGTGGTTCCAATTCGCTATGGTCGCCAAGCATAAACTGTTATCTCTAGAGGTTCTTTTGAACGCCTCTGAAGATCAATCTGGATTTGATGTCTCGCTTCCTCTGCTTAGAGAAGAGCGCGTAGTCTATAGTTTTTTGTAGTTAAATCAACATACTTTTAATGATTTTATCTTTTGTTACGTTTATCAGCTTCCAACAAACACCTTTGGCGTTATATGGTCAAGCCTCACGAGCAATTAGTACCGGTTAGCTCAACACCTCACAGCGCTTACACACCCGGCCTATCAACGTCTTAGTCTTAAACGGCTCTTTAGGGGTCTCAAGGACCCAGCGAGATCTCATCTTGAAGGGGGCTTCCCGCTTAGATGCTTTCAGCGGTTATCCCGTCCGAACGTAGCTACCCGACAATGCCACTGGCGTGACAATCGGAACACCAGAGGTTCGTCCATTCCGGTCCTCTCGTACTAGGAACAGCTCTTCTCAAATCTCAAACGCCCACGGCAGATAGGGACCGAACTGGCTCACGACGTTCTAAACCCAGCTCGCGTACCACTTTAA
>JABSRA010000129.1 GCA_013215445.1 Oceanospirillaceae bacterium
TCTCTGAAATTGACTGTCTGCGCGCTATCTTGGACGGCAGTTATTACAATGAAGTGGGTGGTACCGTCTCTGATTTCATGTCATTGGAAATAGATTCTGTTACTAAACATGTGGATTTTCTAGCCGTTGCCAAGCGTATGGTTGACGATAGAAGGCGCAGAATTCCCATCGTCGAAAATGGAAAATTTATTGGCCAATTGAGCGAGCGCAGTATCCTTAAGGCAATTAAAGATTTTGATGTGCCCGAGGATAAATCAGAACTTTAATGTGCAAGCAGCATTGTTAGCCATAGTGTTAAAGGAGTACGGTATGATTTCAGAGGCTTTTTTAGTCTATTTCATCGCTATCTTGGTACTTAGCGTCACTATGCTATTGATCTCTCACCTGCTAAATCCAAAAACTAAAATGCGCAGTGACAGCCTTCCCTTTGAATCTGGAATTATCCCCTATGGCGATACGAACCTGCGCTGGGGAGTGAATTATTTTCTGGTCGCCATCTTATTTGTGATTTTTGATATTGAAGCTGTATTTCTCTACATATGGGCAATTGTGGTCTTAGATGCTGGTTGGCAAGGATTCATAGCCAGCAGCGTATTTATCGGTATCTTACTGATAGCCTTAGTCTACGAATGGCGCATGGGTGTATTGCAGTGGGGGAAAAAAATTAATTAGACGCTCGACATGATGTTAAAATAGCCACAAGGAGTTAGCTATGCGTTGGAATCTGACAAAACCGGGTCAGCAGCAAACTAGTGGTCCCTCACTGGAGGAGATACTGGAAAAAAATGTGCTGCTGGCAAAACTTGAAGATATGATTGCCTGGGGAAGAAGTAACTCCCTCTGGCCCTTTAACTTTGGACTCTCCTGCTGTTATGTTGAAATGGCCACGGCTTTTACCAGCCGCCACGACATTGCACGCTTTGGCTCAGAAGTGATTCGAGCCACCCCCAGAGAGGCAGATTTAATTGTTATCTCAGGGACTCCTTTCTTAAAGATGGCGCCCGTCATCAAACATTTATACTCACAAATATTAGAGCCTCGCTGGGTAATTAGCATGGGATCTTGTGCTAATTCAGGCGGTATGTACGATGTCTACAGTGTGGTACAAGGTGTCGATCGAATCTTGCCTGTCGATGTTTATGTGCCCGGCTGCCCTCCTCGCCCAGAGGCGCTTCTCTACGGACTGATCACTCTGCAGCAGGCAATTGCCGAGGGGGCGCCCAAACAGCGCAGACCACTAAACAGAGTAGTCAGCGATCAAGAAATTAGTAATTTTGCCAGTCGCTGTCTGCGCGATGAAAAACAGGCTGGGCGCATCGCCATGACCCAGATTGATAGTCCTGAGGGGGTGTGAGACTGATGGTAGCCTCAGCACCGTTGATTAAGCGGGATCTATTTGCCAGCCTGCAACAAGATTTCCCCACTGCAAAGCTCAAGTTGCAGTCTGGTTGCAGTGCTGATCTAACCCTCTGGGTCGAGGCCGTACAGCTCAAAGCCCTGTTGATTTACCTGCGCTCAGCTCCTTTTGATTACCAGTTATTGCTTGATTTATATGCCGTGGACGAGCGACTACGCCAACACAAAGACGATCAGCCTGAATGTGATTTTTCCTTGGTTTACCAGCTAATGTCACTGCAGCAGAGTTTCGATATCCGGATTAAGTTAGCGCTGCAAGGAGAGTATCCCATCGCGCAGAGCATTACCGACATTTGGCCGAGTGCCAACTGGTATGAACGTGAAGTGTGGGATATGTATGGCATAAAGTTTAGCGATCACCCTCTGCTAAAACGCATTTTGACACCGCCCACTTTTAAGGGGCATCCCCTGCGCAAAGAATTCCCCTGTCGCGCTACTGAACAACCAGCCTATACACTCAGTGATCAACAACTGCAGAGCGAGCAACAAGCACTGTGTTTTGATCCCAGAGACTGGGGCATGAATCGACAATCCGCGGATGCTGATTTTATGTATCTCAATTTAGGCCCTAATCACCCCAGTGTGCACGGCGTATTTCGCATCGCGCTGCAACTCGATGGTGAGCGCATTATCGACTGTGCCCCCGATATTGGCTTTCATCACCGCGGCGCTGAGAAAATTGCAGAGCGTCAAACATGGCATGGTTTTATTCCCTATACCGACAGGATTGATTACCTGGGTGGCGTTATGAATAACCTACCCTACGTGATGGCGATCGAAAAAATGGCCGAGATTGAAGTGCCTGAGCGCGCTCAGTGTATCAGAGTGATGCTCTGCGAGTGTTTTCGCATTCTCAGTCACATGTTGTTCTACGGCACCTTTACCCAAGATTTAGGGCAATTATCGACTATCTTTTATCTGTTTACCGACAGGGAAAAACTCTTTGCCATCATCGAGGCGATCACTGGGGCGCGTATGCATCCTAGCTGGTTTAGAATCGGCGGAGTGGCTCAAGATTTACCCTTGGGCTGGGATATAATGATGCGCGAATTTCTCGATTATTTCCCGAAGCGATTAGATGAATACGACGTATTGGCCATGCAAAACTCCATTTTAAAACAACGCACTCAGGGCATCGGTCAATATAATACTGAGCAGGCGCTTAATTGGGGCGTGACAGGCGCGGGTTTGCGAGCGACCGGGATTGATTTTGACCTGCGTAAAGCTCGCCCCTACAGTGGTTATGAGAATTATGATTTTGAGATTCCAACAGCCACCCACGGAGACTGCTACGATCGCTGTTGGGTGAGGGTTGAGGAGATGCGCCAAAGCTTAAAGATCATTCGCCAGTGTCTGGATAACATGCCCTCGGGTCTGTATAAAGCGGTTCACCCACAAAGTACGCCACCGCTGAATGAATCCAGTAAACAGGACATTGAAACGCAAATTCAACACTTTCTCAATGTCAGTTGGGGACCGGTAATACCGGTCGCTGAGGTCTGTGTCTCGATAGAGGCGACTAAGGGCATCAATAGTTATACCTTATACAGTGATGGTGAAAATACCAGTTACCGGACTCGGATTAGAACGCCTTCATTCCCACATTTACAAATGATCCCCCAGCTCGCTAGAGGTCTACTATTACCCGATTTAATTGCCATTATCGCCAGTATCGATTTTGTGATGGCCGACGTGGATAGGTGATGATATGGAATACCAACCGAAAATTATTGCCAGAGAACCGAGCCATCATGAGATTGGGGCGGCGGCGCTGGCTGAAATTGATCAACTGTTGAGCCACTATCCTCAGCCACAAGGCGCGGCGATAGATGCATTAACCGTGGTGCAAAAATATCGGGGCTGGGTCAGTGATCATGCGCTTAAACAATTGGCTGAGCATATGTCTATGCCTGTCGCTGATCTTGAATCGGTGGCGACTTTTTATAATTTAATCTTTCGACGGGAAGTGGGTAAAACACTGCTCCATCCCTGCAACGGTTTGAGCTGTCAACTGTTAGGTTATAAGAGCATCCAGCGGCAGTTGCGCAAAGAGATCAACATTGATGAAGGGGAAACGAGTGCCAACGGATCCATGACCTTAATATCGCTGCCCTGTCTGGGCGCTTGTGATAAAGCGCCGGTGATGTTGCTGCGAGAGAGTACCGCTACTATCAACGCAGCAGGTAAAGCGGTGATTAGGGATAAACTATTGACCCATATAACTACCACAGAGCTGTCGGCAATGCTGGATGATTTTCAGGAGTTTATCCATGGATGAGCAGAGGTTAACCCAGCCTTTAACCCAGCATTTAAATATTGATGCTCCGTTAACGCTGTCTCAATATCAACAGCAAAATGGCTATGGCGGCTTTGCAGCGGCTCTGCAACTGGGACCAGAGCAGGTATTGGCAACGATAAAGGCATCTAATCTTCGCGGTCGCGGCGGCGCGGGATTTCCCACCGGCATGAAGTGGAGTTTTGTACCGCCCGTGGGCAAAGGCCTGCAAGAGAGATATTTAATCGCCAATGCCGATGAGATGGAGCCAGGTGCCTTTAAAGACCGCTGGTTACTCGAGGGCAACCCTCATCAGTTGATAGAGGGCATGTTAATCGCCGCTTTCACACTGTCGGCAACCACCGGTTATATCTTCCTTCGAAACGAGTACTCACTGGCAAGCGCCAGGTTGCAGCGCTCGATAGAAGAGTGTTATGCCAAGGGCCTGTTGGGCGATAACATTCTGGGCAGCGAGTTGTGTTTTAACTTGCATATACATACCAGTGCCGGGCGTTATATTTGTGGAGAAGAGACCGCATTAATCAATGCACTTGAGGGTAAGAGAGCGATTCCCAGAGCGAAACCGCCCTTCCCTCAAGTCGCGGGTCTATGGGGAAGCCCCACCATCGTCAATAACGTTGAACCCTTTTATAACCTGCCCAATATTTTACTGTTCGGCGCTGACTGGTACCGAAGTTTGGGAGCCGCTGAAGATGCGGGGACCAAAATTTACGGGGTCAGTGGACGGGTGCAAAATCCCGGCTTGTGGGAGTTACCAATGGGCACCACCTTGCGTGAAATTATAGAGCAACACGCCGGTGGTATGCAGCGGGGATATCAGCTGCGCGCCTACCTGCCAGGAGGAGGATCCACTGATTTTTTATTGCCAGAACACTTAGATACCGCCATGGACTACAACGCTATTAGTGCTGTTGGCAGTCGCTTGGGTACCGGTACCATCATCGTTTTAGATGATCGCAGCTGCCCGGTTGATGCGATACTCAATTTAATCAGTTTCTTTGCCCAAGAATCATGTGGATGGTGTACCCCCTGTCGAGAGGGACTGCCAAATGCCAGTTATTTATTAGCTAAAATTGAATCGGGTCGGGGCGAAGTTAAAGATCTGCAATATTTAAAAGATTTACTGGAGCTGGTTAGTTTTGGCAATACTTTTTGCGCGCTAGCTCCGGGCGCCGCAGAACCGCTGCAAAGTGGCTTAGCTTTTTTTGCAGAAGATTTTATGGCGCACATTGAACAACAGTGCTGCCCTTATCAACATCATTAATAACAGTGATTGAGGAGAGCCTCAATCATCTAGGATTTAATCCCGGCCCTTTGGGACAGAAGAAAAAGTAACGAGCAATACCCCGTATCACCCCGTGCAGACTCGCGCAGCGAGAGGCTTTCTCCGGGGACCTTTATTGAGCTAAAACAGCGATGTGCTGAGTTAAAAATAAACGGTGAACATAGATGCCTGAAATAACCATAGACGGCAAATCCTATCAGGTCGAAGCAGGTGCTAACTTGCTGCAGGTCTGTCAGTCGTTAAACTTGCAACTGCCCTACTTTTGCTGGCATCCAAGTTTGCACTCTGTCGGATCCTGCCGTCAGTGTGCCATTTTGCTCTATCAAAATGCTGAAGATCAACGTGGTCGTATCACCATGGCATGTATGACCCAGGTTAGCGATGGGCAGCGCCTCTCGATCGCAGCGCCCGCTGTGCACAATTTTCGAAAACTGTGTATCGAGGCGACGATGACTAACCACCCCCATGATTGTCCGGTCTGCGAAGAAGCTGGCGAGTGTCACCTACAAGATATGACATTGCTTAGCGGCCACATTAGCCGCAGGTACGACGGCGCCAAAAGAACCCATTACAATCAGTATTTGGGCCCCTTTATCAACCATGAGATGAACCGTTGTATCGCCTGTTATCGCTGTGTACGTTTTTACCGTAACTATGCGGGAGGCACAGACTTAAACGTGTTTTCCAGTCGTAATAACGTCTATTTCGGTCGCGCCTCTGACGGCGTGCTAACGAGTGAGTTTAGTGGTAATTTAGTTGAAATATGCCCCACGGGGGTATTTACCGATAAGACCTACAGCCAACATTACAGCCGCAAATGGGACTTGCAATCAGCCCCGAGTGTCTGTGTGCACTGTAGCGTTGGCTGCAATATATTTGCCGCCGAGCGCGCGGGTACGCTAAGGCGCATCACCAATAGATTTCACCCGCAGATAAATAGACACTTCCTCTGTGATCGAGGCCGCTTTGGCTACGATTTTGTCAATCAAGCGCGGCGCACAGAGCAGGTCTGGTGGCGCGATGACAGCGCAATGACCACCGCGCTACTCGATGATGCCAATGCCTTTGACAAATTGCACAGTGCCATACAGGGCACAGCGGCAGAGAGAGTCATGGCGATAGGCTCTTCGAGGACCTCACTGGAAAATAATTATAGCTTACAGACGCTGGTTAAAACTGAATGTTTTTATTCAGATATGCACAGCAGTGTGCAACAACAGCTTAATCAGCTGTTATCACACTACCGACAGATACAGCCAAGTATCAGCTTACAAACACTCGAAGCGGCAGATTGCGTCATACTAATTGGCGAAGATGTCACCGAATGTGCACCCCTTGTCGCATTAGCGCTCAGACAGATGGTCAAAAATGCCGGCATCGACAAAGCCGCGGCGATGGGGGTGGCCTACTGGAGTGCCGCCGAAGTTGAAAATATTGCACAGGATCTTAAATCACCCTTGCATATCATTGGCTGTGGCGGAGGAAAATTGCATGATATCGCCGCTAGTACCGATAATACGGATCCAGATCAACAGCGGCAACTGCTGGAAAAAATAATAGCCTGTCTGTCATCTTCAGAGGCAGTGCCGAGCGATGGGACTGAAGATGCCACGAGCCAAAAGGCCAGTCAACTTGCAGCGCAGCTGAGAGCCGCGAAGCGTCCGGTTATTGTCACTAGTGTCAATTTGGCGCTGCAATCCAGCTTGTTTTCCGCCAGTTTACACTTATCTGCCGCCCTCTTTAAGTACAACGCTGCAGCGGGCTTGCTCTGTACTGTACCTCAGGCAAACAGCTTGGGCTTGACCTTGCTCAACGAGCCCAATCATAATCTAGATGCAGCGCTGGCAAAAATTGATCGCGGCGACGTCGATACTTTAATTCTGCTAGAGGTCGACTTGTATCGTCATTGCGCAGCAGATCAATTATCCAAGCGACTGGATAAAGTCTCTACCATCATTGTACTAGATCACTTACTGACAAAGACCGCACAACAGGCAGATTTGTTATTGCCAAGTTGTAGCTTTGCTGAGAGTTCAGGCAGTTGGGTTAATTATGAGGGCAGATTACAAAGCAGTCTGAGTTGTTTTCCGGCCAGTGGACAGCGTCGTCCGGCGCACTTATGGTTGCAACAAAAAAATGATTTTCACAGCATTGTTCAACAGCTCAGCATTCACCTAGATATTCTGCAGCCGCTGGCATCACTCTACCAAAAAAAATCTGACAGTTTCCATTACGCCCGTAAA
>JABSRA010000130.1 GCA_013215445.1 Oceanospirillaceae bacterium
GTTAGTCGTTAGTCGTTAGTCGTTAGTCGTTAGTCGTTAGTCGTTAGTCGTTAGTCGTTAGTCGTTAGTCGTTAGTCAGTTCAAGCCAAGTTAATCAGTTAAGCAAGGTTCTTCGTCATTTATTGGGTGGCCTAGCACTAATCCTCAGCTAGGAAGACCCTTGGTTTCCTCTGTGTAGCGCAGCGCCTCTGTGGTGAAAAGAATTAGTCTTTAGTCTTTAGTCTTTTGACCAACGACTAATCACTTATCTTTTGACTTACGACTTCTAACTTACAACTAACCCCCATCCCTTTCTTCCAACTCTATCAAAGTATTGATATTCGACAGTGATTGTCTATTTTCACCCTCAACCTTTATCTGCACCGATTTATGACGCAAATACCATTTCTGCACCCCACGTCCTCCATCAATCAAATAATCTTCTAAATCTTGTTTTAACGACACAGGAATAATAGCGTGTAATGGATGCGCCCCCGCCTCATCCACTAAATAGACAATAGAGGCAGGATTCTCTGTGGCGACAGCCACTAGCCGCTCCACTAGATCTGCCTTTAATAATGGGGTATCACAGGGCAACACCAGTAAAGCGCTAGTATCAATGACCTCCATTGCTGCGTGCACACCTGCCAGTGGTCCCAATGAGCCCGCGATTCGATCACAGACAATAGCATCCGCCAATGACATATAGTCTGTAATATTTCGGTTGCAACTTATTAACAATCGCTCGGCAAAAGGCCTGGCAAGAGTTAAGGACCACTCAATCATCTTGCGCCCTTTAAACTCAATCAAGCCTTTATCGACACCTTCCATACGCGTACCCTTGCCACCGGCAAGCACCACTGCAGATAAATCCATTATTTATGCACCTAATCTATTACGTACTTAAAAATATCGCTTAATCGCGGGTTTCACAAGCTGAAGCATCCATCGGCATCACCATTTCCACAAAATTACAGGGACGATGCCGTACATCCAACTGCTGGCAAATAATTTTATCCCAAGCAGTGCGACACGCATTGGGTGAGCCCGGCATACAAAAAATCACGGTTTTATTAGCAACACCCGCCACCGCCCTCGATTGAATAGTAGAAGTACCAATTTCTTGATAAGACACAGCGCGGAACAGCTCGCCGTAACCGGCGATTTCTTTATCGAAAAGAGGCAACATCGCCTCGGGTGTACTATCTCTTGAGGTAAACCCCGTGCCGCCTGTAATCAAGATAGCATGAACTTGCGAATCTGCAATCCACTGCGAGACACAAGCGCGTATTTTATAAATATCATCAATCACTATCGCCCGATCAGCAACCTGATGCCCTGCGAGTTCAATATTACTTTGCAGCACATCGCCTGAACTATCGGTCTGTTTAGTGCGTGTATCAGAAACCGTTAATACCGCTATATTAATCGCTCTAAACTCTACATCTTTTTTTATGTGACCCATCAAATCTCAACTTAAATAAATAAAGGTATTATTATAGTCTGAGCCAATCACTTTAAAAACACCAGCATTGGCTAATTAATTGACTAATTAAACAGTACTATTTTTTGTTAGCTGCAAAAAATTTACCAACAATTTTCTACACAGCTAATTAATATTGACGGACATAAACCCGCCATTTGGTGTCATAAATACATCTCAGAGAAATATTGTTATGCTTAATAAATACCCGCTAAAAAATTAACAGCAGCGTTTCCTTAAGGTGCAACAGCGCACAACTCCCAAGCGCCCCTTAATCCCGGGCATCAAAACGGTCAACTGCTTGCCTATACGGATGCAGCTAAGGAGCGATAGTAGGACGCGATAGCGTTGTCAGAACGCCTGTCAAGAACTCACCGTTCGCGTCCATTTTCCCCAGATCAGAGTGCCCCTATTTATGGGTATTATCCGCTTAATCTTACCTGGTAAAAAAACACAGGGAACATTTGGGACTTATTCGCTACTTGCCCATTGACTGATACTACTTTCGAAGCTCCCACCATATTTATGCATTAAGTACCGCTCTAATCTAAAAGGATAGATACACTCCTAGGTTTTATCAGAACCAACCTTAATTAGGATTAACGACATAGGAATGGAATTATTTTTTCAATCATCTCCATGAGCCCACGGCCATAAAATTGATTTTTACACAAAAATCTATTAAATTTAATCTATAAACATCAAAAGATTAGTTTTCGATTAACATCAAATAAACCAATTGTAATTATGCCCTCAATCGACGACGGTTTTTTATATATTGTTACTCAAGGATGATGTAAATGCTTAATACTGCTAAACGATGCAAGACACTTCCGCTACTGGTAGGCTTGATATTCAGCCAACACAGTTTAGCCATCGAACCTGCCGCTATCCCTATTGGCGAAATGAATTTATTTCCCTCTCTTAATGTAATAACCGGATACGACGACAACATTCTCTCCACTGAAACAAATAAAATATCCTCTTGGATCACCAGAATTTCTCCTAGTTTTCTACTTGAAGCTGAAGATCACAATACTCTGCTACGCGTGGGCTACTCATTAGAAAAAGGTATTTTGCATAGCAGTAGCCCCGATAACTATTTAGATCATAACTTTACCACAAGCATCAACTATATCGCCAACAGCAGAAACAGATTTGACCTACAAGCCTCTTACATCGTAGGACATGAGGCGAGGGGCGACGAAGACGGGGGCGCGATATCTTCCACCTCATCACCGCTAGAATATGATCTTAAAACAATACAAGGCATTTATACCTATGGGCGCAAAGAAGCCACTGGTATAATAGAACTACGCGCCCGCTATCAAGATAAAGAATTTACCAATTTTCGATTGGTTACTTTATCCAGAGACTATGAGCAAGTTGATTTAGGTGCTGAATTTAAATATAGATTAACCGCTAAAACTTCTGCGATTGCCAATATCACTAGAAATGACATAGATTACGATACTTCCAATAGGGACAGCACCAATATGCGCTATTTATTGGGTGCAACATGGGAAGCCACCGCAAAAACCTCGGGCACCATTAAAGTGGGTTGGTCAGAGAAAGATTTTAAAGACGCTAGTTTAGATGATGGTAGTGGCGGTACTTGGGATGCCGAAATATATTGGAACCCTAAAAGTTACTCGACATTCATTTTTAGCTCAGGTCAAGAGTATGGAGAATCAACAACTGCGGCTTCCTATATTGATACCAACACCTACGGCATAAATTGGCAGCACTTCTGGAAAGACAATATTAAAAGTACTGTTGCGGTCAACATATTGGAAGAAAATTACAGTAACAGTATCCGAAAAGACACCACCGACACGTTTCTACTAGGTCTTAATTATGAAATGAAAAGATGGTTGAATTTAGGACTAGGTTATACATACACTGACAAAGACTCTAATATTAACGCCCTAAGCTTCAAGAAAAACTCTATCATGTTTACAGTACAAGCTTCTCTTTAATCAACCAAGTCACCGCTTCGGTATCAATGATATGATTAAAAAAATGCACTGGCTATTAATACTAATACCACTCTTCATTTTCACCCATGCAGTTAACGCAGGAGTGACTTCCGATTATCGATTAGGCACTGGCGACAAAATCAGCATTAAGGTTTTTGGCGAGGAAGAATTAAGTGCGGAATTCACCTTAAGCGATGCAGGTACAATATCCTATCCTTTTTTAGGTGAAATCAACGCGCTAGGCAATACCACTGGAGAATTAAGCAGACTCATCACGGCGTTATTAGCCGATGGTTATCTGATCAATCCAAGTGTTAATATTGAAGTAATTGGCTATCGCGAATTTTATATTAACGGCCAAATAGAAAAACCAGGTGCGTATGCCTATCAACCTGGACTTACTTTGCACAAGGCAGTGGCTTTAGCGGGGGGTTACACGGAAAGAGCCTCCAGCAGTAAAATGTATGTCATTCGTGATGGATCAAGCAAACGGGTAAGAATAAAAAATAACGATCGCGTCTTTCCCGGTGACGTTATTACCATTGATGAGAGCTTCTTTTAAAACCTATATCCTATATCTATAAATTCGCTGTTAACAAGATAAGTTGTAAGCGGCTTAATGGTCACAGATAAACGCCGGAATACAGCAATGGATGCTAGTCGTACAGATCAACCGAATGCAATTTCTAATGAAGAAATCATAGACTTACGTCAGTATTGGCGGGTACTAACGAGCCATAAGTGGGGAATCATTAGTTTCTCCTTGATAATCACTCTAATGACGACATTGGTTGTGTTTAATATTACCCCCGTTTATAAAGGCACCAGCACCCTGCTAATTGAGTCACAACAGGCAAATGTTGTCTCTATTCAAGAGGTTTATGGCATAGACGGCAGCAGTGAATATTTACTCACTCAGTTTGAAATTTTAAAGTCACGCAGTCTTGCAAAAAAAGTAATACTGAAACTAGATTTAATCAATCACCCCACTTATAACCAAGCAGACTCGAACAGCTCAGAAACCTTTACTTTTCTTAAAGAAATTAACCCACAAGGCTTATTGAGCGAATATTTTCCCGATTTATTTCCCACGCAGGTCGACCCTATATTAAGTGAGTCTGATGTATATGATGAAAAAGTAGATCGGATATTAATAAACTATTTAGACAGTATGAGCATTGCGCCCATTCGGAAAACGCAACTGGTTAACATCAGCTTTGAATCAACGGACGCCAAGCTAGCGGCTATCATAGCAAATGAAGTTGCCAATACTTATATAGAAGATAATTTAGCCGCCAAGCTTGAATTAACCATAAAAGCGACAACCTGGCTTAATACTCAACTCAAAGGACAGAGAATTAACCTAACTCATGCAGAAAACCGCTTACAAGAATATCGAGAAGCAGAACAAATTGTCGGCAGAGATGGAGGCTTAGGCATAGCCGAACGCGAAATAGATTTAGTATCGACTAAGCTTGTCGAAGCCAAGCGTGAGCGATTACAACTTAAAAATTTATATGATCAAGTTCAAAAGTTCGGCCCTAATAATGCTGCTAGATTACAGCAAATTCCCTTAATTTTAGGACATGCTCTGGTTCAAAATTTAAAACAGGTAACCGCACAAGTCGAGTTACGCAGATCTGAAGTCGCTAATCGCTACGGTAAAAAGCACCCTAAAATGAAGGCGATTAATTCAGAACTCAGCAGAGCTTATAGCAATTTAAATAGACAAATAGTTTCTATTGCAAGAGGCATCGAGAACAAATATCAAGTGGCTATAGATACCGTAGCCTCCCTTGAAGATAGTCTTTCAAGCACCAGAAACAGAATGCAAGTACTCAGCAGAAAAGCGTATAAACTCAATGAATTACAACAAGATGTAAATACAAAGCGCGAGTTATTTGAGCAATTTCACATCCGCTTTAGCGAAACCAGCGCCACGGGAGATTTACGAACAGCAAATGCGAGAATTACCGATCAGGCAGAGACACCCAGGCTACCCACAACACCCAACAAAAAACTGATAATGGCACTCGCCTTTGTTGTCAGTTTCCTGTTTGCTGTGATGGTTGCCTTCTTATTAAAAGCACTCGATAACACCCTTAAAAGTAGTCAGGAAGTTGAACAAAAACTCAACGAAATAATGCTAGGGCTGCTCCCATTGCTGCCAAATTCAAGAAACAACCGCAACCCTAGTTATAGACAGTTTATCGAAGAGCCACATTCGACCTATGCGGAATCACTGAGAACCATACGCACCGGTATAATTCTCTCATCCTTGGACAACCCCTATAAAACAATCTGCGTGACCTCTACCGTACCTACAGAAGGTAAAACATCTGTTGCTTTAGGGCTAGCCTATAGTCTTGCCCAAGTGGGCACCGTGTTATTAATAGACGCTGATATGAGAAGACCTTCTATCCACAGGGCGTTATTAATGACAGAGCAAAAAGCCGGACTGTCTAACTTAGTGGCACAAACCCATAGCATGGAAGAATGCATAGTCAACCATCAAGAAGGTAATTTTGATGTACTGGTTTGCGGCACCTTGCCACCCAATCCATCAGAGTTATTATCCTCCAATAGACTTAAAAATTTACTAAAAGGGTTATCTAATGTCTATGATAAAATCATCATCGATACTGCACCTTGTCAGTCAGTCAGTGATGCACTAGTACTATCTCCTATGGTGGATGCCTACCTATATGTAGTAAAATCTGACAGTACAACCGCACAGCAGGCTAAAAGTGGACTTAAACGATTGCGTCAAGCCAATGGTAATATTGCAGGCATCATTCTAAATCAAGTAGACATTAAAAGGCTGGGGCAATATTACGGTGAAGACTATGGTGGATACTATGACACATACGGATATGCAGGCAAATAATCCATGATTGATGTGCACTGCCATTTACTGCCAGCTGTGGATGATGGTGCGAACAATGACGAAGAGTCAATCGCCCTGTTTGAAGTTGCCATAGCAGATGGTATCTCGCACATGGTACTAACCCCCCATATACAACCCGGCCGATATGAGAATACCCGCAAAAGCTTGTTACCTCATTTTGAAAAACTGAAAAACTTAATATTAAAACAACGGCTAGATATCACTCTTTCTATTGCCGGTGAAGTAAGACTTTGCGCCGAAGTACTCAGTTTATACGCTAATCATGAGCTCCCTTTTATCGGTGAGCTGAATGGCGCAGCGGTGATGCTGTTAGAGCTACCACATGAAGGTATCCCCCCCGGAAGTGATAAGCTAATAGACTGGCTAATGGATAGAAATATACTGCCGATGATCGCACACCCTGAGCGTAACAAAGCGATTATGCGAGATATATCAAAAGTGGAACCCTTTGTAGATAGAGGTTGTTTATTTCAACTCACAGCCATGTCTATCACCAAAAAATTTGGAGATCAGGCCTATATCATTGCTCACCAATTTTTAGTAAATGACTGGGTCAGTGTTGTGGCCAGTGACGCACACAACATAAACCGACGCCCCCCCATTCTCTCAGAAGCTTACGAAACCGTCGCGAGCCAATACAATAATGATTTAGCGCAGCGTTTATTTATCGACACGCCCACTCAAATAATTAGCGCTTATTAATGAATATAGTTAAATACGGCTTGAGCATAGCTGGGAGTCTTATCTGCTCAATAATAATCTACCAAGGTGCACAAATTGC
>JABSRA010000131.1 GCA_013215445.1 Oceanospirillaceae bacterium
CGCGGACTCCGTTGCCGCCAGGGACGTGGAAGAGTTTTACTTTTCCGGGACTCGGCATGAAGGTCTTTGCGTCTTCCGCGTTGATTCTACACTCGAACGAGTGACCGCGCTCGACGATTTGATCTTGGGTGATCGACAGTTTATAGCCAGATGCGATGCGCAACTGCTCTTTGACGATATCGACACCGGTGATCATTTCTGAGACGGGGTGTTCAACTTGTACCCGGGTATTCATTTCGATAAAGAAGAATTTCCCATCTTCGTACAAAAACTCGAAGGTGCCGGCGCCACTGTAGTTCATGGCGACACATGCATCGACACAAGATTTAAAGACGGCTGCTCTGGCGACTGGGTCTATACCGGGGGCGGGGGCTTCTTCAACTACTTTTTGATGGCGGCGCTGCATTGAGCAATCGCGATCGAATAAGTGGATGGCATTGCCTTGGCCGTCTGATAATATCTGTACTTCTACGTGGCGTGGGTTCTCTAAGAACTTCTCCATGTAGACGGTTGCATCACCGAAGGCGATGCCCGCTTCACCTTGGGTGACGTGGACGGCATTGATGATAGCTGCTTCTGAGTGTACCACTCGCATACCGCGTCCACCGCCGCCTGAGGCTGCTTTGATGATCACTGGGTAGCCGATTTTCTTGGCGATCGCGCGGATTTTATCCGGATCATCGGGGAGTGCGCCATCGGAGCCTGGTACCGTTGGTACACCTGACTTTATCATCGCTTGAATGGCCGATACTTTATCGCCCATTAAGCGGATAGTTTCGGCTTTAGGGCCGATAAAGGTGAAGCCTGATTTTTCTACCTGCTCGGCAAAGTCGGCGTTTTCCGCAAGAAAGCCGTAGCCTGGGTGTATGCCGGTAGCATCGGTTACTTCTGCAGCGCTGATAATAGCGGGGATATTTAAATAACTCTGTAGAGATGATGCTGGGCCGATACATACAGCTTCGTCAGCTTGGCGTACGTGCATTAAGTCGCGGTCGGCGCTAGAGTGGATAGCGACTGTTTTAATGCCTAGTTCTTTACAAGCTCTTAGTATTCTAAGGGCAATTTCGCCGCGGTTAGCGATAACTACTTTATCTAACATAAGGGTAAATCCTTGTTGTTATACGATAGTGACAAGCGGTTGATCGAACTCAACGGGCTGTCCATCTTCGACTAAAATAGCTTCAACGACACCGGCACGATCCGTTTCGATCTGGTTCATCATCTTCATTGCTTCTACGATGCAGATGGTATCGCCAACTTTAACCGTTTGGCCAACTTCAATAAACTTAGGTGCGGTCGGTGATGGTGAGCGATAGAAAGTGCCGACCATTGGGGACAGTACTGAATTTACTGGGGTTGCAGGCGCTGTGGGTGCTGGGGCAGCCACGGGTGCTGCAGCTGCTACAGGAGCAAGTGCTGGCGCGGCAGGTGCCATAGCAACGGGTGCGGCAATGACGGTTGAAGGGCCACGGCTGATGCGTACCGATTCTTCACCCTCTTTAATCTCTATTTCATTAATGCCTGACTCTTCTAATAGTTCAATCAGTTTTTTAACTTTACGAATATCCATGTGTGTTATCTCTGTGTCTGTAGCAAATTTATGTTAATGAAAGAGCAGCAATATTGCTGCCCTGTTCGAATTGGGTATTAACTGGGTTTATTTAATTTTTTCAATGCAAAATCCAAAGCGTATTTATAACCTGCTGTGCCCAATCCGCAAATTATCCCCTGCGCGATATCTGAAAGGTAAGAGTGGTGTCTAAAACTCTCGCGGGCATGAATATTGGATAAGTGAATCTCCACGAAGGGAATATCGACCCCAAGCAGTGCGTCGCGCAGTGCAATACTAGTGTGCGTGTAAGCGGCAGGGTTGATAAGAATATAATCGATGTTTTGTTGCTGCGCGAGATGAATTCTATTAATTAAGTCAGCTTCTGCGTTGCTCTGAAAACAATCGAGTTGATGCCCCGCTAGTTCGGCGATCGCGGTGAGTTCTCTCTCTACATCAGCAAGTGTCTCGTAGCCGTATATGTCGGGCTGTCTTGAACCTAATAAATTAAGGTTGGGACCATTGATGAGAAGGCATTTAGCCATAAAGAAAGCTCTCTAGTGTCGGTGAAAGATCAAATACATAAGTGCCGGATATTTTGCATTATTATCTAAGGATAGTCTATTAAAATGACTTTTTTACCGAACTTATCTCGTTTTTTGCCCTTTTTTTTCGAAATTAGGCGAATTTTTATATAGTGGCTCACCCGTAAGGGTTATTTGTATTACCTATAGGTAAGGTTGTTTTTGATCTTATGGCAGGACTGTTTACTAACTTGTGAGTAAAATAAGCGTCAGGCTGGTTAAAATGCTACTGATACGGACTAAAAAGTAGCCAAGTTTATCGGCTTATTCCATAATTGGCTGATGGTCGCAGCAGACTTAACACTTTTATCAGTGCTATAAAATAAAGGTTCGGTGATCTGCTGCTCAGGTGTCAGTAGTTGGTTTGCAACTAAACGGCGTTGCAGCTCTGCAGTGACCGCCTCATGACTGGTTACAATATGGATGTGTTGACCGACGATGTCTTGAATCATCGAGATTAGAAAGGCGTAGTGAGTACAGCCGATAACAATAGTGTCGACGCCTTTGATTAAAAGGGGCTGCAGATAGCCCTCTAATAGCGTCATTAATGACGGGCTATCGCAATTTGCCTGCTCGACTAATTCAACCAGACCCGGGCAGCCTTGTACTAATACTTTAGAGCTGTCTGAAAACCGAAAAATTAAACGATTAACTGCACCGCTTCGCACTGTTTGCTCTGTCGCTAACACCCCAATTATCCCCGTTTTAGTCAGTTGTAAGGCGGGTTTGATGCCAGGCTCCATGCCTATAATAGGCAGTTTAAAACGTGCCCTTAGTTCTGTTATGCAAGAGACAGTGGCGGTATTACAGGCGACTACAATAGCCTTAACCTGTTGTTGTACCAGGAATTGACAAATCTCTTGGCAGCGCTGCTCAATAAACTGGGTCGATTTGTCACCATAGGGGGCGAAGCCTGAGTCCGCGACATAGATGAGTGACTCGAAAGGTAACTCACGATGGATATGCGCAGCGACAGATAAGCCGCCAACACCAGAGTCAAAAATACCGATAGGGTGATTAGAGTGCATAGTTACCTAGATGAGTTGATAGTAATAAGCGTGGCCCTTAGTCTAAATGTCATTTAAGAATTAGCAAGTTAAACTAGATAGGCTGAATATCCGGGAAATTAGATTTTACCTCGTCACTATCTAGTGGTGGTTGGATAAATCAATAGTGAGCTTAATTGATCTTAAGATGCGAATGTTTGGTAACACTGAGATTCTAACCTGTAAAAAAAAGGCACTAGCAGAGTTCATCTGCCAGTGCCTTTTTATCAGCTAAACAACTTATTAATCGAGCTTTAAGCGATACTTGGCAAATCCATCAGTGCCTTCGCCAACATATTCAATCGGCATATCATCAGTAATGGCTGTCTTTGCATTGGGTGAACTTTGAAAAACCACATTCGAATTTTCGATAGCCACAAAAGACCAGTTATTATCCGCAGAGGGGTCAATGGTTTTTAGTGTGAAAATGTCATTGGCCAAAACCGTGCGGTTTTCATCCGGTGCCGAGATGATGATATTACTACCGTCTAAAGCGGGGAAGTTACCGCCGCCACTGGCGCGATAATTATTGGTTGCGACGATAAACTGCGCTTTCTCATCGATTGCCTTGCCTTGATATTGAAGTTCTACCACGCGGTGTGAGTCGGAGACTTTTTTACCGTCTTTGGCGTAGCGCGCATCCTTAGATAAATCGACTTTAAACGTCACTCCATCGATAATGTCAAAATTATACGAGGGGAAGTCTGGGTTTAGCAGCACTTGCTCCGCAGTTTCATTGGCTTTAATGGTATTGAAGGCACCCATCGACATCTCTAACCACTCGCGAACTTGTGCACCATTGAGCATTACTGCCCGCAAGGTATTAGGGTAGATGTAAAGGTCAGCGACATTTTTAAGGGCGATCTTACCGGCGCTGATGTTGGTGTAATAATCCGCACCACCTCGTCCGCCCGCTTTAAACGGAGCACCTGCAGATAACACTGGAATGCCATCGTATTCAGTACCTTGGATTAATTTTTCCACATAACGCATTTGTGCGTTAGTCACAATTTGTACAGAGGGATCATCTTGTACTAGCGAGAAATAACTGTGTATCGGAGCTGTGGTGATACCCACACCTTTGTTCATAAAGGCAATAGTGGCTTTATGCTCTTGCGCCACTGCTGCCACTATTTGCGGGTCAGCATCAACCAATGAGATTTTTTTGCGGCCATCGCGTTTGTAGATGCTTCTGAGGCTACCTTGGCCATCGAGCACTGTCCATTTTCCGTCGGTGATATCGAGGTCTAAATCGATAAGTCCCAAGTGAGATCCCCAAAAGCCAGGCATCACAGAAGGCACACCATTAATAGTGCCTTTGGTTATGTCGGCACCTTCTATGCTGGCAAACTTATCACTGGGGAATGGCTGGTGAGAGTGACCAAACAAGATGGCATCTATTCCAGGCACTTTTGACAGGGCTAAAGTGCTGTTTTCAGCAAAGCCTTTAGCGCTTACTTTACCTAAGCCTGAATGCGGTATGGCGACGATGATATCGGCACCGGCTTTTTTCATTAAAGGCACAAACTTTTTAGCATCTTCAATAATATCGTGAGTGACTAGTTTTCCGGTTAGGTTGACCTTATCCCACTGCATAATTTGCGGTGGCACAAAACCAATAACACCGACCTTAATACTCACTTTTTCACCGGATTCAGTCACTAACTCTCGATCTAAGATCAGATAGGGAGTGATGTAGTTTTTATCATTAGTCTCGTCTTTGTCGCCATCATCGAGATAAGTATTGGCTGATACATAGGGGAAATTAGCCCCGGCTAGTGATGTTTTAAGAAAGTCCAAGCCGTAGTTAAATTCGTGATTACCTAAGTTTCCCGCATCGTAATTAAGCAGGTTCATGGCTTTATAAACCGGGTGGATGGCACCATCTGCCAAACCTTGCTCTTTGGCGATGTAATCCCCTAACGGGTTACCTTGTAAAAGATCGCCATTATCAAATAACAGTGAGTTTTTAACTTCCAAGCGGGCGGCTTTAATTAAAGTGGCAGTTTTGGCTAAGCCTAGCGTCACGCTGGCTTTATCACGATAATAATCATAGTCGACTATATTGACGTGTATATCAGTCGTTTCAAGAATACGTAACTGCACTTTGGCGGCATTTGCAGGCAGGCAAATAGTGGCAATCGCCATCGCTAGCAAGGTCTGCTTGAGCTTGGGTGAGTTAAAAAGGGAAAAGTGGCGTTGGACTGGCATTATTTTTATCTCCATTTGGTCGTTTTATTTATTCGAGAGCTCAGCATAACTACTGCATTTGATAATTCTGCGTTAAAAACAGGCTCAAAATGCTCATTTACACCAGTAAGCTCCGCTATTTCGCCTGTTTTTGCCTTGCCTTATCTGCATTCGCTACGTTATGCAGAGCCCTCATCCGTAACATAGCATGGCAATATTACAAATAATCGATAGCCGTTATTTTTACCACCTGGTAAATAAGAAAGCCAATGCATTTTTATTATGGGCTTAAAATATTAGGTTGAGTAAAGTGATTGGTAAACGTAAGAAGCTTAAGTGCCTTAATAGGAGTTTACATTTGATCTATATGTATATACATTCAAAACATTATTACCTATCATGAGGCAGGAGCTTGGTTATTTTAAATTTTAAATAGCGGCTTTCACTGTTGTTGGAGAACTGGATGTATAGATTAGATATAAACCCGGGCCATATGAGCCTGGCACAATTTCGTCAAGTAGGCTTACACACTGTGCAATTGAGTTTGAATAGTGATTGTCATTTAGCTATTCATGCCAGTAGTGATGCAGTGGCGCGGGTAATTGAGCAGGGGCGGGTCGTCTACGGTATTAATACTGGATTTGGTTTATTGGCCAATACCAAAATTGAGGCGAAAGATCTGGAGTTGTTACAGCGCAGTATCGTATTGTCACACGCGGCGGGCATCGGTGAGTTGATGAGCGAGGCCAGCGTGCGTTTGATGATGGTACTGAAAATTAATTCTTTAGCCCGGGGTTTTTCAGGTATTCGGCTATCCGTGATCGAGTCATTAATAGCCTTAGTTAATAAGCAAATTTACCCTTGCGTACCGCAAAAAGGCTCTGTCGGAGCTTCCGGTGATTTAGCGCCGCTAGCACATATGAGTAATGTATTGATTGGTGAGGGGGAGGCTGTTTACCAAGGTGAACGCATGTCTGGCTCCCAGGCACTGATAGCCGCTGGTCTTACTCCGGTGAGATTAGCCCCTAAAGAGGGCTTGGCCCTGCTAAATGGCACTCAGGCTTCCACGGCTTTTGCCTTGCAGGGCTTATTCGCCGCAGAGGACTTATATGCCAGCGCTACAGTAACTGGGGCGATGGCGGTCGAGGCGGCGCTCGGCAGTAGACAGCCCTTTGATGCGCGAGTACATCAAGTCAGAGGTCACCAAACTCAGATCGATGCAGCGGCTGCCTACCGGCATTTACTAGATGATGACTCAGAAATAGGGGCTTCTCATCAAGGCTGTGAAAAAGTACAAGACCCATATTCACTACGCTGTCAGCCCCAAGTAATGGGTGCTTGTCTACAGCAAATTCGCTCGGCGGCTGAAGTGTTACTGGTTGAGGCCAACGCCGTATCAGACAACCCCTTAGTGTTTGCTGAGACCGATGAGTTTATCTCTGCGGGTAACTTTCATGCAGAGCCTGTGGCCATGGCAGCGGATAATATGGCGTTGGCGATCGCTGAAATCGGGGCGTTGTCAGAGCGACGGATGGCGCTGTTGATTGACCCTAACTTAAGTAAGCTACCGGCATTCTTGGTGGATAATGGTGGGGTTAATTCAGGTTTTATGATCGCGCAAGTAACCGGTGATGCACTGGCGAGCGAAAATAAAAGTTTGGCGCATCCAGCTTCGGTGGATAGTATGCCGACCTCTGCCAACCAGGAGGATCACGTTTCGATGGCGACGTTTGC
>JABSRA010000132.1 GCA_013215445.1 Oceanospirillaceae bacterium
AGGCCGGATATATGAGAGCAATGACTTTCCTCTTACATCGATTAAAATGCTTTGCAAACGGGGTGGGTCCATATATGTCGAGAGCAGGGTTGGTACGATTGACCTTTAGGCTAAATACATATTGATGATTAAGTTCAAGTTCAAAAGACTACGGATTCTGTGCTGTTTCGACTGCGTCGAGTTCATTTCTTTTTGCGTGTAGATTCAATTCATCCTTGCCACCGCCAAATTGCTTACATGGATGTGAGCACTTAGTTTATGTCGGGAACAAAAAAACTGCCCGTTCATCCTGAACATAAAAATTTCGCCCTACCATTGCCGAGCTTTTTATAACGCTGAAAGCTCTCTCCGCGATTTACTAAATTGACGGCCGCTCAGATTCGCCATCTCGGTAACTGCTCCATGCGTTACTCTATCTCCCGCATTATCCATGCAGTCGCAGGCTCAACTTCGCTCTTTGCGACTTTGCCTACACGGATGTAGGTACTTAGACTTTGCCGGGAGCATAAAGTCTGCCTGTCACTTCATTCGTCAATTTAGCAAATCGTTTTGTAGCGAACTGGATTGTAGTTATCAATATTCTTGGAAACCGGCAATGATCTAGATTGAGTGCCCTGCTATAAGTAAGAGAATGGGTGATTGAGCATTTGAGATCGCAATCTAGCAATCAATTTACGCTGACTTCATTGAGCCGAAAATTTCGTGAAAAAGAGAGTCTGTATCATATTAGTTGCGGATTAATAAACGGTTCATTTTTCGATGCTATACTTATTCAACAAGTGGAGTCATCTTCACTTTGCTGACTAAGTTCGAAGAATCATCAAGGATGAATTTCCAGCGCCCAAATGTTTCCAATCAGCTGTCGTCGTCAATGGCGGAAAAGCTAAGCAATAGCTCAGTTAAGGTTGGTAGCTAGCTGTGCTTGAGAAGGGCTGGAACTTTGCGTAGGAGCGGCAATGATCGTTAAGGACTTCATGCACAAAAGGTCTATAAGTGCGCACATCACTATAGTGTCTATTGCCCTGTTTGTCGGCATATGGGGCGCAGTGGGCTGGATAACCCATGTTAAAATGTCCGAAATTTTCACTTTGTCCACTCAGAAATTTGTGGCGACCATCAGCGCCAATATTGAGCAAGACTTTTTAGAGGCGTATCATTTAGTCGACTCCTCCGTTGCAATACTCTCCAAATCTGGCCTTAAAGATGCCCATAATTTTGAACAGAGACTCAAGTTTCTGCCGCTGATGGCCTCTATTTCTCTGTTGCACGGTCAAGTGTCTGCCTTTAAAGCGGGTTATGCCAATGGCGATTATTTTGTGGTCTACAACATGCAAAATGATGCTGGCCGGCGGCGTTTTGCAGTCACTGCTGACACGCAATTTGTCGTCGACCACTGGTCAAATACGACCGGTGTGACTGTTCATATGCGACAGTTTTTCAATACTAAATTGCAGCAGATAGGGCGGGGATCGACAGCAGAGCCTTTGCCTATAGAGGCCAGCTATGACCCTCGACAATCGCCCTGGTTTAAACAGGCAAAAGAGCTGGTGAGCATAACCCAGCCTTATTTCTTACCATTGCTGCGCAGTGTCGGCATTAGCATCAGCCAAGCAGTCAATGACAAATCGGTGGTGATCGCGGTAGATATCACTTTAGCTAGCCTGTCTAAGTTGCTAAATAAGCGGGTGCAGAGAGCTTCAACTGAACTCATCTTAACTAACCCCGATGGCTGGGTCGTCGCCCATAACAATTTGCAGGAGACAGGCGAAGAGGCTCCCGCGTGGACCCGCATTCAACATATAGAGGAAATCGGTAGTCCTATACTCACCGAACTTTACAACAGTGGACAGTTAGACGATCAGTTCATCGATTTTATATTTGCCGACCAGCGCAGGTTGGGACGGGCTAAGTGGTTGAATTTCGCCCAGTCAAAATTGTTGTTGACGGTTATTTTCGCCGAGGACGACTTGCTGCAAGAAGTCTATGCGATTCGATGGCAAGTACAGGTGATTAGCCTCTTGATGTTTTTAATGTCTCTGCCCCTCGTCTGGTTTATGGCGCATCGCATATCGGTGCCTATTAAACGGCTGGTAACACAGGCACAAGATATCAAGAATTTCGACTTTTCTAATCGCTCACTAGTGAGCTCGCATATAACAGAAATAGACGAACTCGCCTATTCTATGCATATGATGAAGCTGACTATCAGCAGCTACAACGAGATGATAAGCACCTTATCGGGAGAAAAAGAGTTCAAAAAACTGTTGGTGCTGGTGGCACAATCTACCCGTAAAATAAGCCAGGTAGACATGGCTGCGGTGTTTCTGTTGAGCGGGGATATGTTGAACTTTGAGTTGGCTGAATACGATGATGGCAACAAAGTACACTTGATCCTCAAGGGTTTACCCGATATGGAAATTAGCGGGAATATGGCGATTCCCGGAGTGACGCAGGCGATACAGCAGAAGAAAGTGACTCGCTTTGTGTTAACTGAGGATATGGTCACAGAGCAGACAGTCGGTATTATGTTGCGCTATGTCGGTCATACCAAAATCAACTTGGCCTGCGTGCCGCTAATCGATAGAAATAATGAAGTGATCGGGGTGCTGTTTCTCGGCGATGGCAAAGAGTATGTCGATGAAGTATATGGTGATAGCTGGATAGGTTTTATCAAAATGCTGTCGGGCTTTGCCGCGCTGTCGATCGAAAACCGCCAGTTGATCCAAAACCAAAGAGACTTGATGGAATCTTTTATCAAGCTGTTGGCCAGTGCCATTGATGCCAAATCACCCTACACTGGCGGCCACTGCCAGCGAGTACCTGAAATCACCAAGATGCTGGCGCGGGCCGCCTGTGAGGATAAAAGCGGCGCTTATAAAGACTTTGATCTCAGTGATGATCAGTGGGAAGAACTGCATTACGCTTGCTGGTTACACGACTGTGGCAAAGTGACTACTCCGGAATTTGTGGTGGACAAGGCCACTAAGCTAGAGACCAACTACGATAGAATTCACGAGATACGGATGCGCTTTGAGCTGCTTAAACGCGATGCTGAAGTTGAATTTTGGTCACAGCTATACGCGGGAGCCCCGCGGGAGCGACTAGAGGCACAACTGAGTGATACGCTCGGGGAGTTAGACAGGGATTTTGCCTTTATCGGTGAGTGTAATGTAGGTGCCGAGTTTATGGCGGCAGACAAAGTTGCACGTTTAACCGCAATCTCGCGACGCACTTGGCGTCGTACTTTAAGTGATAGGATTGGCATCTCCTGGGAAGAACAGCTGCGCAAACAGCGACAGGGCGATGAAACATTGCCCTGCACAGAGTGGCTGATCGCCGACAAAGACGAGCATATTATCCTGCGTAGCGCTGCGGACAAAATGCCGGCAGACAATCCTTGGGGCTTTAATATGCAAGAGCCCGAGTATAAGTACAACCGTGGAGAACTGTATAACTTAGCGGTTTCGCGGGGGACTTTGTCTGCTGAGGAGCGCTATAAGATTAATGAGCATATGATTCAAACCATCATCATGCTCGAGCAACTACCTTTTCCGAAACACTTACGCAATGTGCCCGTTATTGCTTGTGGCCATCACGAGACCATGGATGGCAGAGGCTACCCCAGAGGGCTGAAAAAAGAGGATATGCCGGTGACCGCGAGAATGTTGGCCATAGCAGATATCTTTGAAGCTCTGACCGCCGCTGATCGTCCCTACAAAAAAGCCAAAACCTTGACCGAAGCGCTAAAAATCATGGACGCTATGAGTAATAACAGCCATATCGATAGCGAGTTGTACGCGTTGTTTATTTCCAGTGGGGTGTATCTCGACTATGCGAAAAAGTATTTAACTAGCGATCAGTTAGATGAACAGGCGTTCTCCTACGCGGTAAAAAGGCCAATATTGAAATCAGGCAATTTATAGGGAGGGGCGACAATAGTGACTGTGTTTTACAATAACAATATGCCTGTCTTATTGTCGATACGGGTGGCGTTGTGTTTCACCCAAACTTAGCAGTTTTCGCCGCACAGGAGTTTCAAATCATAGACCCCTGTTATAGGCTGATCAAAATACCTCTTATAACCATGGAGATATTAAATGATAGCAGCGGCTTCTTTATTCCTCTCAGTACAGATTAGGACAAAAATAGCATAGGTAAGGTGAGCAGTAACAAAAAGCTCATGCTCCAGTTAAAACGCTGATTGAATTTTGGATCAATCAACTTCTTTGAAACAAGTTTGCCTATAGTAATCCACATAAAAGTGCCCGGTAGGGTGGCCAAGTTGAACAATAGCAGTCCAAGAATCGCCGATGGCCAAAACAATTCATTTTCTAACGTAAAAACAGAGCTAGCAGTTAACAGCATCGCCCAAGATTTTGGGTTAATGAGCTGAAAACTGGCGGCTTGTATAAACCCTATCGGCCGCTCTCTCTGCTGCTCGCCGGGAGGTTTGTTAAAGGCAATTTTAAGCGCAATATACAGAATGTAAACAGCGGCGATTATGCTCAGTAATTGCTGTAAGTTTGGCCAGAGTATAAATAACTCACCCAAACCCAAAAGAATGGTTAAGTGCAGTGCCGTCATGCCAAAGCGTATCCCCAATACGTGTGGTAAGGTTTTTCTGATGCCGAAGTGGGCGCCAGAGTGAGCCAGTAAAATATTATTGGGTCCTGGGGTCAGTGTCGTTACCATGCAAAATAATGCCAAGGTGGGAGCGAGATCGAGCAGTGCGCTGTTCAAGTTATTTTCCTCTTGAAATTAGATTATTGTATGCATACAATAGATCAATGTGTATTGGTGCGTAATTTGTCACACTTCAATTAATTGAGCAATGGTTTTATTGTTATGGGTACAATTTGGGAAGTAGATAAGCGAGCTTTTAATAGAGCCTGTAAGACTCAGCCAAAATATAAAGTTTTGGCGGGGTACATCGAAGCGGCGGTAATATCGGGGGAGCTATTAGATCAGCAAAAATTACCCGCTCAGCGCTGGCTGGCAGACCAGTTAAAGGTGACACATGGAACTGTTACTCGTGCTTATGCGCTGGCTGAAACAAGGGGCGTTGTGGTGGCAAAACTGGGTGCGGGTACTTACGTGAACTCGGGATTGATGGTACGAGATGATAACCGCTGTATCGATTTTTCCGCCAGTATGCAGCCGATGCTTGGTCAGCAAAATATATTGGCCCAGGCAATGCATGAATTGGCTAACGATCCTAAAGCGCTGTTACAAATGATGGCTTATACAGCAGAGGGTATCAGTCGGCATAAACAGATTTTTAGTCAGTGGTTAAAGGCTAAAGGTATTGAAAACAACCCACAGGAACTGATCTTTACCCAGGGAGCTCAGCAGGGGATTTATACTGTGCTGCAAGTATTAACCCAGCCTGGCGATTTAGTTGTACACGAACAGCTCAGTTATCCGGGCTTGTATAAAGCGGCGCAGGCGGCACGACTTGAAACTCTGGGAGTAGCATTGACCGATGAGGGAATAGATGTAGAACAACTGGAAGACATCTGTCGTGAAAATAAGGTCAAAGTTTTATACATCACGCCCAATATGCAAAATCCGACCAATGTTCAATACACTCAGCAGCGATTACAAAAACTGCTAATCTTAAGTAAAAAATATGATTTTTATATCATTGAAGATGACGTTAATTATTGTCTTAGTCAGCATTGGCGCCGACCTTTTCAGCAGCAGGCAACGGATCGCGTTATTTACCTATCCAGTTTATCCAAATATTTTGCCGGTGGTTTGCGCATTGGTTATTTGTTGGCGCCAATCGCTTTACAGGGACGAATAAAACAGCACATCCACGGCCAGTGCTGGATGGTCTCTACGATGAATTTTGAGTTAGCCTGTCGTTTTATAGAAAGTGACAGTTACCGGGCAAATCAACAGTTGCTAGAGCAAGAGCTTAGCTACCGCCAGCAAGCCTTTATGGAAATGTTGGCGGGATATAATCTCAGTGCTCGCTGTGGTGGTTTAAATTTGTGGTTGGAGTTACCTGAGCAGATAAATATGCATCACTTGAGTGGCTTGTTGTTGGCGAAAAATGTGAAAGTGCGAACTGCGGATGTCTTTACTGCCTCCCATCATTTAGTACCCAGTAATGCCTTGAGAATAGCGATTGGCGGGCCCGATACTCGCGCGTTATTTGAACGTGGCGTAGTGATCTTTTCTCAGGTGTTAGCGCAACTTAAAGTGAATACTGATGTGGTTATTTAAGATCAATAGAGATCAATAGGGTCAGAGATCAATAGGGTCAGAGTAAATTGATCTTATTGTTTTAAAAACAAAAGCCGTACCTCAAACGACAGGACTCAGTCATTAACTCACTGGAATTGCCGCCGGAGCGATTGACTAAATTGACGAGTGAAGCGACAGGCAGACTTTATGCTCCTGCAAAGTCTAAGTACCGACATCCCTGTCGGCAACGGCGCGCAGGGCGAAGTGCATGGACGCAGGAGGTAGAACAACGCATTAGGCCATGGATGGCCGTAATTAGAACAATGCAGGAGCTATTGTCGAGAGAGCAGTTGTCGAGATGGCAAAGCACCTCCTTGGTTACGTTTCTTTGGTTTAGTAAACAAGAAATGAACTAGACGCAGCCGAAACTGCACATCAAATTTTTGATTTTAAACATTAAAAAAGCAGTCAGTTAAAGTACTTGCTTATAAAAAGACTAAAGACTAAAGACTAAAGACTAAAGACTAAAGACTAAAGACTAAAGACTAAAGACTAAAGACTAAAGACTAAAGACT
>JABSRA010000133.1 GCA_013215445.1 Oceanospirillaceae bacterium
TACCTACAAACACCGCAGTTTTGAATTAGCCACCAACGGTATGATATTTACCCCGCAAACTGATTTGGCGATCCTCAACTACATTGCCCACTACATTATTGACAGTGGCAACGTCAACCATGATTTTGTAAAAAAACACACCAACTTTCGCCGGGGCACTACTGATATCGGCTACGGTCTACGGCCTGAACACCCACTGGAACAAGCGGCAGCCAACCCCGGCGATGGCAGCTCCACGCCTATGACTTTCGAACAATTCGCCGAGTTTGTCAGCGACTACAGCTTGGAGTACACCGCTGAGCTATCGGGAGTTCCCGCCGAGAACTTACTGCGCTTAGCCAAACTCTACGCCGACCCTAAGATCAATGTTGTCTCTTATTGGACGATGGGATTTAACCAGCACACTCGTGGTGTATGGGCCAACAACATGTGTTACAACATCCACTTATTAACCGGCAAAATATCCAAACCCGGCTGTGGTCCTTTTTCCTTGACCGGCCAGCCCTCCGCGTGCGGAACCGCCAGAGAAGTAGGCACTTTCTCACACCGCTTGCCGGCGGACTTAGTGGTTGCAAAAAAAGCTCATCGCGACATTGCCGAGAAAATTTGGAAGCTTCCCGAGGGTACCATCCCCGCCAAGAACGGCTATCACGCGATACTGCAAAACCGCATGCTCAAAGACGGCAAACTCAATGTCTATTGGACAATGTGCAACAATAATATGCAGACAGCCCCCAATTTGAACGAAGAAGGGTTGCCCGGTTACAGAAACCCAGAGGCCTTTATCGTCTGTTCCGATCCCTACCCGACCGTTACCGCACAAGCCTCTGACTTAGTGCTGCCGACGTCGATGTGGACTGAAAAAGAAGGTGCCTACGGCAATGCCGAACGTCGCACCCAATTTTGGTACCAGCAAGTTCTACCTATTGAAGGGGCGAAGTCAGATTTATGGCAGCTGGTAGAGTTCTCCAAGCGCTTCAAGGTTGAAGATGTCTGGTCCGATGCGCTGCTGGCAGCATCACCGCAATACCAGGGCAAAACCTTGTATGAAGTACTCTACCTCAACGGTCAAGTGAATGCATTTCCAGCGGCTGAATTTAAAGGGCGGATGAATGATGAGCTAGATCACTTCGGCTTCTACCTGCAAAAAGGGCTATTTGAAGAGTACGCCACCTTTGGACGGGGCCACGGTCACGACTTGGCCCCTTTTGATACATATCATAAAGTTCGGGGATTGCGCTGGCCAGTGGTAGACGGCAAGGAGACACTATGGCGCTTTCGCGAGGGTTCTGACCCCTACGTCGAACCGGGCAGCGAATACCAGTTCTACGGTAAAAAGGATAAGAAGGCGATCATCTTTGCCCTGCCCTACGAGCCACCAGCGGAATCTCCGGATGACGAGTACAACCTCTGGCTCTGTACTGGCCGAGTATTAGAGCACTGGCATTCAGGCACCATGACCCGCCGCGTTCCCGAGTTGTATCGAGCCTTCCCAGATGCCGTGCTATTTATCCACCCCGAAGATGCTAAGTCGCGCGGACTGCGCCGCGGGGACGAAGTAAAAGTCATCTCCCGTCGCGGTGAAATACGTACCAGAGTTGAAACTCGCGGGCGCAACCGTGTCCCTCAAGGGTTAGTATTTATGCCGTTTTTTGATGCCAAGCAATTGGTCAACCGGCTGACCTTAGATGCCACAGACCCTCTTTCTAAAGAGGCTGATTACAAAAAATGTGCGATTAAAATCATAAAAGTATAGCCATCACTTAGAGCACTTAAGCTGCGCCACAGCAGCTTGAGAAGTGGAGAACCTAGATGAAAAAAATATTATTAATGAGTTTGTGTCTCTTAATTACAGGGCCCGCAATGGCCGCAAAAGATGCCATGAAATCGCTTCGCGCGCAGAGTCTCGAGGTGCAAGATCCGGCGCAGAAGTTAAAAAACTATCCGAGAGAGAACTTAAACCAGCCGCTGAGTTATATACAGCAACCCCCGCTGATTCCCCATCAGATTCGCGGCTACCAGATTGACCGAAAGGCCAATAAGTGCCTCTCCTGTCACAGCTTTAAAAACTTCCAGCGCTATGACGCGACCAAGATAAGTGTCAGCCACTTTTTAAATCGCGACTCACAAGCACTCGCCGATGTATCACCGAGACGTTATTTTTGTCTGCAGTGCCACGTACCGCAAGTAAAAGCCAAACCACTGGTCGAAAATAGCTTTCAGCCAACCGCTGCGCTGAAGAAATAGGGAGAGACCATGCTAGCAATCAAAAGATTTTTCAAAATGCTCAGCAAGCCCGCAGTCCACTTTAGTTTAGGTTTTCTAACTATCGGTGGTTTTGTGGCGGGGATCATCTTCTGGGGGGCTTTTAATACCGCGCTAGAGGCAACCAATACCGAGGCGTTTTGCACCTCATGCCATGAAATGCGCAATAATGTATTTGAAGAGCTCAAAACCACCATTCACTACAGTAACCGCTCCGGGGTGCGTGCCACTTGCCCCGACTGCCATGTCCCACATAACTGGACCGACAAAATTGCCCGTAAGATGCAGGCATCCAAGGAGGTCTGGGGAAAAATGTTTGGCACTATCAACACCCGTGAAAAATTTGAAGCTAAGCGGTTACACTTAGCGCAAAACGAGTGGACTCGGCTTAAAGCTAACGACTCACTAGAGTGCCGAAACTGCCATGAATTCGACAGCATGGACTTTACCCTACAGGCCGAGCGCGCCTCAAAGCAACATTCAACCGCCCTCGCCTCCGGTGATAAAACCTGTATTGATTGTCACAAGGGCATTGCCCACGAGCTCCCCGAAATGAAGGGTGTTGAAGGCTACCATTAATACACAGCGAAATCTGAGCTGCCAGTATCTTGAAGCGAGATGCAGATACTGGCTTTCGTTCTGTCCTAAAAATTTGGCGCCAGTGGCAGAATAGACCCAGCGACAGCGCCCCCAAACGGTCAGTTAAAAAGCTGCTTGATTATAGTTAAATCAGCCACTATTTTGCTCCTAGCAACAGTCAGCTTTCACCTTTAATACTACTGGCTTGTTAAGCTGCTAACACTCGTTAGCCAGCAGAGCTCTCGCCACCACTTATAGCGCCCATTAGATGGTTCTCACTCGGCACTGGCCGCTATAACTTGCTACTGGCCTCCTCACCCATGCACAAACTAATACACATCGCCAAGAGAACGATAGCACTGCAGCATGCAAACTCAATAACAAAAAATATAAGTCAGTCACTGTTAGCTTGGTAGACAAGCCACCAGCTTGCGCTCGAGAAAAACCGAGGAATAGTCACAAACTGCTCAAGTAACAGGCGCAAATAGCCTGCTTAACATTCTTCAAAGGCTGCACAGGTAATGGTTCAGCGGCATGACCAAGCCCTTGAATTAACATGGCGATTGCCATAGCAAGAGCGGCCAGTATCGCATTGCTGATCTCAGCGTGGATCAATGCCCAAAGCATGGTAAACGTCGCCGTAATAAATACCGGTACCACCAACCAATGGATCACTAAATTGACTCTAGATTGATGGTAGCTGATATAACCTTGCCACTGCCACGCTAGCATTTCAGTTATTGACATGTATTACTCCCTGGGTTTAGGCGACGCCTATTCATCACGCTTAAATAATTACCGGTAAGATAACTATTTAGGCGCGACTTTGCATTGTCATTGGGTAAGTCCCAGAGATTTTTTAATGCGACTGAGCGAGGGCGGAGTAATACCCAGATATGAAGCGATATAAAGTTGTGGAATATCGGCAATAGATATCGGCAAATCGGCCAATAGCTGTTGATAACGTTCCGTTGCCGACAAGGTTAATAGGGACAAACTACGCTGCTGGGCACAAAAAAATAATTGCTCGGCAATCACCCGGCCAATACACCCCCAGCGCGGATTACTCTGGTACAGTTCCCTGACCAGTGCCACGGGGATACAGACCACTTCTAGATCGGTCAGAGCTTCAAAGTAAAGGGTCGAACTAATCCCGCTCATGACACTGGCGTAATCGGTGACAAAGACTTCAGCCACCCCACCTTGAGACTCTTGGTAGTGAAAAGAACAAGTATAGTCGCGACCATCAATAGCTAAGACATAACAACGGGCCACACCACGATTGAGAAACATAATAGTTTCACCGTCATTGTGCGCGGCAAACAAGCTACTTTTTTTACTATAACGTTTTAACACTAATTGATTTTTAAACTGCGCTAAATCGCTTTCAGACAGGGGCGCCAATGACAGCAAATAATTTTGCAACGCCAGATACTCTCGCTTTACCGACATACCCCGATTACCTCTCTACAACGTCCAATACTTTAATAGCAGTGACTTATCCCTGTGATATTACTGTTAGTGCGACAAGATGCATAGACGCCTGTCGAACTTAATCGCCCACCCTTGGATAATTTTCATTAGCTGTGTAATTGACAAGTGGGTGATAGCATGGCAGTGTTCAGCTATGGGGCATTCACAGCCTCGTGAGGCGTCAGCTAAATTGTGCATCCTAAACCCTATTTTCAGGAGGATGCTCTGATGGCGTCACCGACCCAAATTACTCCCGCGCAATTACTCCGACTCATCGGCACTGCACAGTGCCCGACTATTATCGATGTGCGCATCGATGCAGATTTTACCGACCAACCTTTTTTGATTCCCACCGCCTATCGTATTGATCACCGACAAATGCCGACGCTTGCCACAAAGTTAGGAGGCTCAAAAGTAGTCATTTACTGCCAAAAAGGACTAAAGCTAAGTTCAGGCGCAGCGGCACTATTACGCACTTATGGCATTAACGCTGAAGTACTGACAGGCGGACAGTTTGCCTGGTCTGACGCAGGTTTACCGATGATACCCGCCAGTAAGATATCTACAGACAATGGCGATACCGCCACTTTATGGGTCACCAAAGCGCGACCAAAAATCGACCGTATCGCCTGTCCCTGGCTGATTAAACGTTTTATCGACCCTAAGTCTACCTTTCTATTTGTCCCCTCCTCGCAAGTCATCGCAGTGGCGGAGAAGTTTGATGCGAGATCCTTCGATGTCGATGATGCCTTTTATAGTCACCGGGGAGAGTTATGTACTTTCGACACACTATTAGATGAATTTGGCTTGCATACTGAAGCGCTGAATCACTTAGCGAAAATCATTCGAGGTGCCGATACCAACCGACTAGACATCAGCCCCCAATCAGCGGGACTACTGGCAATATCACTCGGATTTTCCCGCATCTACCGCGATGATCTCGCCCAACTGGAGGCGAGTCTGCCTATCTATGATGCGCTGTATCGCTGGTGCAGGGACGCCACCGGTGAAGCCCATGACTCACTTCAGTCAAAGTCGAAGGAGCATGCAGATGATTAACCCATCCATCACCGCGGGTCATGATAAAAACATGTCTTTTACTGCGTTATTTAAACTCTTCTTGAAGATAGGCCTGCTCTCTTTTGGCGGGCCCGCCGCACAAATTTCTTTGATGCATCGCCTCTTAGTTGATGAGGAAAAGTGCTTGAGTGAGCGACAATATCTCAACGCTCTAGGTTTTTGTATGCTGTTACCTGGGCCAGAAGCCATGCAACTAGCCACCTATGCAGGCTGGAAAATGCGCGGCATACCCGGTGGCCTCATCGCCGGACTACTGTTTGTATTACCCGGGGCCATCATCATGCTAGCGCTAGCTATCTTGTATATGCTCTACAGTGATTTACAGATAATCGATACGCTATTTTTAGGTATTCAAGCAGCTGTATTAATTATCGTTTTTCAAGCTTTGTTACGGGTGTCACAACGCGCCTTAACCGCAGCCCATCACTGGCTGATCGCCGGCTTTGCGTTTGTCGCCATTTTCTTTTTCTCGCTGCCCTTTCCGCTGGTGATCATAGCGTCTGCACTGTATGGATTTTATGGCACTGACAGTCAAGCGATACCTGCAGAGCCCCCATTGACAAATAATAGCCAAACGTCATTGTTATCAACCTTGACTATTTTGAGTAGCGGTTTGTTACTCTGGTTAGTCCCGGTAGTACTACTCGATCAACTAACCAGCTGGCCGATTCTCGGTAGTATTGCACTTTTTTTCACCAAACTGGCAGTCGTCACCTTTGGAGGAGCATATGCAGTCCTGGTCTATATGGCACAAGATGTGGTGAGCCAATACCATTGGCTAACTGCCACACAGATGATGGATGGCTTAGGCCTGGCTGAAACTACCCCAGGTCCACTAATTTTAGTCACTGAGTTTGTCGGTTTTATTGCGGGCTTTCGCGAGGGCGGATTATGGTTGGGCATAATCGCGGCAGCGGTAACTCTCTGGGTGACTTTTGTGCCTTGTTTCATCTGGATATTTGTCGGCGCACCCTACATTGAATGGATACACAGCCAACAGCGTCTAAGCCGTGCATTACAATGCATCACTGCAGCAGTGGTTGGGGTGATATTAAATCTGGCAGTATGGTTTTCATTACACGCGTATTTTAGTGATATAAATACTGTCCAATACGGACCCATTACCCTACTACAGCCGCAATTTACCAGTCTTAAC
>JABSRA010000134.1 GCA_013215445.1 Oceanospirillaceae bacterium
TGCTTTGGTCGCTATGCTGACCAAGGTTTTCCTGCTCTCCTGCACGATATTATTGTAATCATCGTCCCATGTACACCAATCGCGCAACATGGCTGCTTTGACAGTTTTACTGGTTGATAAAGGGCCTGGAGTTAATAAAATATATGGATTTTCTGGCAGTTTAATAGTGCTCATAATAGAATCCTTAATTCTTAATCTGGTATAGACCAAGAATAGTATTTGTCACTTGAAATTGTCAAGAGATTTTTTGTCTGTGCTGCATATGGGACTGCTATCGATGATACTGTCTGGATGTGACAAGATAACTATATGTTTTAATATTAAATTTAAATTGTTATTGGCAGTGTATCCTCAACTAATGGTTGATCAGTAGTCTCTTTAAAAATAGCCCTTCAGCCTTGATACAGTACGAGCTTTACACCACTACAGAGGTTGAATAGTGTGTTTGTCTCGCCGTACAGTATTATTTAAAAAAGCACAGCAACAGTTTCAGCTGCACGATAAGGTCACTGGAACTTAAGATTTCTCCGACGGTTTAAATAGCCATTGTTCATCACAGTAAAAAAAGAGAGACGCTTGAGCAAACTTTTTATGGATGCTAGCTGTGGCTAAAATATATTGACAAAGTAAATTATAAAATTTAGGATTGCTGCATCTGGTATATACCAAATAAAAACCGAAAATTGGATTACCTTCAATCCAAATAATTTGAGACAGAGGATCTATAATGAATAACCCTGCTGATTTTGTTTTCACTCGCTCTTACCGTGGAAAAGTTCAAGCTGTTGTTCTTGATTGGAGTGGCACCACTGCCGATGCCTATGTCATTGCCCCAGCGGTAGTGTTCGTAGAAGTATTTAAAAACCAAGGTGTTGAAATTAGTATGTTAGAAGCACGCGGGCCGATGGGGCTGCGTAAAGACCTACATATTAAGATGCTGACGGAAGATCCTGTGATCAGAGCTCGGTGGAAAAGCATCAAGGGGCAGTATCCTACGGATGAAGATGTAGCGAATATGTTCGAAGAATTTGTTCCCGCTCAAGTCGCCTGCTTGCCACAGTACACTACGTTACTGCCCGGCATCGCCGAAGTGACACAGCAGTTGCAGAAGCAGGGAATTAAATTAGGGGTATCTACCGGATTTACTCGGCCTATGGTAGATGTGCTATTAAAGGCGGCGATTGAGCAGGGCTTTACACCCGATGTCACAGTTGCCGGTGATGAAGTGCTCAATGGGGCGCGTCCTAAGCCACATATGGTCTACAAAAATTTGGATTTGATGGACATCACCACGATTCAATCCGTGGTTAAAGTTGATGATACCACCTCGGGTGTCGGTGAGGGGTTGAATGCAGGTTGTTGGGCGGTCGGTGTTGCCCGATACAGTAACTATATGAATATTAATTCTCTGGAAGAAGCGGCGGCATTAACACCTAGTGATATAAAGCGTCTCACTGAAGAGACTAGAAAGTTATTACGTGAGGCGGGTGCCCACTATGTTATCGATACTATTGTCGATTTGCCTGCGGTCATCGATGATATCAATGCGCGCTTGTCTCGCGGAGAACGCCCTTAATAATAACGGTTAAAAGATAGACATAACAGTGGTCAGCCCGAACAGCGCACCACTGTTATTGTCGTAAACTAGCGGCTATAGAATAACGGTAGCCACTAGGTTGTCTAAATAGCACTTATCAACACTGCGCGTAGTGCCAGTTTTAAAGATCTGCCCTGTTGTTCAGCCCTACTAATATTTGCCCGTAAAACGTAAACAGCAAAGTACCGGCACATATGAGTATTTTTAGTCTTATTAATCTACTTGTTATGTCTCTAGCTCTAACTGCATTAATTGCGCATTTTCACCATAACTTAAGCAAATTTCTTTACTCGGTGTCGTTAAAAAACCAAATTTAGCCCAAAACCTCGTTGAATTTTGAACCGCTACTAATAATATTTTCACCACTCCCTGTGCACGGGCATTATCAATTAGGTTTTCTACTAATTCTCTACCTATATTTTTTCCTCTGGCTTCAACAGCTAAGGCTAGATCATGAATAAATAGTGTTGAGCTGTGAATGACAGAGACTTTTTCATTTAATTTTGGTGGCATTTCACTCGACCACGGATGTGCTAATAAATAAGCTAAAACTCTACCTTCATGGTCTGAATATACGGCGCAGGTTTGCGGCGATGAATACCATTTACTTTTTAGAACGCTTACCTCTTCTTTAGAGATATCGGTATAGGCCTCTTCCTGAATTTTCACGATATCATCCCAAGAACTTTCAATAATTAGACTAATTGACATAACATAATCTCTGAGACATAACGCCCAATAATGGGCACACTATAATTGTTAAAATCGGCATAACCTACTGGTAGTAGACGTTTGACCATCGGCCGATCAGCATAATATTGAAGAGTAAAGTCTTCCATAGGGGCTGATTGTACAGTACCCGCGCGTACTGAAGAAGCAACGTTAGGATATAAACCCTGATCAGAAAAAACTTTTGAGTTTCCCGTTACACCAACCATCACCGCTAAATAGCTTACAGCGGAAGCGCCACTGACAATATTTCGCTCGGGATTGAGATGGTATTTATCAGCATTCGCTGTTTGATCACGAATCGCAAGTTTAATATCTTCGATTGCAGCCGGAAATCTATATTCTGGTGGCTATCTATAAATAGCGCTGGTCGATACGAAGCCTAGTTTTGATAGTTTTAGGATTTGTTGGTTTTTCGAGCTTTTATCTCCAGCTATAAAACCTCCACCGTGAATTAATATCACTACAGGTCGAGGCTCTAAGGTCGTAGTTTCGGGTAATGCAATATTAATAGACAGCTCAACACCCGCTATTTTCCCAATTACAATATCCTCTTGAAGTTCGATTAGTAACGTTGAGTTTTTTTGAGAGCCATGAGCTAAAGTGCTCATGACTATTAAAGTGAAAATAAAGTACTCTAGGACTTTGATAGACTTTTCTTAAAAACACTTATCGAGGCTGTAGAAAAACCAAAAAATTCACCAGTTTCTCTGTCCCTCTACCATTTTGTTTGATGTTAACCAAAACAATGATGATTATTGCTTTTTTATGCAGGCATTTTTCCAAGCTTAATACCTCAAAACTACGGACCTAACAGTCTATTACGCCGGTTATGCGCCGCTACTTGCCCGTTAGTGGCTTAATTCCCTAGCATTCGCTAGCCTCTCAATATTGTGCACACTACACAACAATGGCCATTGTCTCGGTACTTTCTTTTTACTTCGCAAGCTAGACTGCAAATCAAAGCCAAACTTACGCGAATACGCTTTTAGCCTGCGCGCATAAGCATTATAATCTCCAGCATGCGCAAAGTCGCAGTTTCAGTGGAGTCATCGCTGGAACTTATCTTATTAGAGACTATTTGATTACCACTGCGAGCCTATTTTACCCCATGAATATTCATCAGTTATTACAGCAAAAATTTAAAGCGGCCCTTATTGCTATCGGCGCACCAGAAGATGCGCCGACACCTGTTAGTCGTAGTACGCGAGTTGAGTTTGGCGAATACCAGTTTAATGGTGCAATGGCACTCGCAAAAGTTTTACGACAAAAGCCGCGGGAGATCGCTGAAAACATTGTCGCAGCTATTGAGCTGGATGATGTCGTCGAAAAATTGGAGATAGCAGGTCCTGGTTTTATTAATATCCATCTTAAAAACCAATGGTTGGCGACTGCGCTAGATACTGTCGCGCAATCGGCGCGTTTGGGCATAGAGCCTGAATCGGCACAGACGGTGGTGGTAGATTATTCATCGCCTAATCTGGCTAAAGAAATGCATGTAGGCCATCTGCGAACCACTATTATTGGTGATGTGGTGGTCAATACACTTGAATTTTTAGGGCACAAGGTCATTCGTCAAAATCATATGGGCGATTGGGGCACGCAGTTTGGAATGTTATTGGCGCATTTGAGCGATAAATTAAAAGCTTCTGAAGTCGCAGCTACAGCGCTTTCTGATTTAGAAGATTTCTATCGCGAAGCCAAAGTTCGCTTTGATAACGAACAGGGCTTTGCCGACAGAGCCCGTGAATACGTGGTCAAATTGCAAGGCGGTGATACGCATTGTCTCGAGTTATGGCAGTTGTTTATCGATGTCTCGATTAATCACAGTGAAGAGGTGTATAAAAAGCTTAAAGTAAATTTACAGCGGTCAGATATACATGGAGAAAGTGCTTATAACGATGATTTGGCCAATGTACTCCGCGAGTTACAAGCTAAGCATATTGCCGTTGAAAGCCAAGGTGCCCAAGTGGTCTTTATCGATGAGTTAGCTGATAAAGAGGGCAACCCTGCGGTTTATATCGTACAAAAATCCGGCGGTGGATATTTGTATTCCACCACTGATTTAGCGGCGATTCGCTACCGCTCAACGGTACTTAAGGCCGATAGAACACTTATATTTACCGATGCTCGCCAAGCGCTACATTTTAAACAGACCGAAATTGTTGCTCGAAAAGCAGGTTTTATTCAAGCCGATGAAAGTTACCAACATTGCCCTTTTGGCATGATGTTAGGTAAAGACGGCAAACCTTTTAAAACGCGTACTGGCGGCACTGTGAAACTCGCCGATTTGCTGGATGAGGCGATCGAGAGGGCGGCGTTATTGATTGCACAACGTGATGCGGATTTAACCGTACAAGAGCGAGAGGAAATTGCAGCTAAAATTGGCATCGGTGCCGTGAAGTACGCTGATTTAAGTAGAAATCGCACCACTGACTATATGTTTGATTGGGATACGATGTTGAGCTTTGAGGGAAATACTGCGCCCTATTTGCAATACGCTTATACACGTGTGCAAAGTATCTTTCGAAAAGCGGGATTGGATGCAACAAACTTCAATGCCCCTATCAGTATTGAAGCTCCACAAGAAAAGGCGCTTGCGGTTAAATTATTGCAATATGTCGATGCACTTAATCAAGTTTCAGTTGAAGCGACACCGCACGTCTTATGTAACTATATCTACGAGCTGGCTAGTTTGTTTATGAGTTTTTACGAAGCTTGCCCTATTCTAAAAGATGGCGTTGCAGAGCAGACTAAACTCAGCCGATTGATGCTGGCCGCTATTACCGCGCGCACCTTAAAATCAGGCCTTGAGTTACTCGGGATTGAGACGATGGAGAAAATGGGCTAAACCGCTTAGGAGTGATGGTTAACAAGCGGTTTCTCTAGAGGCCGCTTAACTGCCCTGCTAACCTCACGCTGATTTAAAGATTAACAGGATGATTATCTGGTTTGAAAAAGTGCTTCAACTGCGCGCCCGCTCGCGGGGGCTTTATCTTGTCGGTATATATTAGAATCATCATAGCTAGATAACATTCCAATCAATCAACATTATTGAATATTTCTGATTGTCTAACTTATCTATATATCTTAGGTATAAATAGTAAAATCAGCTTATTATAAACTATAAATCCTACACTTAGCTGCGTTGTTAGCAAAAACAGATGGACTGACGCAATTACAATCTCGCGGGTGGTGATCTCCAATTGAAGAATCTGTAGTGGGTTACCTGGTCAAAAATAACACTAGCCTAGGACCTCAGAAAACAACTTTCTTGCAAGAATGATGCAAATTTCAACCCAGCAAATACCTATAGCCAAGGACGCTAATCTCATTATCACTAGACTCATCTGTGTATAACGGTACTAGAGGACTGTGGTGTGAAAGCACGCCTTCAACCATCACCAGTCTGTGCTCAAGTCACCTGTACGCTATCAGTCGCTGCAAGCGTGCCATTGATTGACTTGTTATACCGCTCTCGTTGCCATCGGATGATCTGGATTTAATTGCAGCAAATCCCATAAATTACCGTAAAGATCTTCAAATACAGCAACCATCCCGTAGTCTTGCTCTTGTGGTTCTCTGATGAATTTGATGCCTTCAGCTATCATTCGATTATAATCACGCCAAAAGTCATCTGTATTTAAAAAAAGAAAAACTCGACCACCTGTTTGATTTCCTACAAAATCAAACTGCTCTGGTTTAGATGCACGGGCTAACAATAATGTAACACCCTTAGAACCAGGCGGCGAAACAACGACCCAACGTTTATCTTGTGCTGGTTGATAAATATCCTCAACGAGCTCAAATTTGAGTTTGTTTACATAAAAATCAATTGCCTCATCATAATCTTTTACAACGATGGCAATGTGTACTATTGATTGTTTCAATCTACTTAACCTTTAAAATTCAACTGGAGATACTGATTTAATACCGCGGTAGCGCTTCACTAAGGGGCCAATAATAGCTTGCTAAAATAAGCGACGCTAGGGCAAAAACCAACTTTTAATTGTCCTGTTGCGTGATTGATGCAGAGTTTGAAGATTCATAAAGCCAAACCATACGATCCAAAAACCACATTTTAGTAAGGTACACATAGACAATGCCGTGAACAGTAAAGTCTAGATCTAAACTCCACAGGCCATAAACCAGTACCAATAAGCTAA
>JABSRA010000135.1 GCA_013215445.1 Oceanospirillaceae bacterium
TCATTAAGTTGCTCATAATTATACCTTTTGAATAGGTTATAGATTATGAGCAGTTACACAATTACTTTTACAGCCTCCACAGAAGCAAAATTTCAATAAGACAATTTTTCGCTACCCATTCTGTATTGTCGCTACGCGCCAGTATTACACAAAATGCTTCACTTCAATTTTCCCATTACATTGGCGTTAGCACTCTTAAATATTACCGAGATATCTGCATGATTGATTTTACAATTCTACCTTTGTTTTTTACTGCTATTTTCTTTTTAGCTATTTCACCTGGTCCTGATTTGGTTTTGATTTCAACTTATTCTTCTACGAAGGGCTTTAAAGCAGGCTTCATGATTGCTATAGGTGTGTTTTGTGCTGGTATATTGCAAACATTGCTCGTTGCATTTGGTTTAGGACAATTGATGCAATCAATCCCTATGTTTGCATATGCTATAAAAATAGTTGGTGCGTTATATTTAAGTTATTTAGGAGTGAAAATGTTACTTAGCTGGTACCGTAACAATCTCAAAAGTGGCCACACTAAAACAATTGAAAACTTAACTAACCTAAGTCTTATGAATAAAGGTTTCTTGAATAATTTACTTAATCCTAAGGCATTATTGTTCTTTAGTTTGTTTTTGCCGCAATTTACTACTGGCACAGGCTTGCTTTCAGTTCAAATTTTAATATTAGGGATTATGTTGAGTTGCTTTGCATTATTAGTTAATAGTGTTTTTTCTATAACATTTAGTAAGTTTGGTAAATTAGTCGGTAATAAATTAAACTTGGGTCGTCACATCGATGGTCTATTAGGCTTTATTTTTATAGGTCTGGCAACTCGCTTAGTCACTAGCAAGTAACGAGGTGCTAACAAGAACATGATGTTCGCTCCTTCGGCTGCTGAGACGGCTTTCACGCCACTCACTCTGTTACGACACCCCATATGTTAGCGTTATGGTTCAACATGATGAAAGTTAAGATTATCGTTCTATTGAGCTTAGCCGTATTACACTGGCTATATTGACAATCTGTTAAATATTGACAAAGAGTGTATATACACTTATTATGATATTCAACCAATTTACTAGCAGCAGATAATGTTAAAAGACCCTAGCGATTGCACTATGTGTACCTTAGATCACTTGCGCAAAGCGACCCGTGCGGTGGCGCTAATTACCGATGCTGCACTAGCGCCAGTGCAGCTAAAATCTACACAGTTCAGCTTACTAGTGACACTCGATAAATGTGGGGATATAGCTTTAGGTCAGTTAGCCAAGGTGTTAGTGATGGAGCGTACAACTCTTACACGCAACATAAAACCCTTGATCGCTAAAGGGTTAGTGATTAGAAAAATTGAACAAGATAAAAGACTGCGTATTCTCAGTATAACCGAGCAGGGGAAACTAGCACTGCAAATGGCGCAACCACTGTGGAGAGAGGCGCAATTGAACTTAGTAGAGAAATTTGGAACAGGGCGCTGGTCTGACTTGCTTGATGATTTAAATTTCTTAACCAAGGAGGCACAAAAGTTGTAATTTTTTACAAAGTATATAGGTGTATATACACCTTGTAGATTGGCCGTGTTTTTCCGAAAAACAATTGACTGATATCTGTTTAAGTAACAGCACAGAGGTTTCTGGCAGTTGTTTAGTAATATAGGTGTATATACACCTATATATAATAATGATCAATCTAAACTTTAACCATCGATGGAGGTGGAAATATGGATACATTAGCTATCTTTTTAACCCAATTAATAATGAGTATTGTAGTGTTTTCGCTACTGGCAAAATGGGTGGTTTATCCCTGGCTGGTGAATAGGGCAGCCAAAATATCAATGATGATACTCATAGCACCGCATAGTTTAAGGCATATTGGTTTAACCTTTATGGTGCCTAGTGTGACCGATCCAGAGATCCCACAGAGTTTTGCCTTCACCACAGCCTGGGGCGATTTTTCAGCGGCCATCCTGGCGTTAATAGCTTTGTTGGCGTTAAAGAATAACTGGAAACTGGCTATTCCACTGGTTTGGATTTTTAATCTAGAGGGGTTTATCGACCTGATCTTTGCTTTAAGTCAGGCGGAGGCAGTACCGACCTTGGCAGGTACTTGGTATATACCTACTTTCATAGTACCTCTGTTGTTGATAAGCCACATCATGATTTTTATATGGTTGATCAAAGGCGTAGGAAAGCAACACTGAGATGAAAGCAAAGGCTATAGCAACATTTGTTGGCATAGCCGATGTACAATTTAATGTGGGAAATTTACAAACCTAATAGCGCTTTGTGGGGTTCTGCATTGAGTCTGAAAACACAGCCACGAAAGGATATCCAATTTTGTTACTGCTTTTTCCAATAAGCTAGCGTCTCCCTTTATATATCTACAATAAAGCGCCTATGGGGATAGATATCTCAAGATATAAATGCCCGCTACTGAGCCATCAACCGCTGGATATGGGCGCCGAAGAATTTCACCAAATCGTCGAGAGTCCCATGTTGGATTGTTGGAAATCATATTAGGAATCTAAAAATCTACATTTTGGGGCTGGTATTTATGTTGACTTAAAATTAAAAAACTGGCCTAGCACTAATCAAATCAAGTGCGTTGCTGGCTAAGTTTGTTTATGTTTAAAAATCTTGATTTGCATCAATGATAATAATAACCATTAGCGTTAAGGTGTTGGCTATTAATATTATTGGAGCAGTAAATAATGACTATTTCTCGAAGAGCTTTTATCTCACTAGCCGGTGCGGGAATGGCCGCGACTGCATTAAGCCCAATGTTGAATGCTAAACAGACGCCTTTAAATCAAAAATTGACCCTTTGGGGTCCTCCTATAGGGCCTTCGATTGCGCTGGCGAGGGTTGCTGAAAACGGACGCAGCGGTCAATTGATTGAACAGCTGGATTTTAAGGTATGGCGTACCCCTGATCAGCTGCGTTCAGGCATTATCTCAGGTGACATGCAACTCAGTGGGGTGCCTAGTTATGTCGGGGCAAATTTGTACAATAAAGGTATGCCCGTGCAGTTGATGAATATCATGACGTGGGGACTTCTCTATTTGGTATCAACGGATCCAAGTATTAGCCGTATCACTGATATTGTAGGCAAAACCATTACTATGCCGTTTCGCAATGATATGCCAGATTTAGTCTTTCAGTATATTACCAAAAAAGCAGGGCTAGTGGCTGGCAAAGATTTCCAGTTAAACTACGCCCCCACGCCTTTAGCGGTTATCCAAATGATGATGAGTGGTCGTGCGGACTTATGCATATTACCGGAACCTGCGGCCACTGCCGCGATGTTAAAAGGTCGTCAAAAACAATTATCTTTTCACCGCGTGCTGAGTATTCAAGATGCTTGGGGTGAGGCGACGGGAGGGAAGCCAAGAATCCCTCAGGCGGGTTTATTGGTGGATAAAAAACTGGTTGAACAAGCGCCTGAATTCTTGCAGCAATTGCAATTAGATTGTGTTGAGGCTAGTCGTTGGGCTAATGCAAATCCTGCAGCTGCAGGCGGACTTGCCGAACAGCACTTAGCTATTAAGGCAAAGGTTACTGAGTTATCTCTGCCTTTTGTAAACTTGGCCGCGACTCCTGCGATGGAGGCTAAGGCTGAACTGGAAGACTTTTTTTCCAAAATGGCAGAGTTGTCTCCGGCTATTATTGGTGGAAAGTTACCCGATGATGACTTTTATTTAAAATTTTAAAACCAGTTGAATGACAGAGTAACTATTGATTATTCAAAACAGTATTCGCGCTAGTTTTTGCTACTTATCTAGTATTTGGGGAGCGTTGCCTGGGCTATTTCTATTCTTGGCTCTGTGGGAATTTGGCAGCAGTGTGTACGGCAGCTTTATCTTGCCTGCTCCCCTTGAAACCTTTACTGCTCTGGCGCAGATGATCGAGCAAGGTCGCGCACTTTCCCCTATGTTAGTGACGGCCACACGAGCTTTGAGCGGATTTGTGTTTGCCGTTTCTTTAGGTAGCCTGTTGGGGTTGTTGGCAGGGTTGTCGGTGACTTTTTCAAAGTTATTGCGCCCGGTGGTGACCGTGTTATTGGGGGTGCCACCTATTGCTTGGATTGTACTGGCGCTTATCTGGTTTGGTATGGGGGGAGCGACACCTATTTTTACTGTGCTAGTGACTACTTTTCCCATTGCCTTTATCGCCGCCGTTGAAGGGATGAGGACTGTCGATCAGCGGCTGCTTGATATGGCGAACAGTTTCAATGCGTCTTTTAGCTTGAAAATTAAAGACCTCTATTTTCCCCATCTGCTCTCATACTTATTCCCAGCTTGGGTAACGGCGCTGGGTATGGCGTGGAAAGTTACGGTGATGGCAGAGCTGTTGGCAACATCTGATGGAATAGGTGCGAGCTTAGCAATAGCAAGAGTCAATCTTGAGACCGATGAAGCAATGGGCTGGGTGGTTGCCGTGGTGCTGCTGTTGCTAGCGGTAGAATATCTGATCCTTGAACCACTCAAGCGAAAATTAGAGCCATGGCGAAAAAGTGTTAAATCGAATCATATTGCTTAATGTTCAATAATTTTTGGTAGTCGTCTATGTTGGTTTTTAAAAATATCTCCCACCAATTTGGCTTAGAGCGAGTCTTAAACGATATTAACTACCGCGTTATTGAGGGTTCGGTAACTGGCATCGTCGGTCCCTCTGGATGTGGAAAGTCTACTTTACTGGCAATCGCCGCTGGGCTGCTTGAGCCTAGTGAGGGGAGTGTCACTAATACCTTTCAGCGCACGGCAATGGTGTTCCAAGAGGACTGCACTCTGGCGTGGATGAATGCTCTAGATAACATTAGCTTTGGGCTAAAGGCGCAGGGCATGGCGCGGGCGCTTAGGTACGAAAAGGCGTTGGCGATTGGTAAAAGTCTGCAGCTCAGTGAAGATGACTTAAATAAGTACCCCGGTCAATTGAGTGGCGGGATGCGTCAGCGTGTCGCTTTAGGCCGCGCGCTGGCGGTCATACCCGACTTATTACTGTTAGATGAACCTTTTAGCGCACTCGATGTAGGGCTCAAGCGCGAGCTGCAAGATTTATTGTTAGGGCAGATACAACTGCGCAAGTTGACGGCTATTTTTATCACTCACGATTTACTTGAAGCGGTAAAAATATGCGATCAGATCTTAGTGCTATCGAGTGGCGGAGAAATCGTACATCAAATAGCCATATCTGAGCCAAAGTCAGCTAGAAATGAGCAGTATATCTATCATAAAGTCGCCGCTATGTTAAGTGATGCTCAAGTACAGCAAGCGTTTTCATTAAAGGCATCGTGCTAATGTCGAAGATTGCAGCGGGATTTAATCTTAGCTTTTTATTGGCCTGGGGATTCAGGCCTTTTTTCATACTCGCCAGCATCAGTGCTATTTTATTGATGCTTTTTTGGAGTGCTTTCTTGATGGGCCTGTACTCTTGGCCGATGTCGGTGGCGCCAGTGTTTTGGCATGGGCATGAAATGGTGTTTGGCTTTGCTACGGCCGCAGTCTGCGGTTTTTTGCTGACAGCAGTACCGTCCTGGTGTGGCCAGTCTGCATTAGCGAGTAATAAATTGTTGGGGTTAATAGGGCTGTTTGTGATAGGCAGAATTTGCATGGCCGCAGGAAACATACTGCCTATATGGTTGGTGGCGTCGATAAACCTAGCTTTTTTACCACTACTATTGTGTTATTTAGCGCCTATTTTATACCGCGATAGCGCCAGGCGACATCTGGTTTTTATCGCCATCTTGGTTATGTATTGGTTGGCACAATGCAGTTTTTACATGGCGCTAACTTTCTTTGAGGGGGATTTTGCTATGACAGCATTAAACGCCGGCGCCTACGTACTAGTGTTCGCTATTATCGTCACAGTGAGTCGCATATCGATGCTGGTTATCAATGTGGCGCTCAAAGCGCAAGGTGAAACGCTACAGCGCTTTCGACCGGCACCGTTTCGCAGTAATATGGCCGCTGCGATGTTTTTACTGTTCGCCCTATTTGATACTTTTTTTGAAAACCAGGCGGTCACCGCCTGGGTGGCATTGGCGGCCGCGACAGCACAATTAGATAGATTGCGAGATTGGCACTTGGCCAAAGTGCTGTTTAAGCCCTATGTGGCTGTGCTCTATCTCGCCAATTTGTGGATAGCCATTGCCCTGATAGGATTAGCTACTAGCTATTTACTGGATACCGGTAGTGCCAATAGTTGGCGTCACGGCTTTTATATAGGAGCAGTCGGAGCGGCGATTATCGGGGTTTTCTCTATCGCAGGCCTCAGACACTCTGGATTTAAATTAATCTTTTCTAAAATGACGGTGCTGGCGATAATACTGCTATTTTGCGCGGCGTTTGTCAGAGTACTCAGTGATTATTATATATTAGCCAGCGCTTTGTGGATCTCTGCTTTTGG
>JABSRA010000136.1 GCA_013215445.1 Oceanospirillaceae bacterium
AAACTACAGGACGTGAACTTACGTAATGGAGACTTCAAACAAGAGACTTTCTTTCTAGCTGCGGGCACTATATAGAAAACACGAATTGAGGTCAAACTATTTGTGTGTTTTTTGATCAGGCTGTTTTTTGTGGGACGCTAGAATACGCCTAAACATTAACTTAACGGGTAATTCTCCCTTTAAAATTGACATCAGCAGTAGCAGTGACATGTCTGAAAATAACCGACAGTCGTCTCTTCCTCAGCTTGCATTAAATAGAGTAAAGAAGAATATCTAAGCAAAAATCCCTGCAGAATGTTGTGGATGTAAGATTAGAGATCCTCAGTAGCCGATTTTATGATTGTCCTAGACTTTCAAGCCAGTCAAATGCAGTTTTACGTTCTTTAAATATTTGTATGTTCCACGGCATAGCTCTGGGGATGGAAATAAGGCTCTTTGTAGATTTTTCAGTCATAGAGTTATATGCGACAACAGCCATTAAATTGATTTCGGGCAGTGTAGCTAAATGTTGTTGAGCTTCAAAGGTATAGGAGTACCGATGGATTTTATTGATTAATAGGTTAAAAGGATTCTCCAGGTGAGTTAACAAAAACTCATGGTATTCGTTAACCATTTGCAAATCCATTTCTACACCGCTGCCAATTATGACCTCAGCTAAATCAGGCTTGAGTAAAGTTATCTCACCGAATGACAACTTATGTACAGTCATTAGTCACCTCCTGTTTATTAAAGTAATCTAGCAAATTAAAAGTGCACTGGTTTATTACCTGAATGTAAAAATCACTGAATTCAATTCAATACTATGTTTGGGTAACTGCCTTTGAATTTTAATCATTTAAAAGCAATGGGTATCTAAACATCAAGTGCTTCAATAAATGACGGCTATTGGTCTCGGTAAAGGCTGGATATTTAGCATGCATTAACATCCCAACTATTGGCCGTTAACCGCCGTGAGTCTACCACTAAATATAGTCTGTTTTTGATACGAAGGGGAGGTTCTGCTTTAATTTATTTTATGCAGGTCCTATAGCCGCAGAGCTACGAAGCTTTGGGGATTAACCATTGCATGTCGTAACACTGCCTAACGAGGAATATCATCTTGAAGAACATAGCATATCAACCCCAGTCTTTATTGTGCATTGCTATAGCCTTGTTCAGCAACATGGGTTAGCTGAGAAATCCTGCTTAATAATTATCATCAGTGATGTTGTGACTTAACTCACTAAGAATATCATCGTGAGATAAATCGCTGTCTTCTTCTTCAAGTAAGTCTTCAAAAGAATGTTCTACGTCTATTTGCTGCTTCAGGTTTGGATGCAGTTGCTTCTCTGCCTGTAACAGGCTTTCATACGCATGCATGAATTTCCTGGCGTTCACATTACCCCGCAGGATGTCGTTAAAAATACTGATGTATATTTCGGGCCCGCTATTTTCAATGGTAAGTCGCTGAAAAATATTTTTAAAGTCATCCTCAATACTGGCAAACCAGCCTTCTATGCGAAGGCTCATCTCACCATCAAATTTTTTCAAGATGGCTTGCGTGGCCTCACTGAATTCTGCCGAAAACACAGCGGGTTTATCACGATAACTAAGCAGCAGGGCTTTGAAACTAGCATAATCTTCATGACCAACTGCATGACGCTGCATCAGAGCTTCAAAGACCGCTAGCTGAACATCCGCTTTTATAGATATCTCATCGGTATAATCAGGGTCCATGTCCATATTTGACAGCGAGTTTTTAAACGTAGCGGCTATTTTTATCAGCAGCTTAACGTCTAGTTGCTCACCCAGAAGTGACTCATGAATCGATGCGATGTCTTTGTACTCGCTGTCTCTGTATTGGTAGTTGGCCAATAATGTGGCGCGATCAGCATCGCTACCATGCGCTTTGAATAAACTGTTTACCTGCTCCCACCCCTTGCGAAAACAGGTAATAACTGAATCCTCTAGTAAGATTTTTCTCGCGCTTTGGCTATCGCCGGCACAGAGTTTTAATAGCCCCAGTGTCGTTACGCCCAACACAATAGAGCAGGACTTCTTTAAGTCATGACTGATCACAGGGGAGAAGAAGTTCTTGGCTATTTTTAACGACATGTCGACTAGCTGGCTTTCAATTTGTGCCAGTTTTTCCGGGCTCATCGAGCCGCTTTCAACGGCATCACTGATCATCAGCAATAAGAAGGGTCTCGCCCTGACTTTATCAAGATTCATCTGCAGTTCCCTTTTTATAATGGCTCAAACATATCGTCTGTATCGCTACTGATTTCACCGACTCTGATATTATTAGCCTGTGATTTAAGAATGGCTTCAATCTTCTCAAAGTCACCACGTTCAGAAGTGCTGAGAATCTCTTCATACACTGACGTATTAAGTGATTTTATCTTAAGCAGTAATTCTTCATCGCTGCCAGAAGTCGGTTCTTCCTCATGATCGATAGCCTCAAAATCTAACCCAATGAAGGGGAGCGAGAGATACAGAATCCCCGTTTCTGATGCTACGATGGCAGAGAGTATTGCCAACTCTCTTTCTTCGTCATCAGTTTGGGTAAGAAATATTTGGGATAACATCGACTTCACTGAGTCTTGTGCGTTAAAGGCACCTTTTTGCAGCTCTTGCTCCCAATACGAAGGCTCTACATCCAGCATGTTTCCTATTGTTTCTGGGTCCATTAACCATGCAGCGATCGACGGAATGGTGGCGTCGAACTCCCGCAAGATTTTTGCGACACTCATGATGTCTAACGCAGAAATAACAGCGATCATGGTTTGATCGCCCTCGGTAGAGGCAATGTCCTCTAAAATATCACCACCATTGCGACCACTCTCATGGGTGATAGCAATGACCTTTTCAGCTAAAACGGCTATTTGTTGGCTCAAAATATAATCCTATCTACTTCTGTGAAGTATTAATAATCGTCAAGAAAGTCTTGATCTTGACCGCTGTATTCTTCGTAGTCGTCGTGCTCCTCGAGTTCTTCACTGTCATCTTGCTGCGCGTTGAACTCTTGCGTTGTCGCACCTAATTCATAAAAGCAGAGCAGCAGTAAAGCTATTTTTAGTGAATGCTGAAATTTATCGGCTAACGTGGTCAGTAAAGGCCGATAATTTTTATGTATGCTGACACAGGTTTTTACCTCATCCCAGGTGGGTTCGCCATGCAAACTTAAGGGTGACAACTTTGCGCAATCCAACTTTACGACCAACAGTAAACACATGGCGAGTTGGTCGGGCATACCCGCTAAAAATTCGGGAGTCTTGTTTAACTGAGCTAATAAACTATCAACATAATTGTTAAACAAATCGGGCTTTTCTGGATCTTTATAAGACTCTATATTTTCAGTTAACAGATGATAGTCATCTATCAAATAGCCTGGTACAAAAATTATCTTAGACATGATTCCTCTTAAGTATTTAGAACTCTGTTCCAATAGGATTTAGTGAACGACTTGGGGTTCATGACCTCAGTGTATTCCTGCTCAATGTATAGCTTGCGCTTTTGTGGGTCAGATATTACATCGTACGATTCTTTAATTTTCTGGAAGCGCTCAACGGCATCTTCCGATTTGTTTCTATCTGGGTGAAATTTTGAGGCTAAACGTCTGTAGGCCTTTTTAATATCATCTTGCGAGGCCGACTTTTCAACCCCCAACACTTCAAAATAGTCCAAAATTATCTCCACAATTTTTCATTGAGTATTTGTTGTTTGGCGAACAGTATTAGTGCGGCTTTAGCTGTATTGTCGAAAGCCATAGGTAATGCCGTGGGAGGATACAGGTTCACTTAATAAAAGGCTTGGTGCCTACTGATTCAGGTTCAAAGGATTGGATGTCTATCGAGACAGAGAATTAAGACATTCTAGATTGATTCTAGTACCCTTTATCGCCTAGTACAGTTTCATATCCTAGATAGTCGAGATTATGAATGAAAGCGGCCTCTTTGTCGACCATAGTTAAGTTAATTGATGGTTGTAGATGCCGCATGACTGGACTGAATAAGCCTGTTTTAAGGAGGCCCTTGCAAGGGTGGTTTTTTTTCATTAACTAAATGATTATATGACCATTACGCGCATGAATTAGACATGAAACAGCTACATTTTTCTTCAAAACAGCTGCAACTTTCCATTTTTAAGTGCCGCCATAACTTATTAGCAGAGATTGACTCTGAACCTTTCAGGCGCAATACTTTTATTTCGAGCGGTATACTTAATAAAATTTCGGTTAATGGTACCAGCTTACCACTGTTTATTTCGTCAGTAATTATGCTGCGAGGCAAAAAGGCAATGCCTAACCCTTTGAGGACCAAAGCTTTCAGCCCTTCAGACAGTGGGCTTTGGTATTTGTGATCCAAAGAAACCGTATCAGGTAGCTTCGAGAAGCTTTGACGTTCAATGAGCTGACCAAAAAACGATGCTGATGGATGACTTAGCATAGTCAACACTGAACCTTCCTGTGTTGAATGTATAGGTGTGCCGTCACTCTTAGCTAAGCTTACTGGGATGAGTTCATCAAAGCCCACACTTAAACTCTCAATATCATCTCGTTGCAACTGTGCAGATAAGTTAACAGATGCATAACACAAAAATAAATCACTATTGCCCGCTAAAAAGGCGTCGACACCATCATGAAAGTTAACAGCATCTATCCGAATGAGGGTTCCGTCTAAAAGACTATCAAAGCTATCAACCCAATTCGGAAAAAACGACACAGCCAATACATGCTGTGATGATATTTTCAACTCCTCCTGCCCACGTTCCATACTCCGCAGCTGCTCACGAATAAGATAAATTGAGTCTACAAGCTGTCGAGCTCGGTCAACAAAGGCAAGACCGGCGGGTGTAAAACACAATGGATATCTGTTCCTATCGATTAAACCAGTTCCCAACCAGACTTCCAATGCACGAATGCGACGACTAAATGCCGACTGGCTGACAAAGCGAACATTTGCAGCTTTCGAAAATGAGCCCTGTTCTGCCAAGGCGAGATAATCTTTGAGCCATTTAAGTTCCAATTGTTTTCCTCTCGATAGTATATTGAGTTACCTAACCACTACCTATTCTATGTTTATATCGATGTTACAGAGAGTTATTCAAATATTTGTAAAAAAATGGTATTACCACCAACTAACTCTTTTAGATAAAGAATAACAAATAAATGTTCATCGATATTAAGCGTTCATATTAGCACATTCCTTACTCTGTCTAATGTTAGTGAACCCATTTTGCTACTAACATGAATCGAGAATCCTCTGGTAACAACAGCAGTAATGAGCGTTAACCCTAATAAATCCTCTACGCTACTTCCCTAATTCCAATCGACCTAGTGTCGAGAATTTTTCACGATCTCTTCGGCCAACACTTGGGATGCATCGTAAATAGTTAAGTCACTGTCCAGCTTATTAGCCAATACCGAAAGCTCAGTACAGGCAATAATTAGGCATGTTGCTCCCTGTCTTTTTAAATTTTCAGCGGCGGCGTTAAACCCCGCGATGACTTGAGCATCTTGCTGGCCCGCTTTAACTTTTTTAATTAGCTGCATCAGAGCGGCCTGTTCCTCTGGCTGGGGAAATAGGGTTGCTACATTTTGCGCATCGAAAAACCCATGATAAAGGCCGATATCCAACACCGCCGTTGAGGCTAGTATGCCAACTTTACACAACGTTGGGTTCTCTCGGCAAACACGATCCGCAGTCAGCTTTATCATATTAAGCACTGGCACTCTAACTGCATCAACCACGTTGCGATAATAGTGATGAGCCGTATTGCATGGGATTACCAGAAAGTCGACACCATAATTCTGCAAGCGCTTCCCCATATCGGCCATACAAGGACCTGGGCTTTCGCCGGTTTTATCAATCAGTGCTTTAATACGAGAAGGCACTTGAGGATTGTTATCGACAATCATCCGAACATGATCTATATCGTCATTTGCTGGAGTTGCAGCGAGAACACGTCGCATTAAATCTACCGTTGCAGCAGGACCCATACCCCCAATAACACCTACCATTTTGTTAGTCATTTCACTCACCTCATTCAAATCTAAAAGTTCTGACCAAATCACCTTGGCTTTATCGCGAGGCAATCAAACCGATTGTCACTAGCACCGCTAAGAAAATTGTTTCAGCAACCATCAATAACATCTGCTTCCAGCCCATTGCAGCCAGCTCTTTGATAGATGCTTTCATACCTAACCCCACCATTGCCACAACCAGGCACCATCGGGACAATTCCACCATAGAATCCGTAACGATAGGACTAATAAGACCCGAGCTATTAATAATAACGATGATAATGAAGGCAATCAAAAAACCAGGTAGGGGGATCCTTGAAGCACCACTGGCGG
>JABSRA010000137.1 GCA_013215445.1 Oceanospirillaceae bacterium
GAAGGTTTATATGGCGCCTACATCACCGACTAATACTCGGGCACCAATGTGCTTGATATGACCACTATCGGCGAGTGTACTCAGTATGTATCTGGGGTAGTTGAAGGCGCAGAACACGGTGGTGACCCCTCCCCCTCCACGGCTTATGGTGTCTTTGTCGGTTTGCAGGCTGCGGTTGCACATAAATTTAATCGCACCGACTTAAGCGGATTAAAAGTGGCGGTGCAGGGGGTTGGCAATGTGGGCTTTCATCTATGTCGATACTTAAAGAACGCGGGCGCCGAGTTAATTGTCACTGACACCTTCCCTGAAAATGCTCACAGAGCCGTGATTGAATTGGGCGCAACCGCCGTTGCACCCGATAAAATTTATGCGGTTGATGCCGATGTCTTTGCCCCCTGTGCGATGGGTAAAAGTATCAATGCCCAGAGTTTGGCTCAACTAAAAGCCAGCATAATTGCCGGCGCGGCTAATAACCAACTCGACCGTCCCGAGGTAGCGCAACTGCTACTCGAGAACGATGTGTTATACGCACCTGATTACGTGATTAATGCCGGCGGCATTATTGATATTGCCTACCAGCGCAGTGGCGAAAGTGCCGCGCTGCTTAAAACGCATATTGAATCCATTGGCAGTAGTTTAACCAATATTTTTCAACGCGCCGAACACAGCGGTCACTCCACACCCGTGGTGGCCGATCAGATAGCTGAGCAGCTTTTTCAAAATTCAAACCAATAACTTGTTAGGTGAAGATGATGTCATCAGATAATAAAAAAACATATCAGTCTAAACTCTTTATCCCCACCGCCTCATCCAGGCCTGAAAACAAACCTGATTATTCCCATCTCAAGATTCCCTCTCCTCTGGACAGTCAACGACCTGATGTATTAGTGGATGCTGAGCAAGTGCGGGATTTGGCCTACGGTATAGTGCGGGTATTAGATGATGACCATCAAGCCAAGGGCCCTTGGCAGCCCGACCTATCGGTGGCACAACTGCATACTGGGCTCAGACACATGATGCATGTGCGCGCCTATGATCAGCGGATGTTTACCATGCAACGCCAGGGAAAACTGTCATTCTATATGAAATGTACCGGTGAAGAGGCGGTCGCGGTCGCACAGGCGATGGCACTAGAAGACGGGGATATGCTGTTCCCCTCATATCGCCAACAGGGGTTACTGTTTGTGCGCAAGCGTCCGGTTGTCGACATGATGTGCCACTGTATTTCCAATGCTAAAGATAATATCAAAGGCCGCCAAATGCCGGTGTTCTACAGTTGGAAAGAGGGTAATTTCTTTTCAGTGTCGGGAAATCTAGCCACCCAGTATTCACAGGCAGTGGGCTGGGCAATGGCTTCAGCTTATAAAGGTGAAGACCACATAGCGGTCTCCTGGGTGGGTGATGGCACCACTGCAGCGGCTGATGTTTATCACGCCTTAGTTTTCGCCTCGACTTACAAAGCCCCGGTTATTTTAAATGTAGTGAATAATCAATGGGCTATATCAACGCCACAATCTTTTGCCAATACTGGAACTACCTTTGCTGCACGCAGTATCGGTTTTAGCATTCCCGGCATCCGGGTAGATGGCAATGACTTTTTAGCCGTTTATGCGGTCACAAAATGGGCGGCAGAGCGTGCCCGCAAAGGCGGCGGAGCCACTTTTATCGAGCTTTACACCTACCGCACCGAAGGGCATTCGACCAGTGATAATCCAGATTCTTATCGCGGTAAAAATGAGGCGGCACATTGGCCGTTAGGCGATCCCATTGAACGTCTTAAAAATCATCTAATCGCTATTGGCCAGTGGAGTGAAGCGCAACATCTGGACCTGGAAAAAGAACTAAAGGCAGACATTTTAGCTGCTTGGAAAGAAGCGATCTCCCACGGCTCATTCGAAGACGGACCTCACTGGCCCGTGAGCAGTATGTTTGAGGATGTCTTTAAAGATATTCCGCCACATTTACAAAAACAAATGCACAAGATAGGAGTTTAATCATGGCTAAAATGAATATGATCCAGGCCTTAAATTCCGCGATGGATGTCTGCATGAATCGAGATCCCAACGTATTAGTGATGGGTGAAGATGTCGGCTATTTTGGCGGGGTATTTCGCTGTACCCACGGTCTCTACCAAAAATATGGAGCCCATCGAGCCATCGACACACCGATAGCTGAAGGGGGCATTGTAGCCGCCGCGATCGGTATGGGGGTAAATGGCTTGCGCCCGGTGGTCGAGATGCAATTTGCCGATTATATCTACCCCGCTATCGATCAAATCATCTCAGAACTGGCCCGTTTACGACACCGCAGCGGCGGTGAATATTTTGCTCCACTCACCATCCGCGCTCCCTGTGGGGGTGGTATTCGCGGTGGTCAAACTCACTCGCAGAGCCCGGAGGCAATTTTCACCCATGCCTGTGGTTTAAAAACGGTGATGCCGTCTAACCCCTACGATGCAAAAGGGTTATTAATTGCCGCGATTGAAGATGATGACCCGGTGATCTTTTTTGAGCCAAAACGTATTTATAATGGCCCCTTTGACGGTGATCATTTAAAACCAGCGACAAGCTGGGCCGCGCACCCTATGGGGGAAGTCCCCGAGGGTTATTATTCTCTAGCACTAGGCAAAGCTAACATAGTGATACCCGGTAACGCGGTGACGGTGATTGCCTACGGCAATATGGTACACGTGGCTGAAGCCGCGATTAAGGCTAGCGGTTTAGACGCCGAGTTGATTGATTTACGCACTTTAATACCTCTGGATACTGATACCATTGAAGCTTCTGTACAAAAAACCGGGCGCTGTGTGGTATTGCACGAGGCCACTCGTACCAGCGGTTTTGGCGCTGAAATTGTCTCGCAAATACAAGAGCAGTGTTTCTGGCATTTAACAGCCCCGATTGAGCGAGTAACAGGTTGGGACACCCCCTACCCACACGCCTTTGAATGGGAATACTTTCCTAGCCAAGCGCGCATTATTGAAGCCATGCAACGCACCTTGGAGAATAATTAATGTCAGACTTTAGTTTTAAATTACCTGATTTGGGCGAGGGTATTGTCGAATCAGAAATCGTTGAATGGCATATCACTGTAGGGGATACGGTTGAAGAAGATCAACACATTGCCGATGTCATGACCGACAAAGCGGTCGTAGAAGTGACCGCCCCGGTGTCGGGTCTGGTGATCAGACTCGCCTGTGCTGCTGGTGAAGTATTAGCGGTGGGTGCAGAACTGATCTTATTTAAGCGCAGCGGTGAGTCGAATGCAGCGGCTACCAAGGGAGAATGCACAGTCATTCCATCTGCTCTAGAGACTCCAAGCGCTGCGGTTAGTGCAACAGATACAGCAGCAGGCGCAACTGCTACTGCTACTGCTACTGCACCATCGCCGATAACAGCAGCGCCTGCGGTAGTAGGCACCGCCAAACACCGCCAGATACTGACCTCACCCTCAGTGCGAATGCAGGCGAGAAATAATCACATCGATTTAGCGTTAGTAGCGGGTACCGGTCCCGCAGGACGGATTAGCAATAGTGACTTAGCGAACTTCATTGCAGCGGGTGGCATCCAAGCAAGCCTACCTAGCAGTCCTGTTTCCAGCTTTAACGATACGACCACAACCGTTAAAATTAAAGGCTTGCGCCGCATCATCGGCCAAAAGATGTTAGCCGCCAGCCAAAACATTCCCCATTATTCATACGTTGAAGAGATAGATTTAACCGCACTGGAAGAATTACGCCAGCATTTAAATAACCACCGCCAGGCCGAGCAAGCTAAGTTAACCTTACTGCCATTTATCATGCAGGCATTAATCAAAGCAGTAGCTGATTTTCCGCAGTGTAATGCGCACTACGATGATAAAGCCCAAACCTTAATGCAACATCAGGCGGTTCACATCGGCATTGCCACCATGACCGAGAAAGGCCTACTGGTACCGGTAATCAAAGATGCGCAGTCATTAGACATTTGGCAATCGGCCGCGGAACTGACCCGGATCACTCAAGTCAGTCGAGCCGGTACCGCTAAACAAGCAGAGCTTGTGGGCTCAACAATAACCATCACCAGCCTTGGCGTGATTGGCGGTATTGTTACTACGCCTATTATTAATGCACCCGAAACCACCATCATTGGCGTCAACAAATTGCAAGAGCGCCCAGTGGTTCGCAACGGCGCCATCGTGATCCGCAAAATGATGAATCTATCTTCATCTTTTGATCATCGAATAGTGGATGGTTATGAGGGGGCACAGCTGATACAAACGCTGAAGCGATTGTTGGAAAATCCAGGGGCTATATTTGTATAGTACGATTCAACTAACCTCTGCGTAACTGAGCAGAGGTATCACAACACCAAACTTGGGCAATAACCCAGTGGTGACATCCCAACTATTGGTGATTAATCAAATTCTTACGCCCGGTGATCGAGCCTAATAGCATAACCTTTGGCTACTTAAGCAGAAACAGATTCTCTGCTTAAGTACTGCTGTTATTAAATAAAAGCGCACCGCCAAAGGCAATAAAAATGCTGTTATACAGCTTAGAAAAATGCTCTTTAAGCGGTGAATTTCCCAACCTGCTTTTAATATTCTTCGACAGATATGAATACATCAAGTGAATAGAAATCACACTAAAACAGATAGATATGAACATGACCATAAACTGCAGGGCAACCGGCTGATCAGCCACAATAAACTGTGGTAAAAACGCCGAGAGAAAGATCACTGTTTTAGGGTTGCTGGCCGAGACCAGAAAACCTTTTTTATAAATACTAAAACCATTGGCTTTAGTGACGACAGTCCTAGTCACTTGGCTCTCGGCTGGGTTTTTCTTAGACAACAGACCTGACACACCCAGATAGATAAGGTAAATACCACCGATAACTTTTAAGCCAAAAAATACGGCCGGTGACTGCGCTAGCAAGATTCCAGCGCCACCAGCGACCAGTAAGACGATGATTAGCTGGCTGGTGAGATTACCAAATATTGATAATAACGCTTCACGATAACCATACTGGAGTGCATTTTTCACCACAAAAAGCACACTGGGCCCCGGCGCTAAGGTAATCAGCAAATAGGCCACAAAAAACAACGACCAAGTTTCAATGTTCAAAATAAACCTCTTTTTACCCTGTTAACGTTAAAAGTACTAAACGTTGTTGCTCTGCGAACCTTGCTGGTCTGATAGTAAAAAAACCATCACTCAAGTGCATTAACCAAAATGATTTAGCCACCAAATCCGCAGCAATACAACTAAAAGCAAGGCGAATCTGGCGATACATTCTGCCTTTCACCAATCATCCCTAATCCAGGTATCGAGATTTGTGATCGGGATTAGGTAGTTGACAATAATCGCATCTGCCGAACCAATAATATCGATTAAATGCGATACGATCATACAACCAGTCGCGTAAGGTTTGGGGAATAAATTGAAAGACAGTGATTAATCGCCAGGGGAAACCCAGCCTCTTCATCACATAAAAGAACGCGGTGCTTTTTTCAAGACAGCTTCTCCCGTCGATAACCAGCATCGTTGAAAAGCTGTCTAAGGGATAGTCGAAGTGCTGTAAAATAGCTTGGCCTTCAGGCGATTGTACCCTGGCGAGTTTAAATTGATGGCTGTGATCATGGCGGATAATAAAATTACACCACGCATTACAGAGCTTGCAGACACCATCAAACAAGATAGTTTTATCGGTCAAGCCCATGTGCGGCACTAAGCCTTCACTGCTTTGTGACATCTAGAAATCCTCTAAGGAACATACGAACGTTTTTTATCACAGCATAATTATTCACCATTAATGGTCACCAGCAAGGTCCTTTTACCACCGTAGTTTCGATGTCCACAGAGATAAATAGCCTGCCATAAACCCTAAGTTAATGGCCCCTTAGTGATAGGCAAACTTAGGGTGCAACCTAATAAACTGCTTTTACATGGGCAGGAAAATCATCACTACCTCAAAAATATGCGTGTAGTCAGACTGATTTTCGGGCACTATTTTATTAAAAACCGTGGCAGAATTTACTCTCACCGAGAGATCGGCATTCTCATTAACGGTCAGTGAAGCCGACGTGTGTGGGATGAGGCAGCTCTTGCTCAGTGTTTATTCCCACCCCTATCAGCGTCTTCTCTGATTTAGGACCTAGACCTTTTAAATCTCTCAACTTGCACATATCTAGAACTCGAATGGAAGTTAACGTTTTGCAAAACAGCCTAAGGAAGTAGCGAATAAGTCCCCAGATGTTCCCTGTGGATAACTAAGCGGTCAAATCCGCGGAAGAATGCGAAGTG
>JABSRA010000138.1 GCA_013215445.1 Oceanospirillaceae bacterium
GCGCTCAATGCCCAACTAAGCGAAGTGTGGCCCATCATCACCGAAGTAATCCCTCCCCACGCAGATGCCGATCAATTTAATGGTGTTGCCGATAAGCTTGAACATTTAATTTTCGAATAATCCCTGATTATCTTGAGGGTAAAAGGCAAGACCTGACTCCACTCCCTTTGACCCCACTCCCTCGTTGATCACATTAAGATTAAATTAATCTATGACTAGCCTATAGCACTATAGTAATTAGTCCTATAGTCATTAATGGTAAGCTGCAACAGCTCAATAATCCCGTCCAAAGGTTTAGTCGATGTGAACCATAAAGTCTTTTGAACTGATCTACGGGCCAGTTCAATATGTAGCAGTATGGACAAAGACTGCAAGGTAAAAACGTTCTGATCACTAAAGCTTATTCTATTTTTTGGCCAGCAAATAAGGATCCTAGGTTATGTCCGACTTGCTAAGCTAACTGCAACGGAACTGAGGCCAATATTAATTGATGTTCTGCTATCGAGGAGTACGGATGCGTAGCCAAGTTTTAAGCGGATTTTATGTAATGTTAATCTGTAGCCAATTAGCTAATGCCGACAGCAAACTTGAGAAAGTGAGGTTGGCTACGCATAATTTGTGTCCCTACGGTTGTTATCAAGATAAGGATACAAGCGCTAGTATGCCTAAATTACGTTTTTCAGGAATAGCCGTTGATGTGGTTCAGTGCTCTTTGAAAAAAATGTCAGTTCAGTTAGAAATATCGGTCTTACCTTGGAAAAGAGCTGAAAAGGCGGCAAGCGTAGGGGCGGTTGATGGTTTTTTTGCCGCTTCTAAAAACGCTGTACGCGATAAATTCGGCACTATGTCAGCGATTATAGCTGAACAAAAATGGCAATGGTTTCTATTGAATGAAAACCCGTTAGATCCCCAGCAATTATCCTTTAAACACAATGCAACAGTGTCGGGGTTTATAGGTTCCAATATGTTATTTTGGCTCAAAACAAATAACTATCAAGTAGCAGCAACAGCGATAGATACCAAGATCCTACTCAAACTTCTGCTGAGGAAGCGGGTCGATGCAGTGCTTGCCAATAACTATGTGATGCAAGGCTTACTCACTGAACATAACCTGGTAGCAAAAGTTAAAATTTATACACTTAAAAACAAACCTTTAGCGGTTTATTTTGGCAAATCATTTCTCTCTAAACACCCCTCTTTTTTAACAGAATTCAACGCCAATGTTAACCGTTGTCGCTCTTAGTATTTCCCAGGTTTGCTCTGTGGCCTATAGACTCGTTCGAGCTCCTCATAATCCAGCTAATATCTTCTAGGCGAAGATGCCATTTTCCAGCAATTTCAGCAGTGAGATCATGGTGCTCTTTATAAAATTTTTCGCCACTACGATATTGATTAAGGCAACCCAAAATCAATTTACTCTGACCCCATTGATATGACCCCATTGATACATTGATATTCTGACCCCATTGATATTCCATTGATAAGTATCTCTTCACTAGATTGCTATGCCACAACGGTGGTTGAATCGAAATTTTTACTGGTATTGATTAACACTTTATCGGCACAGCGAGTACCGCAAAAGTATCGCCGATAGCGATCAGGCAGGGGTGGCGCCGCGCCGCGAGCACTCCGTTGCGTTGTGCAAAGTACTGCTTGGGCGGCTCGCCGGTTCGCTCTAGTGAATAGATGCGGGCCACCAATTGACCCGCCTCAATATCGTCACCCAGTGACACGCACATCTCCAATATCCCAGCGTGTTCACTCTGCAAATAACAATCCAGATCGCACATTTCGAGCATCCTGGTAGGTTGCTCTGGCAGCTGCAGTTGCCCTTTAATGATACCGCTAAAAATTAAAAAATTATTTATTCCCCGCTCTGCCATCAACATAGATTGTGGGGTGCTAGTACCGCCACCATACAACTCGGTAGTGACAAACACTTTTCCCTGGTTCTCGACCGCTGTGTCGTAGAGGCTGGCCGCTTCCATCTCAAACATTAACAAAGTATTAGGTGCGCCAAACAAACTCGCTCCTTTTAAACAGGCCGCGTGTTGCTTGTTATTGTCTAATCGATGAGAGGCGGCAAAGGGAATAAAATCTAAGGTTTTCCCACCCGAGTGAATATCCAGTGCAAAATCGCAGATCGGGATAAGGTAGCGCTGAAAATAATCGGCGATCCGCTGAGTTACAGTGCCGGCAGGGTCCCCTGGGAACGCTCGGTTCATGTTTCCTTTATCAATCGGTGAAGTTCGGGTGCCCTTTAGCACCGCCGGGTAATTCATGGCCGGCACTATAATCACCCGCCCTGTTATCTGCGAAGGCTCTAATTTGAGTGCCAGCTTCAGTAACCCGGTGATCCCCTCATATTCATCACCGTGATTGCCCCCGGTAAGTAGCGCTGTTGGTCCCACACCATTGTTAATCACACAAATGGGGATCATGATACAGCCCCAGGCAGAGTCATCATGAGAGTGAGGTAACTTCAAAAAACCTTGTTGCTTGCCGGCTAAATCGAAATCGACACTGGCGGTTATACTGCTCTGCTGCATTTCATAGATCCTTTACAAAGAGTTTGCGCGGATAGTCACACAAGGTTTTGGCACCCGAGTCTGTGATAACTATACTCTCGGTGGTTTCCATGCCCCAATCGTCTAACCACAGTCCCGGCATAAAGTGAAAGCTCATACCCGCTTGCAGCACGGTATGATCCGTTTCACGAAAGCTCATACTGCGCTCTCCCCAATCGGGCGGATAACTTAGTCCAATCGGATAACCGCAGCGGGTCCCGCCTCGGTCAAAACCATGTTTAGCCAGCGTTCGATTCAGTGCAATAGCGACATCTGCGCAGCTATTACCCGGTTTTGCGGCCGCTAAACCCGCGGCTAAGCCAGCATTTAGCGCCTCCTCTGCCCGTCTAAATTTATCGCTGGGGCGGCCCAGATAAATGGTCCGCGACAGCGGGCAGTGATAGCGTTTATGACAACCTGCCAGCTCCAAAAAACAGCCCTCATCACGGTTAAATGGGCTCTCATCCCAGGTAAGGTGTGGGGCGCTGGCATCCGCACCAGAACTCAACATAGGCACTATAGCGGGGTAATCTCCGGATAATCCGTCGTGACCTTCAATCGCGACTTTGTATATCTCAGCCACCAATTTATTCTTGGCAAGCCCGGGCTCAATCATTTCAAACGCAGCCCTATGCACATTTTCTACAATGCGCGCGGCGACCTGCATGTATTCAATTTCTGTAGCGGATTTAATCGCACGACAAGCGTTAACTAAACCGGTGGCATCGCAGATCTGGGCAGCTGGCAAGCTATTTTTTAGCGCCATAAAAGCCGCGTGCGAAAAATAGTAGTTATCCATTTCCACGGCTATGTTACCGACTGCCCACTCTCTAGCGGCCAGTATTTCCCCACCTAGGTATTGCATCGCGTGCAGCGGCGGGTTCATCACATAATTATCCGGATAACTAACCACTTGTTCGGCACCCATATAGACCGTTTTATGCGCACCTTTCTCGTCCATCTGACGACCAAACCAAAGTGGCGCACCCTGCGGTCCAACCACCACCGCCTGGGGGGTATAAAATGACCAAGCGTTATAACCGGTCAACCAGGCCATGTTAGAGGGGTCGTGGATGATTAACGTATCTATCTCCCGCCTGACCATCTGTGCTCTAACTTTGCCTAACCTGGAGGCGTATTCCTCTAAGCTGAAATTCAGTGTAGATCCCTGCATGTCCTTTCCTCTGCAATAGTAGCAATGAAAATCAACTAATGTGCGCCAGTGCCTGCGCCAAATCGGCTATCAAATCTTCAACTTCTTCGATACCGGTGGAGTAACGCACCAGCCCTTCAGGTATCCCTGCGGCGGCGCGCTCCGCATCAGTGCACTCAACATGACTGGTCACTAGCGGCGGACCCACCACTGTTTCAACACAGCCCAAATTTGCGGCCATATGTGCGTACTGTAGCTTGGGTAGAAAAACTTTGATCGCCGCCAATCCGCCCTTGACACTAAAGCTCAACATTCCGCCAAAACCACGCATCTGCCGGCAGGCAACATCGTGGTGTAAATGGCTGCTTAAGCCCGGGTAATTGACGTGTTCTACCACCTCTTGCTGCATCAGCCAAGTGGCAATTTTCAGCGCGCTGCAGTTTTGTCGCTGCACCCGTAGACTCAAGGTTTTCATGCCGCGCAGTAAACTATAAGCATCCATAGGCGCCAGTGAAGCTCCGTTGATCTCCCGATAGTGATAGATTTTTTTAATCAACTCGGCACTGCCACAGGCGACCCCACCCAATGCGTCAGCGTGCCCGCCCAGGTATTTAGAGGCGCTGTGGATAACAATGTCCGCACCTAGTGCCAAAGGGTTGCAATTAATGGGTGTGGCAAAGGTATTATCAACTACTACTAACGCACCCACCGCTTTTGCCGCCTTTGCCAAGCGCTGGATATCGACTATTTTAAGGGTGGGGTTGGTGGGTGTTTCCAGATAGAGCATGCGGCAACCGCGGCCGATTTCGGCTTCTATGTCACGGTAATCATCGGTATTGCTCAGGTAAACTTCTATCCCCAGCTGAGGTAAAAATTCGGTAAAAAGTTTATTGGTCCCCCCGTAGCTATCTTTGATCGATACGATGCGATCACCGGGGCGCAACAAGGCACCAAAGGTATTGCTGATGGCCGCCATACCCGAGGAAAAACTGGTCGCCGCCACAGCCCCCTCCAGGACTTTTACCTTATCTTCAAAGGCGCGCACGGTAGGGTTGGTATTACGCGAGTAAATATGGCCGGGCTCTTTCTCTAAAGCCACATTGTGCCAAGTATCTATATCTTTATAGGCAAAAGACACACTGTGCACGACCGGTACTTGAGTGGCACGTTCAAACAGAGGGTGCTCTGTCTCCCCACCCCAGACACTGAGGGTCGCTGGGCCAACGGCTGCTTTATTCTCCATACATTACTCCACTTAAATTACATTGATAGATCACATCAATATAACAAAGGACTGCAATGTTATTTGATCAATTAACTTGTTAATATCATGAATATCAATCGGTATAATGAGATAAATGATCGAAATTCATCATTACAAGTAATTATAGTAGAGGCAGCCAGATGCTTAATTTAGACAATCAAGATTTACACATATTGAGAATCATGCAAGCCGATTTGCGCCACTCGCTTGAATATATCGCCCAGGCTGTCGGCCTATCATCAGCCAGCGTGCAGCGACGGTTAAAGCGTTTGAGGGACAATCAAGTGATTAGCGCTGAAGTAGCGGTGATTTCACCTAAGGCAGTCGGGCAATTGATGAGTTTTATCATTAGCGTGCAGCTAGAGCGGGATCACATCAATCATTTAACCGAGTTTAAGGCGCGAATTAAAAATGAGCCACAAATTCAGCAGTGTTATTACGTCACCGGCGAAGCTGATTTTATATTGATTGTCACCGCTACAGATATGGAAGATTTCCAAGACTTTATCCATCAATTATTTTATAACGATAGCAACGTGCGCCACTACCACACATCGGTGGTGATGGAGCGCACCAAAGCCAGCCTGAATCTACCGTTGCAAGCGCATCCTTAGGACTGGCGAAAACCCTCTAAGGAAGATATGGAGAACATATGGGACATACCATATATTTTCCCAGGCTTACTCTGCGGGCTATAGACTCGTTCAAGCTCTTCATAATCAAGCTGAAATCTTCTAGGTAAGACGCCATTTTCCAACAGTTTCAGCAATGAGATAATAGTGATCTTTAGCAAGTTTTTCGCCACTACGGTATTTATTAAGGCAACCCAAAATCAATTTACTCTGACCCCATTGATTTTGGATTTGACCCAAAAAGATTATTTTCTATATCTGCTCTAGTCACCGAAATTTCGAACGGGAACTCTTCGGCGATTGCCAATTCCTTAATAAATTGCAGAATTAGTTCAGAGTCTTCTTTTATGGCGGCTTGGATTTTCAATATGCTAGTTCCGTTTCATTATCAGATAACGCCCCATTTATATACGCTGTTTTAATTAAATGCAGAACATAATTATTTTGCATATTCCATAAGCTCCACGGGTGCACCGTTTACTTCGATGAAAGCGACTCTTAGCCCCTCGCTTGGAGAGTTAGGCTTTATTATTATTTTTTGCCCTTGTAACTCGGCGTCAAGATCTTTCACCACAAAGGCTACATGAGGAACAGTTTTAACTAAATCTGGATACGGTGCATCTTTCCAAT
>JABSRA010000013.1:0-5711 GCA_013215445.1 Oceanospirillaceae bacterium
TAGGTTTTGAGGTATCTGTGGTAGCCAATACACCCGTCGATATCGCTAACAGGCTTATACAAAATGCAATTTTTTTGGATGCAGTCATATTATTCCCTTTTGAATTTAAGTTTGAATTTAAGTTTGAATTTAAGTTTGAATTTAAGTTTGAATTTAAGTTTGAATTTAAGTTTAAGTTTAAGTTTAGATCTGTATAAAAATATTAATCCATAATATACCTATATCAACAATATACTAAGGTTAATAGAAATAAGCTGGTGCTTCAAATTATCGACATTAAAATTTCACAGCTTTAATTCTGCTTTAATACCACAACACTCTTTAATAAGAGACAGTAACAATAAACATTAAGATGTTATTAATATAAATAATTGCGTCGCACAGTTGCTTAACACTACCCTGTTGATCATTATCCAATCCCAAAGAAGATTGAAGCGATATTTGCAACACTGCTATCGAGAGGATTAACTAAGGAAGTGGCGAACCAGTCCAAAAATATTTTCTCTGTGGGCTAAAACGCCAATGAAGCAAGGTGAATACGCTGCGGGGGAACGACTAAATTACATCAAAAAGATACCCAAAATCGCCATCGCGTAGGATATAACGGGTCGTTTATCCCGATACTGACAAACGCCTTAGAAATTAAGATACTGTATTGAGAAAAAATCAGTATTGCTTGCCAATTTAACGCAAGCTCCCATTAAAAAAGCCCCAGTTGGGGCACGTTATCAATTGAGATTAGCTGTCTAATTGAACTGGGGATATTTTATAGTATTATTGCCTTCACGATTGTAGGCTAACATTGCTGGGATTTGCTGGCATACCTCACTGAAAAAGTCTAAATCAGTAGCATCTGCCTTGGCTAATTTTACTTTTAATGTCTCTAGACTAGTATTGAATTCGCTCGACATTGTTGCATCGCTGTAAGAGAACTCTTCGGCTAAACGTCCATATATTATCTGAGTTAGTTCTTCACTTTGGGCCTTAGTTACGTGCCCCAATTCAGCGCACAGAGTCACACCACTTAGCGCACGTGCATGTGCATGGTAGTCGACTAATTCTTGCTTAGGCGCCATAGCGCACCCTGTTAACAGAATCAATCCAAGAGGCAGTAAAACTTGTTTCATGTTGAATATCCTTTATAAACATTTCAATTTTAAAGCAGCAATATTTTTCAATATTAACAGTTTAATACCAATAGTATATTTTTTCTGCTCATATATGCCCTAAAGCTACCGCTAAATAGCCAGTTATCTGGGCGGTAGATACCTGAGCAAAATTAAGCACTCTGTTTATAATCAATAATGAGTTTAGAGACTGCCAATCAACCAAGCGCAATAACAGAAAGTCTATTGCAGATTCAACTTTACAAATAAGCATAGCAGACAGGCATAGATCATTTGAGCTGCTTGATTAACGTAAAGATGGCGTGCAGCGGTGCTGCAATACTGATTAATCAGGTTCGATACTCAACCATCTGCTCATTTTTCTATCACTTTCTGCCATAAATCTGCTATCGTTCTTATTCAGCTAGATAGGTATATGTATCTGGGGGATTTGCGAACCAACCCAAAGCGCCTCTGAGGTATAATGTATTACAAGATATTGGCATCGCAGCCAAGGGAATGATTAAAACCTGTAAGTTAGCTACCTATAAAAAGGTAGGTAATTGACAGCAGGACAGCTTTGCAAACATGGATGATGATTAAGCTAAAAGCCGATATTAGGCAGATTAGAAAGGACTCGTCACTCCAGCATGTTTCGCAACTCAGCCCCCCTGTTTATTGCCATTAGTCATTTTAAGAGCGCAGAGAAAACTTTGCACTTATGCCCAGTTTCTCTAGGATAGTGAACTCACAGGGTGCTTTCTCGCACTGAGTTTCACCGACAGGGCGTTCTAATTTAATGTATCGCACTAGCGACTACAGTACTCGATTTTAATAATATCGGAGCATGCTATATGTTGATCAATCACACTCTTCTATTTACTGCCATATTAGCGACAGTCACTATAAACGTTCAAGCGGCGGAGGTTAATAGCGGTTTTATTGGCGATAGTAAATTAGATTTAAACTTACGTACTTTCTATTTTAATCGCGATAAAATAGGCCAGCCTGATGCCAAGGCACTGTCCCAGGGCTTGCGCTTAGATTTCACTTCAGGTTACGTCAATGACATTATTGGTTTTGACGCCTCTATTTTTTCCTCGCAAAAGCTCGTGGGTAAAAAAGGTCATGGCGGTACTGGATTGTTGCAAGACAAAGATGGCTCGCAACGTAGCTACACAAAAATTGGTCAGGCCTTTGTCAAAGTCAAACTGGGCCAATACGCTGGTTTAAAAGCGGGTCGCATGTTATTGAACACCCCACTGCTTAACGACTCGGATTCAAGATCTACCCCCAGCTCTACTCAGGCAGTCGTCGCACAGGCGAATCTTAGCGGAGCAGACATCTACGCTATCTGGTCTGACAGAAGCTCTGCTAAAACCAATCAAAGTTTTGAGAAGTATACAGACGCCAGCGGTAACGATTACGACGTTAAAGTCATAGGGGGTAGTTACAATTTCAATAGCGGTTTAAACATGAAACTAGCCTACGCTGAAGCGAAAGATGTTCTGCAACAATCGTACTTTTACCTAAGTTATCCCTTTCAAATATCAGAAAAACTCAAGATCAACGTTGACGGTCACTTATACAGTGGTAAGGCAAATGGTCGTGCCCTTGGTCATGTCTCTGCCGATTACAACAGTGATTTATTTAACTTAGCCACGCAAGTCTCGTACGACAACGCCAAGCTCACATTGTCTTATCAAGAAGTGAACGGAGATGCCTACCAGTTGGGCTGGGGGGGCGATGATGATAGCGGTTACAGTACTTGGAACTCAGTACAGCGCCTGGATTTCAACCGAGCGGACGAGAAATCTTGGCAATTGCGCTTTGACTACAACTTTCAGCAAGCGCCAGGCCTAAGCTTTATGACTCGCTACACACACGGCGACAATATAAAGCGAACCGGCCAGTCAGATGGATCTGAGTGGGAACGCAACGTGGAACTAAAATATGCCTTTCAAGAGATAGATAATCTATCCATGCACTGGCGTAACTCTACCGTTCGTTCAACTGAAACGGTGGATACCAACGAGAATCGTTTAATACTCAACTACAATATCACCTTTAAGTAGAGCGTACCCACACCTCAGGTAACTTGCGGACTAGAATTCTCTTGGCAATGTCTGTTCGAGCCCCACAGCTTAACGGTGGATATTTACCCTGGCACAGCAAAGGTTTTTCTGTGCCAGATGCTGCTTGAGAAAAGCTCACTCATGCCGTTGTAGGTGACACGCTTCTAGAGAGGCATTTCAATGTGAGAAACTTATGGGTTAACTAGATTTCTTACTGACTGCTAATGTATCTCTCTCTGGGACTGCTTCAGGGTACTGAGAACTGCTTCTAACGCCTGTTCGCAGCTCAAAGCTGGCGCTGTAACATTTATTTGTAAAGAGCGTTTCAGCTTGATCAACCTGATTGGTGAACGCCTCAGAGTGTTTAGCAGCAACCGCTAGCTTGTTCTCCACCTCTGCAAAAGCCTGTCTAACTTTTTCAACCCTACATCTTTTTCGCCGCATGAAAGATCCCTCATCTCAATTAACTCGCCGTTTAAAAATCGATATAAAACACCATTGACAGTTATCCTGATCATCCTACTAAATCCTTTGATTTTTCCTGGTTATAAGGAAGTTACAAATGTTAATTTCAGCGATTGCAAAAAAAACCATGGAACGGCTTTGTAAGCTCTATTAAAAATATTTAGCGATCTTTAATATGAATATATTATAAGGGAATGATCAATTTTCGCTGTGCACAGCAGGTCAACATCTGTGCTTAAGTGGACGAAGTTTATAGACTGGTGGTAGGGGATTTATTATCAGGATTCCCTGTTTACAACTAAGCCCTCATACCAGCGGAGAGAAAATCTGTGAATACGAGCCCTTTCCAGGTTCCCCAAGGAGATGGCGAGCTTAATTAACCAACCTAAGGGGCCCGTGTGATTTTTTCAGTGCCCCTTAATAAAAAGAAGACAAACTTATCAGTAAAGCGTTAGCTTGCTGTAAAAACTTAGTTTTATCAGTCGCTAAAGATCTGCATTGGGTAACTTGTAAACAGACTGTTAGCAGATAGGGTTAGTACCTGATGGATCTGTCCAGACGGGTGCTGACAGTTAACGCTCCTAGAGTTCGCCAAAGTAGTAGAGCTGACATTGGCCTGGATATTTCACGTAATATCCAAAAATTGCTGTCACTGCATATTCAGTACATTGGCACCGTTGCCCTCATTGTCAAACAACAGACTAGCTATAATTGCCCCAAGTTTACCTCGGTGGCTCGCCATGCGTGAAATAGACATAGTTTTTGGCAGTGCGAAACTATCAGAGCAACAGGTTAAACCGAATAATTAGTACGGGGAACTAGTACCCTTTGTCTGTAAGAACCAGCTAAACCTTGTTTAAGGTTGGTTTTCTGGTGCCTACATCATAGAGAGGAACATTGGGAATTCTTTTCTACAATCACTGTTCACTAGATAAACGAGCCCAAAAATCGCTCTATCGGCGCATTACAATAACCTAAAACCCTCCTATCGCTTTAACCCTAATTCCATTTCATGTATTGGTAAGACTACCCAGCGAATAGTTAGCTAATCATGCCATCGTTGTGACTTGTTCAGCGCTTCCCTAAGTTACGTTACCCCACGCCGCCAACTTCTAGGCCAAGCTGACCGGTAACTGTTGGTTACCTATCGACCCTTTTAAAGCATCAAGCTGTGACAATGCCTGTTCAAAATCATAATTCGAAATCGAGTCCTCTATATCCGTAAAGTACTGCTGCAGTTCACTGTCTACATTATGTTGTTTAATCTCTCGAATAATATCTGCGGCATCGGCATCATCATCATTGAGCAGTTCGGCCAGTTTTTCCAAAGCCTCCTCCATACTCTGCGTCGATTGATTGAGTGGCAGTACATTTGACACAGCGACCGAAACGACTCCCTCAAGTCCAAGTAACACGAATCGTAATTCTTGCTCAAGTAATTCCGCCAAGTTTAAAAGATCTTGTTCAGGCTGTTGATGATTACAAGCCTCCTCTATCTTTTGGGCTAATGACTGCAGTTTAATGGCTCCAATGCTCCCGGCAACACCTTTCAGTGAATGCGCAACACGAGTAGGAGCAGTATCGTCATCACTGGCTAAGGCAACTTTAAACGCTGCCATAAAATCCTTTTGACTGACGGCAAATTTATTGAGAATTCGCCGATAAAAATCTTCATTCCCCTGGACGACCTGCATCGCTTTGTCATAGTTGATACCCGGTAAATGCTGCAGATCATTTATGTTTTCCAAGCTCTGATTAGCAGACAGCGGCTGATTCTTTGCAGAGTCACTGACATCAGTCACAGTATTATCATCGGGCTCTGCTGCAGTTACTCCGGCTTGACAATCCATACTACTCGATGGCTCGTTGAGTGCTTGACGTTGTTGTAATCTAGCTAAGGTGCTTGAATCTAACCATTTTATAATAGTTTCAAACATCAGTTTGACATTGATGGGTTTGGCAATGTGGGCATTGAAACCCAGGTTCATATACAGCTCAACATCGGCCTTCATTGCATAAGCCGTCAAGGCGATGATCGGCACATTAGAGCAGGTACTTTGAATCA
>JABSRA010000013.1:5721-79273 GCA_013215445.1 Oceanospirillaceae bacterium
ACAGCTAATACTTTAGCTTTATCGCCAGACATCGCATTGGCGGTCATCGCTAAAATTGGCAAATCGGCATACTGTGGCTGTTTACGTATTTCTCGGGTCGCCTGATACCCGTCCATCACCGGCATTTGACAATCCATTAACACTAAATCAAAAGTTTGATGCTGCAATTGCTCTAATGCCTTTTGTCCATCCTCGGCCAAGCTCACTTGAATGCCCGCGCTCTCTAGAATTTCCATGGCGAGTTCCTGATTTATCTCATTATCTTCAACCAACAATATCTTTAAGCCCACGAGGCGCCGCTTGATGTCTGACAGCTGATCATCCTGACGGTGAGCACGGGTAGTGGTTTTGACCGTTTGCCCAATTCCCTCCAATATGGCATCGAGCAAGGCAGATTGCGATATAGGTTTGACTAAGTGCCCATGGAAGATAACATCGCCCACCTGATTCTCCACTTCATCCCTGGTGAAGGCGCTGGCTAAGATTATTTTTGGCGAGGCCTCTAAACAGTTTTCCTGAATTATCTTCGCCGCATCGATACCATTTATCCCTGGCATTTTCCAGTCCATAAATACAATATCAAAGGGGGTGACATTGAGCATCTGAGTCACCCGATCAATTGCCTCAGTACCATTGACCACTGTTTCATGTCTGACGTTCATATTATGGAGCATGTCTGACATTATCTGGCGGGCAAGGCGGTTATCATCAACAACCAGTACATTGAGCTGTTCGGGTAAGTGTAGGTTCTGATATGTCATTACTCGCGACTGCACACCCGACTTTATATCCAGTTTTACACTGATGTTAAAGATTGAGCCCTCACCCGGAGTCGATTCCAACCAGATCTCACCGCCCATCAATTCAGTTAACTTTTTGGATATAGCGAGACCTAATCCCGTGCCTCCATATTTTCGAGTAGTGGAGTTATCCGCCTGGGAAAAAGATTGGAACAATTTCTGTTGCTGCTCTTTGGTCATTCCAATACCCGAGTCTTGGACACTGAAGTAAAATATCGCCTGCTGCTCCGCTAGTTCCTCATAGCGAACTTTGACGATAACTTCTCCAGATTCGGTAAATTTAACGGCATTGTTACCCAAATTAATCAATATTTGCCCAAGTCGCAGCGGATCACCGATCAGCGATGTGGGTATATCGATCGGAATATCAAACAGTAGCTCTATGCCTTTCTCTGAAACTTTGAAACCCAGCAAATTGGCTAGATGATCCAGCACATCCTCCAAGTGGAACTCAATTTTTTCCAGTTCCATTTTACCCGCCTCAATTTTAGAAAAATCTAAAATGTCGTTGATAATACCCAGCAGGGACTCACCGGATTGATGGATTTTAGAGAGATAGTTGTGTTGTTTTTTATTCAAATTTGTATTTAATGCCAAACCAGACATGCCAATGATGGCATTCATTGGGGTACGAATTTCATGGGACATATTCGCCAGAAAATCTCCCTTTGCCCGGTTTGCCTCCTCGGCGACTTCACGGGCAGCCTGCATTGCCTGCTCGACCTCTTTACGCTCTTTGATGTCTCTGAAAACCAGTACTGCACCGGCCGCTTTTTCATCGCGGATGATAGGTACACAGGTGAATTCAACCGCTATTTCGCTGCCATCGCTGTGATAAAAACTGTGCTCTGCACTTTCTAACTGCCCGGCACCATTACAGCAGTCTATCAGCGCTTGTTCCCAATTTTCTGACTGCTGCCCGGCTGGAGCCGCCTGATACACTAGTTGATACAATTTTTTGCCGGTCATATCCCCGGGTTTACAACCTAAAAAATCATCTCCGGCCAAATTGGAAAAGGTCACGCAGGCAGTTGTATCTAAGCCTATGATGCCATCGTTGACCGATTGCAATAACAACCGACTGCGCATTTCGGTTTCCTGTAAAATCACCTCTGTCTCGTGGCGCAATTGTTCTGAGCGCAAACTTTGAATGCCTCTCGCCACGATTGCGGCAATTCGCTGTGCACTTTGCAGGTTCTGTTGATCGAAGTCGTCGACCAACTCCGAATAGAGATTAATCACACCGAAGGCGTCTCCCTGTAGAGACAGAGGGATTGCTAATAGTGAATTAAAACCTCGTTCCAGTGAGGCGGCCCGCCAGGGTCGGTAACTATCATCGGTATTAACATTTTTGACCACAGCGGCCTCTGCATTGCGAATCACCCAGCCAATAGGCCCCTTATTAGGCGAGTTTTTATCCCAGGAGTAAGCGGTTTCAGAGAGAAAGTTTTTTTCAAAGCCAGCTTGAGCCATTACTTTTATACTTTTAATATTGTCGTATTGCTCGTAACCTATCCAGACAAAACGCTGCCCACCGCCCTCTACTAAATGACGACAGACATCTTTTAACAGCTGCTCTTCTGTAATGGCCAAACGCACGGCTTCGTTAATCAGTGACAGTGTTGACAGCTCTCGATTATTGCGTGAAATTCGTTCTTGGTCGGCGATGTGTTCACTGATATCCCTGATAGAGGCAGCGATTAGCACCCCCTGCTCAGTGTAGATAGGGCTGAGGTTTAACTCCACTGGAAAATGACGACCACTTTTGTCTATCGCAGGCACTTTAATTGCCTCACCTTCTAATGCTATCAAGGCGCGCTGATCATTGACTAATTGGCTGATAGAGCGGTGCTCCCCTAAGACCTGAGTACTCATTAACAACTTGCTAATATTCTGCCCCTCCAACTCTGATTTACTAAAGCCGAAAAGTTTTTCTACCTGACTGTTGAGCTGTTCAATCTCACCGTGTTGATCGGTAAATAACATTGCCACCGGGGCGGACTCCATCAGTGCTTTGACTCTAATTTCACTGTGTTTACGCTTAGTCACATCAATCAAGGTCAGGCGAATTTCCGAAACAGTCTCCTGTTCATAGATGGAGAGAGCCGTTAACAAAGCGTAAATGTTTTTCCCGTCTCTACGCTGCACCTTAACATCTATCTCTTTATTAACTTGATCAGAGGGAAATAGGTCTTCTTCAGCAGCGACAGTATCCAAGAGTAACATCGGCCAAGTCATGCTTTGCAACTCTTCATCAGAGTAACCGAGCAAGTCAGAAAAAGCCCGATTGTATTTCATAAAGGAATAGTGTTCTGGACTGAGTGACACATAGGCTACCGGGGCGTACTCATACAAACTTGAGAGGTGCTGTTCTCTGGTTTTTAACTCAACGGTACTTTGGTATAGCTCTTTAGTACGCTCTTTCACCTGCTGTTGCATTTGATCGTGAGCCAGACTGATCTTTCTGCTACTGGCCCTGCCGATGAAGACCGCCGCTGCCGCCAAAAGCAGAGACAAAGTTAATGTACAAGCTAAAACCATTAGAATTACATTACGAATTTCGTGATAGCTGGCCAGCACTTCAGCCTGATCAATCTCACTGATAAAACCTACTCCCAGCAGACTATTCCAGCGCCAGGCACCGATAACCGGGACACCGCGATAGTCAGGATAGGCGTAATAATCACTACCGTCGCGCTGAACTTGAAGTTCTTTCACGGCTAAACTAACAATTTTGCTGTATACCGGATTAACTTGTTCTTGCAGCTTGAGCTGTTGGCTAAATCTGCTGCTGGTAATCATCTCCCCTGCAGCATTGACCAAATATGTTTCTCCGGTTTCGCCTATGCGACCCATCAGCGCCAATTGATTAAAGGTTTCCCTGGGATCTAGCTCCAAAATGAGTGCCGCTATGGCCTCTCCCTTTCCATTGGAAATAGGAGCAACCACCTGCATTCGAGCCGTTTTTCCGGCTAAACCACCATACTGAGTAGACAACCTTGGCGGTATCAATACGGTTTCCCCGGCAAAAACTCGACTTAACAGCCCAGCGGCTGACGCTTTTATCACACTCTCTTGCCCCATCTCTTGCTCGATAGAGTGGACTAAATTTATAGACTCTGCATCGATAATAGAAAAGCCTAAGTCTAAAGATGGTTGAGCCATTAAATAGGAGAGAATACTGTTCTGTGCACGCACTAACTTAAATGGACTAGGCGTATTTTTTGCTGCTAATAGCTGTTGTGTAACTTGAGATATTTCCGGGGACTGAGCCAGTGAATTTACTTTACTCTCCCAGTTTCGGTACCAAATTAAATATCCTAATTCAGTGGTATTGACCACAGTGTTCAGTGCGTCATCGTTGGATAATCTATCCCGCAATTCCACTTGTTTAAGACCGATGGTCGAGACCAGCGCCACCACAACCAGCACTAACACCACGACCGGGGCGGCGGTCATCAAACCAAAACCACCGTTAAATAAGCTCAATAGCCGTGCAGACCTGACTAATTTAACGGCGACCAATAACAGACCAATCAACACAATTACGACGATGCCAAGGATGATCCAGAGTGTATTAGAGAGGTTTACAACATGACTACTATTGCCTTTTGGCAGCTGTATTAACACTTCCTGCCACTGCTCAATTACCGTAGAAAAGTATGCTTTTTCTTGGATTAAATCATTAATAATTGACAGTAACGGCTGCCATGCCGAGGTAGTGGCGAACACATAATCAAATTGAAAACCACTTAAAATTATATTCAATTCGAGTGCCGCTGCTAGTTCAGTACTATTTATTGATAGGGGATTGATCATTAACAGTGCTATTTGGCCATTCTCTAACGCCTGTTTCGCTGAAAAAAAATCGTCAAAGGCGATTATTTTGTTTTCATCCTCTTGGTTAATTAAGCGCCTGTGACTGAGCGATAGTCTAAGCACCCCGATGGATGCGGCACTGCGAATTAGTTTTCCCGAGTTCTGTTCGATACTTGCTTGGCTTATGATCAATTCTGGGACACTAAAAATGGCTTCGCTGTAGTGTAGATCCGTCTGGTGATTGACCTGTTTTATCACGATTCCAATGACATCAAAGTCACTGCCACGTCCTTCAAGAGAAAGGATATTATCGTGACCTTTGGTTATTTCTATATCCTGAGGTCGCAGTGACAATTGCGTAAGCAGCTTGTTCACTTGCCGTTGCGCCGCGTTCAACACCTGAGAATCAACTGCTGCCTTGAGCACTATGTTGCGCACATCCGTGTGTTGCTGTAACCAAAGTTTCTGCAACACATTTACCGACGGCGCACCATTAGTGACCTCGACGTCTTTGACGACAGCACTGACAAAACCACACTGAACATAAAATAAAGCAAGTAAAACGAGCTTTAACCACTGTATGTTAAGTTTTTTCATAGGCATACCCACCGATAATGATTAATCAAATAACCCTTATAGCCTAGTATGAAATTTCTGTTATTCCAGTGCCGGTAATGCAAATAGTTCAAACACTGCAAACAGTGCAAATAGTTAAAATAATTAAAGTAGTTCAAACAGTTCAAACAGTTCAAACAGTGAAAACTGTTATTTTGACACTTTATGATACCGGATAATATATTTTCCAATTGCCAAGTAAAAAAATAGCTGATAAGTAATTCTGGTCTATACTTTAATTAACTTGTGCTCTCATTGAGGTAATCTTAAGTGGTAGAAAACAACAAAGCTACTATATTGGTGGTCGACGATATTCCGGTTAATATCGATATTTTACGGGAGATACTCAAACATAAATATAAAATAAAAATCGCGACCAATGGGCCAAAAGCGATACAAATAGCCAGTTCTGAGACGCCTCCAGATCTCATTTTGCTCGATATTATGATGCCTGAAATGGATGGCTACCAAGTCTGCAAATTGTTGAAAGAAGATTATAAAACCAGTAAAATCCCCATCATTTTTGTCTCATCAAAAAATGATACCGACGATGAAATATTAGGTTTCAAGATTGGTGCCGTCGATTATATAGCCAAGCCCGTTAGCCCCGCTATCGTCTTAAGCAGAATAAACACACATTTATCGCTCTACAACGAGAAGCGACTACTAGATGATTTAGTCGCAGAGCGGACCCGGGAGTTAGACGAGACCCGTATGCAGATTATCTTGTGCCTTGGCCACGCGGCCGAGTACAAAGACAATGAGACTGGCCTGCACGTGATACGAATGAGCCAATATTCAAAAGCTTTGGCATTGGCCAATGGCATGCCCAAAGGGGAAGCTGAAATGTTTTCGCACGCCTCTCCCATGCACGATATAGGTAAAATTGGCATTCCCGACAGCATCTTACTGAAACCTGGCAAACTCAACACCCAAGAGTGGGAAGTGATGCGTAAACACCCACAAATTGGTGCGGATATATTAGGTGATACGAATTCGACTTTATTTAATATGGCCCGAGTAATAGCCCTCACCCATCACGAAAAATGGGATGGCAGCGGCTACCCAATGAGACTAAAAGGCAAGGACATCTCTATTTACGGCCGTATCTCAGCCATCGCCGATGTCTTTGACGCCTTGACAACCGAGCGCCCCTACAAAATCGCCTGGTCGGTAGAGAAAACTTTGGCGCTATTACACAGAGAATCCGGCGCGCATTTTGATCCACAATTAATCGAATTGTGGATGACCATTATGCCGCAAATTTTAGAGATTAAAGATCAATACTCTGAAGAGGTGCCCACAATGCAGGCGGTGTATTGAGCCACAGTGGGTTAATTAAAGACGTGATGAGGTTACTCGAAAATGCCAGTCGTGGCGACAACTCCTCTCCTCTGTGCATGAAAATCAACCCTTGATGATGTAGGCACCGCCTAATTCATCGCTATTGAAATGAGAGGGCCGGCTCAGCTTTTGATTTCTGATTTCTGATTTCTGATTTCTGATTTCTGATTTCGGGGCACAATCTGAGACAGGGTAACCCTATGAAGCCCCTCAGAGGTGTCGTTAAGATACAGGGCCCTAGCTCTGCCTATTTTATGCCCCTAGCAGGAGACCAGAATCAACCTATAAGGTGAAATTTGCCTACATTCATATAGCTGTGTTGGTTGTGGCTTAATACCAAGATTATAATTTTCCATTAAAACTTCCTGTTTATTCGACCATAACCGCGCATGATTTTTCTTATTTATAATTAGTCTTAATCAGTAAAAACAAAAGAGCGGAAATTTTCTAAAGCATCCTGCGTCACTAACGTATTAATATCGATCAACTCTAGGTTTTCGTCTAAACATTTATCGTATATTGACAGTACATCGATGATGCCCTGCATGCTAGACAGGCGTGTATCAGGGTCAAGTAATGGCGCATGGGTAGATAGATACAATACCGGTTTATGTTCTTGCAAATAGGCTTTTAAGCTGGGCATTAGCTGGTATTCACCACCTTCGATATCTATTTTCATGAAATCTATGTGCTTAACCGGAGAGATATCCAAAAACTGTTGCCACGCCATGGTGAGTACATCAACGCCGCTGCTCTCATTGTCAAACAACAGACTGGTCATACTATCCCCAGGTTTACCTCGATGGCTAGCCATACGCGAAATAGACATCGTCTCTGCCAGCGCTAAACTATATGAACTGACATTTTTAAGCTTATTTAAATCGATATTCCAACGCAAGTAACGATAGGCAGTTGGATCCGGTTCAAAACATATTACCTTTTTCGCCAACTGAGCCGCGTATAATACAGTGGGACCTATCCAGGCCCCTATGTCACAATAGTGACTATCTGCATGCAAATAATGGGCGAGAATTTTGTAGGTATTAGGCTCCCAAGTGCCGGATGCTGCCTTGCGCCAAAAATCCACATGATAGGGATCTACTTTAAAATCATAACCTGCGATATTTACATCCATATATCCTTTAACCAAATACCCATTTTGCAACGCAATTTCTCTATCGTCCATCCCTGGCTCCTAAATAACCCTGTCAATTAATAATTCTTCTAAAATACACGATAAAAACCTGGCCATTTAATCACAGGACTAACGTGTATAGCATTGATATTTAATCAGATATGTCTTACTCGCACAACCACCTAAAGTCCAATTATGAAGCCTTTACTATGTTAGTGCCACGCCATCTTTGCCCTATCAATGAATTTGGGCTTCGCGGTACTTCAGTGGTGTCACCAAGGTCTGATGTTTAAATGCTCTGGCAAAAGTGCTCGGTGAGCTATAACCTAACTGATAGGCGATTTGGGTCACTGCAATACTATTAGTGAGCAGGTATTGTTTGGCTAAAGCTGTCCTGAGGTTGTTCAGCAGTTGCGAATAAGAAACCCCTTCACTGTTCAACTTGCGCCGTAGGGTACGTTGACTCATATTCATTTTATAGGCAATAATCTCTTCAGTCGGACAACCACTGGCCAGTAAATTGGTCACTAATCTGATCACTTTACTACTGACTTTTCCAGAGCCCATGCTCTGTATGTGCTTTTCGACTGCCGCTTTATTGATTTTAACCAACTCTGCGTCTGAAGTTGGCAACGTCTCCTTTAATAAGTGTTTAGAAAAACTAATACCATCATAATTGCTATCACCGTATACCGGACACTGAAAAAACTCTTCGTAAATCGCCTGTGAATCACCAATGGAAAATCTAAAGAAAACCGCCGTGGCGGGAATGTTTTTTCCCGAGGCCAAACGGAACATTTTCAGAAAAAAACCCATGCCCAATTGCAATCCACACTGATGAGGTCTAATTTCGTGCAACATCGCTGGTTTTGGCTGGTAGGTAATCATCAGCTCATCACCTTGTTCAATTAATTCGACTTTCATACCCGTATCAATTAATTGGATATTATCAGCAAAGTAACGCAACCCCTCTTCAAGGTTGGTGCTGACCATCCAGGCTAGACCTATGCCTTTCAAATAGGCCGGTTGAAACAATGAAGCCGCGACTAAACCCAACTCTGGGTTACCTGTCGCCTGTATACAGAGCTGCCAGAGTTGGTTCATTTTCGCTCTATCAACTCTGCTGTTTTCTATACCAACAGGAAAGAGCTCGATGCCTGCCTGTGCGAAGATAGGTTGTGACTCAACTTCATAAATGCTGAGTACCTGAGACAATAACTTAGGAATTGTTAACAACACAGTATTGGGCATCGCAATTTTCTCTGTTTTTTGCGGCTAAAAGTGTAATTATCACTCGGTATGCATTACTTAAGCCGCCACTATAAAATAACTTTATAGCATAATTAGTTACAAATTAATCAAGCACCTGGTCAAATACCAATGGTACTCAAATCTGTATGACACTCTAGGAAATGCAGCATTTCCCGGCACTCGCTTAATAGACCACTCAATTACCCAAAAGATCAGTAGAAGATCAACCAGAGGCTATTATTTTATGCCGCTAAGGAGACGGCTAATCGCTGTAGTAGTCTGACGTTTGGCTATCAACTGGTGAGACCTATTACCATCACTAGTTCCCATGCAAAAACAGCTGCCTACTGTGGATGGCACGCTAACTCAATCTGCTCACGACTAACGACTAATGACTAATGACTAACGACTAACGACTAACGACTAACTAACCTCATAAGTTTATCAACGGTAAGCTTCTCGGTATTTGAGCGGCGAAATAGAGGTTTGTTGTTTAAATGCTCGCGCAAAGGTACTAGGTGAGCTATAGCCTAGTTGATAAGAAATTTCCGTCACGGCAATACTATTGCTGACCAGGTACTGCTTAGCTAAAGCCATTCGTGAGTTATTAAGCAGTTGTGAGTAAGATTGCTTTTCTCGCGCTAGCTTACGCTGTAGTGTGCGCTTACTCATGTGCATTTTAAAGGCGATGGTCTCCTCTGTAGGGCAACCACTGGCGAGTAATTCTACCACCAGTCTTAGCACTTTTTCGCTGCATTGCCCCGCGCCCATATTCTGTATATATTTTTCCACTACCGCTTCGTTTAGCGCGACCAATTCGAGATCGTGAGTCGGCAACATTTCATTTAGAAGTGACTTGGAGAAGGCTATACCATTGAAATCGCTATCACCATACACTGGACACTGAAAATACTCTTCATAGACTGCCAGTGAATCACCAATCGGGTAGCTAAAATACACAGCAGTCGCTGGAATGGTTTTGCCTGCGGCTAAACGAAATATTTTAAGAAAGAAGCCCACTCCTAATTGAATCGCACACTGGTGACCTTTTTCTTTTAGCACGGCTTTTCCATGCTGATACTGAATCAGCAGCTGATCACCCTGCTCTATTAATTCCAACTGCATGGCGGTATTCATTAGTTGACTGTTATCGACAAAACGACGTAGTCCATCTTCAAGATTGGCACTGGCCATCCACGCCAACCCTATACCTTTCAAGTATGCCGGTTGAAATAATGAAGCCGCCACTAAGCCCAATTCGGTATTGCCGGTTGCCTGCACACAGAGTTGCCAGAGCTCTCTCATTTTCAACATATCGACTCTGTCATCTTTCAAATCTTGGGGCGTCAAATCTATTCCAACCTGATCAAAGATCGGTTGCGGCTCAACTTCATACACACTAAGCACCTGCGACAGTAACTTAGGGATCGTTAATAAAGTGGTTACAGACATAACTATTGTGTTGCTCCAAAGCCTTAAAGACAAAATTAGATAGTATGGCACATTATGCACTTAATATGGCACCCGCTGCCAAGTATCAAAGCGACGCTCTCCTTACACTTCAATCACACATTAAGCCAGATAGCCAAGGGTAAAAAACCGTAGAACTGCTGTTGACGCCTACCAGCAATTCCTCTGGGCGTGCCTTTAGCAGACCTGCGTCAGCTGGGAAACCATTTAATGCTACTTGATAACGGCAGTTAACAACCCATTTATGATCAATATTAATAGATAACCGAATGATAAATAGCGATTTTTTATGATGAAAGATTGTCAGTCACAGACCCCATAACCAGGTAATTTTAGTATGTTCAACCGCTACAAACAGATATCCACCGCACTTTTGGCTCTCGTTGTGCTCAGTGGCTGCGCAACAGCCACCCAGCAGAAAATCACAGGATTCCTCGGAAATTACCAGCAATTTGTCGATTCAAAAAAATACCCTTACACCAAGATCTACCGGGCACCCTCTTTCAACCCCGACGCTATCGCGCAGCTGACTGAGGTTAAATTAGAGCCTTTCGAGCTGTGGATCAATACCCAGAATAATGATTTTTTTAACCCGCGCCAACTGACTGAACTCGTCAACCATTTCAATGCTCAATTGCGCCATCAACTACAGGCCCACGACTACCAACTAGTTGATCGAATAGGCACTGAGACACTGACCCTCCGCGGTGCCTTCTCGGATGTTAAGTTTAGCGACCCTGAGCTATCGGTGACTGATTTTATCCCCTTCAGAATGGTCTTAAACGCTGGCAATGCAGCTTACTTGAATATCACCGATAAAAAAGACGTTATAACCACGGTCTCTATTGAAGTTGAGTTGTTACAGGGCCTAACACAAGAGCGTATATTTGCCCTGATAGCCACCAAGAAGATCGATACCACCATCGCCAATAGTGGTGCCGATAATGTTGCGGCAGTTAAAGACCTGCTGGATCTCTGGGTTAATAATTTTATTGTAAAGCTGACAAAAACCCGAGCTAATCAACACACCAACTCAGGGTTAAGAGATGTGTAAATTTGGGATCCAGAAGCCAATCACCATGCAAATGAGTAGTGTAAATATTGCCAGCATCATCATGTTTATATTTGCCACTATATTACTGAGCGGCTGCTCAGACGATATAAAAAAACCCACCGACCAGCTGGTTAAAGTTAGACCCGCTAAAATATTGACCTTGCAACTAGCTCAATCCGAGCAATTTCTCAGCTACCCCGCTGTTATTGATTCGAACCAGTTATCGGAATTGAGTTTTGCCGTTGGGGGCAGGCTTGCTGAACTGAGGGGAGTAGCAGGTCAACGGGTACGAAAAGGTGACCTGTTGGCGAAACTAGATCAGACGGATTTAAAGATTAAATTGCAATCGACTGCCGCTAAATACAACAACGCCAACAAAGAGTACCAACGCGCCGCTCGACTGATTAAATCCAAGGCTATCTCACGCAGTGAACTGGAAAAACGCAGATCAACCCGAGCGATTGATAAAGCCAGTTACCACTCAGCTAAACAAGCGCTGGCAGATTCATTATTAGTCGCTCCCTTTACTGGCAGCATCGCCAAAGTAGCCGTAAAACTTCGCCAGGTAGTAACAGCTGGGGAACCGGTCGTGACTATTTTAGGCAGAGGCGGCTTAGAAGCTACTTTTAACCTACCTTCCAGTGTTATTGCCTCATCAACCACCAATGCCAGAGCAGCCACCGATTCTTACATCACCATTGACTCGGCACCACACTTGCACATTCCCGCAATGTTTAAAGAGGCGAGCCTAGAAGCTGATGTCAGCTCTCAGACCCATGCAATTACTTTCTCATTTGCAGCCCCCGAAAAAATGGTCATCTTGCCGGGAATGAACGCATTGGTCTGGTTTAAAGATCCAAGTATGGCTAATAACCAGCGGCACGTCCGAATTCCGCTGACAGCTATCGCCATCGATGGCGAGCAACAGTACGTTTGGGTGGTAGCGGCTGACTCTATGCAGCTATCTCGTAGAGATATTAGCTTGATTAGTGGCGTAGGTGAAACCTTAGCCGTTGCAGGGGGATTAACGGCGGGGGAAATGATTGTGGTCGCAGGCGTGGCCAATCTATCCCAGGGTATGATCGTTCGCCCTTGGCTTCCATCGCATTAGTCACTTAAGGATAAATTTATGAATCTCGCAGAAATCTCGATTAAGAACCCGCTGCTTAGTCTCATCGTTATCTTGTTGGCCCTGTTCGGTGGGTGGAATGCCTACCAGGATATGCCCAGATTTGAAGACCCTGAGTTCACCATCAGAAACGCCATCATCTTTACCCAATACCCTGGTGCTAGCCCGGAGGAAGTTGCCCGAGAAGTTACCGAGCCGTTGGAAACAGCCCTGCAACAAATGCAGGAAGTAAAAAACATCAATACCAAATCTTCAGCGGGCATCTCTGAGATCACTGTCGAAATTAAGTTTGAGTTTTCCAAAAGCAAGGAAGATTTACAAATCATTTGGACCAAGTTGCGCAACAAAATCAAAGATGCCGAAAGCGCTCTGCCGCAGGCGGCACTTTCGCCGCGAGTCAAAGACGACTTTGGCGATTTATACGGGCTCTCTTACCTGATCACTGGTGATGACTATAGTTACGCAGAGTTGCGCGCCTATGCAAAACAACTACAAAAAGAGCTGCTGCAAGTTAAAGGGGTAGCTAAAGTGATTCTCGCAGGAGAGCGAGACGAGGCAATTTTTGTCGAAATATCTCGTGAAACCTCCGCTGCGTTAGGTGTATCCATACAAAATCTCTACGATATACTGGCACAACAAAATTCTGTGGTGGCCGCGGGTAGCATCAATATTGGCGACCAGCGGATTGTGATTGATCCATCAGGTGCGATAAATTCGATCGATTCTATCAAAAATTTATTAGTCGCCAATGCCAGTGATGGAAAAATAATTTACCTAAAAGATATCGCTAAGATCTATCGAGGCTATCAATCACCGGCCACTAAAATCATCCGCTATAACGGTAAAAAAGCCATCGCCTTGGGTGTTGCTAATGTCTCAGGGGCCAATGTGGTGGTTATTGGCAAGGCTGTCGATAAAAAAATGCGCGAGTCAAAGAGCCGTAGACCCCTGGGCATTGAAGTGCATGAGTACTATCATCAAGGCAAAATTGTTGAAGCTTCTATTGACAACTTTGTCCTCAACGTCATCGCCGCGCTGTTGATAGTGGTAGTCTCATTGCTATTATTTATGGGTAGACACTCGGCGATAGTGATGGCCTTCATCTTATTAACCACGGTCGCTGCTACTTTGGCGACCATGAAAATCACCGGGGTACCCATCCACCGTATATCACTTGGGGCACTGATCATTGCCCTTGGCATGATGGTCGATAACGCCGTGGTGATCACTGAAGCCATTTTAGTTGGGGTGAAAAATGGCAGAGACAAGTTAACCATCGCCAAAGAAATTGTCAGTCAAACCAAGTGGCCACTGTTAGCGGGAACCTTAGTAGGTATCATCGCGTTTGCCCCGATTGGGCTTGCCCCAGGCTCCACCGCTGAATTCACCGGCGATCTTTTTCGGGTGGTTATGATCGCCCTGCTATTCAGCTGGCTGTTTGCCATGACCATCACACCATTGGCCTGTTACTGGATATTTCCCAATAAGACCCTCAACAAAAAAAGTACCGCTAGCCCCCAGCAAAATCAATTTTTTGTCAGATACAAACGCCTAATACGCTGGGCGCTGAATTTTCGCTATCTGGTAATAGCCTTGGTGGTGGGCCTGTTTGCCCTCTCTATTTGGGGCGCTCAGTTTGTGACTAAAGGGTTTTTCCCCCAGTCAACGTCCCCACAGATGGTGATTGATTACTGGTTGCCTGAAGGCACCCGCATTGAACGTACCGAGGAGGACATGCTAAAAATTGAGGATTTCCTGCAACAAATGCCCGGGGTAAATGCGGTGCAAACCTTAATTGGCGGGGGTGGTATCCGCTATATGCTGACCTATTCTTCGCAAACCGCTAACAGCGCTTACGGTCAGTTTTTAGTCCGGGTAGATGACTACCGTGAGATCAATGCCATGATGCCAGTGGTGCAAAAGTTCATCGCCGATAACTTCCCAGAGGCGCAAGCCAAGGCCTGGCGCTTTGTCCTGGGCCCCGGTGGCGGCTCTAAAATTGAAGCTGAATTCAGCGGACCCGATCCAAAAATTTTGCGGCAACTGGCCAATCAAGCTAAGGCCATTATGGCTGCCGACGGCGGTGCATTATCAATCAAAGATGACTGGCGTGATCCGGTGAGTGTGATTGAGCCTATCTACTCAGAAATAAAAGGCCGCCGCGCCGGTATCTCCAGAAAAGACTTAGCCACTGCCCTGCTTAACTATTACTCCGGTAAAAAGATTGGTGAATACCGGGAGGGCCAAGATTTAATTCCGATTATCTCCCGGCTACCTAACAGCCAACACGCCGGTATTGATGACATTCAGAAAATTCAGGTGGTGAGTAGCCTCAACGGCAATGTGGTACCCATCAGCCAAATAATCGATGGGTTTCGCACTGTGTGGCGCGATGGACAAATTCGCAGTAAAAACCGCATCTTTTTAATTAAGGCACAAACAGACCCCTACCCCGACGAGTTAGCGGCACAATTGTTACAGCGCATCGGCCCGCCAATAGCGGCGATTGAGCTGCCCGATGGTTACCAGTTTAGCTGGGGCGGCGAACAGGGTGATTCCAGCGAATCCAGTAGTGACTTAATGTCCACCATTCCACTGGGCTTCTTGGCGATGATCTTAGTCGTTGTGACTCTATTCGGCAAAATCCGCCAGCCACTGGTCATTTGGTTAGTGGTTCCACTGGCATCCATCGGCGTCGTATTTGGTTTGGTCGTCACCGGCATCCCGCTAGAGTTTATGGGTATTCTCGGGCTGTTATCCCTCTCTGGTTTGCTGATCCAAAACGGTATTATTTTAGTAGATCAAATGGATTTAGAAATAGCCGAGGGCAAACCAAGATTCGACGCTATTGTCGACTCGGCCACCAGCAGAGTGCGCCCAGTGGTACTGGGCTCTTTCACCACTGCACTGGGGGTCATACCGCTATTTTTTGATGCTTTTTTTCAATCTATGGCGGTCGTCATCGTCTTTGGCTTAACCTTTGCCACACTACTGACCCTACTGGTCGTGCCCGTATTATACGCCGTGTTTATGCGCGTCAGCGCACAGGAGAGCCAATATGCAACGGAATAAACTACCCTTATTATTAATACTAGTGACCATGACCACGGCTTGCTCGTCACTCAAGAGCACAACGTACCACCCCATCCCTAGCACAGCACAAATGTCTATTCCCACTACTTGGTCTGCCAACAGTACCAATCAACAGCCGGTCAACATAACATGGTTAAAAAGCTTCAATGATCCACTGCTATTAGCGTTGATCAAAGAGGGGCAAAAGAATAATATTGATCTACAACTGACCTCAGCCAAGATGAATAGAGCTTGGCTGCTCGCCGCAAAGTCAGCCACTGCCCTAAAACCGACGGTTAATTTATCGATCGGTCAAAGTCAATCGGGTAATTTCTCCTCTAACGATACCAAGTCAAACAGCAGCGTGGGGTTAAATGGCAGTTGGGAAATTGACCTCTGGGGACGTTTACAAGCCGGTATAGATGCCTCTCAAGCCAGTGCGCTAAGTGCGCAGGCAGATCATCGCTACGCTATTCACTCTCTGAGCGCCAACCTTGCCAAATCTTATTTCAAGGTCATAGAAAGTAAACGACAGGTAATTATTTCTCAGCAGAACAGCAGCTTACTGCAACAAATATTAATAATCACGCAAGCCAAATACGACCATGGACTCAGCTCAGCTCAAGATCTGGCGGTCAACAAAGCCAATTTAGCTTCAGCTAAAGATCAATATATCAGTTTACAGGGCTCACAGCGTAATGCTTTACGGGCCTTGGAGTTACTCTTGGGTCGCTACCCCAGCGCCAGCTCTGAGATCCCCGATCAACTGCCTCCACTACCCGCGCCACCGCCTGCGGGTATCCCCTCTAATATGCTGGAACGACGCCCTGATATGGTGTCAGCAGAACGACAAATAGCCGCCGCTTTCCATATCGTTAAGCAGACCAGGGCAGCGCAGTTACCTAAATTCTCACTGACCAGCAATATCAATGGTGCCTCATCTTCTCTCGAGGATGTACTCAATCCTGCCAACATGGCCTGGCAACTGGCCGCTAATCTATTGGTGCCGTTACTGGATGCCGGTCAAGGAAAAATTGAAATTGACCTGGCCAATATAGATCAGCAACAAGCGGTGGCTAATTATCGACAAAAAGCCCTGAACGCCTTCGCCGACGTAGAAAAAAATCTTGACCTAGGGTTGGTACTTGCTCAGCGAGAACGACAATTATATGAAGCCTTAACCCAGAGCCAACAGGCAAAAAAAATTGCGACACTGCGTTATGCTGAGGGTGAAATCGGACTTTTAGATACCTTAAACCTGCAGCAGCAGGCAATTTCTGCCCAGAGTAAATTAACCTCGTTACAGCGAATGGCCCTTGAGCAGCGGGTCAATCTCTATCTCGCACTCGGCGGTGCTTGGTAACATTTAGCCGCATCGATCTATGGAGTTTAGTATTCAATTTGTATGGAGCGAAAGTTGTCACCTGAAGAATATAAGTTGGCGGCAATTGTACAGAGATCGCAGCCGGCTTCTTTTAAAATTAACTCATACATTAACCAGTAAACATTTAAAAGAGGCTAGGCAATGCTCAAAAATATTCTTCTAACACTCACAGTTGCATGCTCACTATTAATCCCAGCGACTCAGTCGCTGGCAGCGGGCATTCAACACAACAACCAACGCCTACACACACCTGTCTTGGGTAAACCTTTCGTCGCACCGCGTAGAGTGGTGCTTAGACGTGCACATTGGAGCAATCATAGTTACAACCGCGGTTATTATGTTGCCGCTGGCATAATATTAGGTTTAGTCATTGCCGATATCAAAACAGTGCCGGAGACTAGTGTGGTATCTTTTGTTGAAAATGGGGTGACCTACTTTGTGGTCAATGGCCGCAAGAGCGTCATAGTCGCTGGGCAGTTCATCGCTGTTAACTAGTACAAAAATTTGCCTGATGGTAACTAGGCCTCAATATCTCCCCCTATTGAGGTTTTTTTGGATAGGCTGTCAATAACCAGCTCTCGATCAAGAAAGGTTGATTATAAATACTAATCCTCGGGGAAGACCTATACCCCTGCTAAGCATTACCGGTCCAGGTAAATCACCAGCGCTGCCCACCCTTGTTTAGATAAAAAATAGCCTATAAACAAAATATATTTTCCAGCCACGCTACACTCTCTGTAAAACAATGGTTAAATGCTGTTATTCATCTCGAATTTATAGCCAATTGATAAACAATGGTGATTTTATAATTACCAGACCAGAGAAATACATTATCATTCTCAGTCAACACCAATAAACACCAACAACAGAGGTAATAACGACGATGGAGTTCACTGCAAGACAGACTGTCATAGTCGCAGTATTAGTATTGTTTTTGGGTAGACTTCTAACCAAGCGTATTGGTGTACTAAAAGAATACAACATTCCTGAACCCGTCAGTGGCGGCATTATTGTCTCTCTATTGCTTACCTTACTTTATTTGCTATTTGATTACAGCATTAGCTTTTCACTGGGGCAGCGTGATGCACTACTGATTATATTTTTCACTACCATTGGTTTGAATTCTAAATTCAGCACGTTATTGGAGGGTGGCAAAACGCTGGTGCTATTATTGGTATTGGCAATTATATATCTATTCCTACAAAACTTAACCGGCATTGGCGTTACTTTGGTCACTGAGTTGCCCACAGTGGTAGGTTTGCTTGGCGGATCCGTTTCTCTCAGCGGAGGCCACGGCACTGCAATCGCCTGGTCACCGATTTTCAAAGAGCAATATGGTATTGAAAATGCCATCGAAATTGGCATAGCTTGTGCTACCTTTGGCTTAGTTCTAGGAGGGTTGATAGGCGGACCTATCGCGAAATACTTAATCAACAAAAACAACTTAAGCTCCTCCATCCCAGATCCTATTACCGTTGGCATAGCGGATGAAGCTAAGCAAAAAATTGATGTCGACTCGGTATTAACCTTACTATTGGTGTTGAGTTTCGCGATAGGCCTGGGGCTATACCTGCATGAATTGTTAGCCTACCTAGGGGTAAAACTACCTTTATTTGTACCTTGTTTGTTTGGCGGAATTCTATTAACCAATAGTATTCCGCTATTGTTTAAGAAAGTTTCTTGGCCAAGTAATACCCCAACATTAGCCCTGGTTTCGGATTTAAGTTTAAGTTTGTTCCTATCAATGTCACTAATGAGTTTACAACTATGGACTCTAGTTGATTTGGCAGCCCCTATATTATTATTACTCTTAGCCCAGCTAGTACTGACGGTACTTTTTACCGTATTTGTAGTGTTCAAATTATTGGGTAGCGACTACGATGCCGCGGTTATATCCTCAGGTTATGCAGGGCTGGCACTAGGTGCCACACCCACCGCGATCGCAAATATGACAGCGGTCACCAAGAAATTTGGCGCATCACCCAAGGCATTTATTGTCATCCCATTGATAGGCGCTTTTTTTATCGATATCGCCAATGCAGTCATCATTCAATCCATGCTAGGGTGGTTAACCTAGTGATTTTTAGGCTTGGCTTGCTTGATAATCAAGAGAGTGATCGAGAAAACACTCAATACCAAGAGACTCGCAGCAACTGTATCCCCTATCAGGGAATCATGGAGCAACCACTAGTGGAGCGAATCTCATGTTTGGGTCTATGTGTGAGTATTACCCAAGAGGCATAAAGAGAAGGTAGTTAAATCGCTAGTATTTTTTCTCTGCTAAAGCAGAAATTATTAGACCAGTTATATTGATTGATGCCCATTAACTAGTGCCTCTTACCAAACTAAGTTCACCTTACCCGTTCATTTTCACATACAAGTAGGCTGTAAACTTAACGGCTATTTTCCGCTCATTCATCACCACCACTTGCAGTTCTAATCGTGCCTTAGCTGATTGCGCCAGTTGTTCTAGCAATCCTTGGCTTTGCTCCTGACTGATAACCGCCTCTGCCACTATTTGTCCTCTGACCGGTCGCAAATATTCGATACTGGCTTTTTCCATCACCAGCGAGCAGTTATCTGGGAGTTTTGAGTAGGTCAGCCCCCATGCGGCCAAGGTACAAATAGCATAGAGTGATCCGGCGAAGGCGGTCTGGTGCACGTTGATATTTTCCAGGGCACCGCCTGATACTTCGATGTTTTGCGCGGTTAATTCACGCACTCTAAAATCCATGTGAGCGCTAATCGGAATGCCCGAACGGATTGATGCCTCTAACTCAGAAGCTTGCATAGGGATGTTTAAATTATTCACAGTAGTGATCTCTCAATGGTGCTTTTAAACGTTGTCGATGACATTATAGGTCAATTGAGCTGTTAAATAGTCAGTAGAATAAGCGATAGTAGGACAGCCGCCCTATTAAATAATGCGATAAAACATCAGTGAAGTGAGCAACATTTTCACGGCCAACAAGCTTAATAAAATTTTAATAACTAAAATCAAACGGTCATTATCTGCAGCCAGCCTTAACTTGGTACCGATAAAAGAGCCGAGTACTGACCCAAAAATCATGGTCAGCAATAAATTAGTATGCTCTAAAAACGATACTCCTATCACCATAAACACCGGGATTTTTGCTAGATGGCTAATGGTCATAAACATTGAGCTAGTGGCGATTATCTGATCTTTAGAACTTAACTGCTTAGTTAAAACAGTGAGTGACAATGGCCCTGTCGCGCCAACAATCAAGCCCAAACCGGTTTGCAGTACACCGATAAGATAATAATTTTCATAGCGTTTAATGAATTTAGAAAAACGCGGGCTCCATAAACTGCATAGAATATACAGGCCTATAGCAATGGGGACATATTCAGTGGATATACTCGACAATAAGAAGCCAAATATCAACACACCGACCAGCGAGCCAAGCAAAAACTTGGGCAGTAGTGACCATTGCACACTTTTTAGGGAAAAGACCATCCGCGAAGCGTTGCTGGCTAATTGCGTAATGCCGTGGATGGGAATGATCAAATTAGCACTTATAAACAAAGGCAATATTGCTATTAGTAACATACCTCCCCCAAAACCGATAAGCCCGGCAATGACTGAAGTAAAGAATGAGATTAATCCCAGAGAATATTCGATTTGCAAATGGATTCCTTAGTGCTAAAACTGGTCGATAGATACGTTACAAACATTCTCACAGCCGATGTTGGTTAATAATCAGCTTAAGAACTGGCTGATTTTTGCTTTTTTTGCATTTACCCATCATCCGCAGACAGTTACCCTAACCATGTTGTTACAAACATTTATACACATAGCTCAGCACCCGATTTTCGACGACTTTATTACTACATTTAAAATCATATTGGGCCACAGCTGCGAAGCCAAAATTCTGATAACGACCGCTCATTCAAACAAGCCAATCTGCAAACCAACCAACTGCTCAAAGGTACGCCCTTTGACCGATAATAACGCGTCGAGAGCGGGTTTTAACTGGCGCTCAATATAGTGATCATAATCCAGACGTGAATGGTGACACTCTATAGGTTCCGGTCCATTGATGGTCATGTAGTAACGTATCGTCTGGCCACGAAGCACCTGTTGATTAATGTTTTGCTGGCGATAATACTGCTGTAATTTGAGGGCGGCCTGGGCGTGGGGTGGTCGGTTTTTTTGATAGTCTTCAATGTTTTGCCGCAGCTTGCGGTGATAGAGCAGCTGGGCATCGCGCTTGCCGCTGCGCACTTCTTCGACAGTCTCTTTAATATAGTCTTCATAGGGTAGATCATTGAAGGCACATTGAAAGACGCGTTGCTGCATAGCTTTAGCCAGCTCGGTCCAGTCGGAGCGCACATTCTCCATACCTTTAAAGACCATTTCGGTGCGGTTGTCTTTAAAGTGCTGTAACCCGGCATAGCGCTTTTTGGTGCCCACTTCAGAATCGCGCATGGTCGGCATTAAAAACTTGCTGTAGTGCGTTTCGTATTCAAGCTCTAAATGGCTTTCGATTTGGTAGCGCTCGGTCAAATGCCGCTGCCACCACAAGGTGAGCTCTCTAGACATCTTTTCACCGATTTCATGTGCCTCGCGATTGGGACAATCTTCGCCCAACCAGACAAACACGGAATCGGTATCACCGTAGATAACTTTGTAACCGTATTGCAACTCTATCTGCTTGGCCGTGGTGGTGAGTATTTCATGACCGCGCAAAGTGATCGACCCCGAGAGTCGGTGATCAAAGAAGCGACAGGCGTTGGACCCCAACACGCCGTACATAGAGCTCATCAATATCTTAATCGCCTGTGACATGGCTTTGTTATTGGCCGCTTTAGCCTTGTCGCGGGCGCGCCATAGATCATCCATGATCTCGGGCAAGATGTTATCGGTCTTGGTAAAAAAAGCGCCATTAAAACCCGGCACCAGTTGCTCCTTATCTTTTATGATAGCGCTCTGGGCTAAGCCCTGGGGGTCTATTTTAAAAGTGCGAATAATACTGGGGTACAAGCTTTTAAAGTCGAGCACTAAGATGTGTTGATAGAGGCCGGGGATAGAATCCATTACGTAGCCGCCGGGTGAGGCCATATCACTAACACCAGAGGCATATTCTGGTGCCACATAACCACTGCGGTGCAGTCTGGGCAGGTATAGATTATCGAAGGCACTCGACCAGCCGCCAATTTTATCCAGTGCTAAGCCAGTGAGTGCAGTGCGCTCTACCAAGTAGTCGATCAGTTTGGCGTGCTCAAATATCTCCAGCACTAGTTCACAGTCCATCAAGTTATATTTAGCCAGCGCCGCCTGATCTGTGTCATACATGTCGATGATCTCATCACCGCGATGCACCACGCTCTCCACCAGCTTGCCTTTATTGAGTAACTGCCTCGATACATTTTCTAGTGAGTAGCTAGCAAATTGATAGGTAGCCCCCTTTAAGACGTCGATGCCGTCGAGGACAATGCGTCCCTCTATGCGCAAATACAGTTTACCGCGCGCCGATTCATGCAAGACACAGGCACTGCCATCGCGACCTATGTTGAGTTCGATTTGTTGTTGTTCAGCGCACTTGCCAATCACTTTGAAATCAAAACCTATCACGTTCCAGCCAATGATGATGTCTGGGTCGGCAATATTAATCAATGCTACATAGGCGAGCAGCAGCGCTTTTGCATCGCCGCAGTATTGAATAGTATCGCTATCACTGCCCTCACCCAACATTAATACCCGTTTAAAACCCTCGGAGTCTTGCACCCCAATACAGAGTATCTCGCCGCTGTGCATGTTGGTTTCTATGTCGAGTGACAATATTTTAAAGTGGGGTTGATAGGGGCGCGGGGCTATTTTTTGACTATTTTGCGGATCAAAACAAACCGCACCGCGAATAAATCGCTCCATTAAATAGCGATCACAGGGGCGGATATCTTCCTCTATCATCACGATGTGGGCGTGATGGAGTTTGTTGATAATGGCGCGCGTCACTTTTAGACTCGTACAGTACAAGCCCATTACCGGCTGTTGTTTTAAGTCTTTTAAGGCTAAATATTGCAGCCGCCAGTCACTAAAACCGCGCAGTAAAAAACGGATATCCTCTTCATTTTCTCGCAGTACAAAAAACACCTGTTCTTGAGCGGGTATTTCGATGTACTGCGGCAGGTGCTGGGTCACTAGCCAGTAGCTAAGTGCGATGCCCTGTGGCGTATCACGCTGATTGGCACAGAGCACAAAACCACTCAACAGGTCGTTAGCCAGCACCATTAATCACCGAAGGGCACAATGATATCCAGCTGCGAAAACTCTGTCTCTAGCAACGCCTGAGACGATTGCTCAAACAATAGCTTTAAGTTGGGCCCTGCATCCATGGTGAAATAAACCGCGACGCCTGATTCACGCAGTTGCCAAACCCGCTGCATCACGGCGAGTGATTCAGGTAGCCAATATACTAGGGGTGGCCAGGCCGAGATCATGGTGGCATGCATCGACATGGCATTGTGTTCGGCGCAGGCAGCCATGGCGTGAAAATCGCGCTGCTTAATCGCGTTATCTAAGGTGATTAAATCGGCCGCTGCTTGTGCGGGCCAGTTTTGATAGAGGTTAGAGGTGGCTGTGGTACGATCCATACCCGTGCGCGAATCGACCGGCTTTTGCGCACTGCTGACTTTAATTAAGCCGATCCGCAGATTGGGCCACTGAGTATCTAGTTGATGGGCAACACTGTCCATACCATCTAGTTGCTCACCCATTTCCCAGTGCACAAAACCGCTGTAGATAGAACGTGAGGCACTACCACTGCCCATTCTGGCAAAGGCAGAGAGCTGTTGATCTGCAAGTTGCAAATCAAAAAAATCATCGAGCGCCAACATCAGTGCCGCAAAACCTGAGGCAGATGAAGCGAGCCCCGCGGCGGTTGGAATAGTATTACGGGTATCGATAATCAGCCCTATCGTTTGACTGCGCCGAAATAAATTAACAAAGGCGATCACTTTAAGATGAAAACTACTCTGTGGGTCCTGTACTTTGTTATTTAACCTGACGATATCAATATTTGAGTGACTGTGGCTAATCTGAGTGTGCGAGCCCAAGTGCCCCAGTGAGATCGATAAACTCGAGTTGGTGGGTAAATTGAGTTCGGTATCGCGCTTGCCCCAGTACTTACACAGGGCAATATTACTCGGCGCAAAGGCAGTTGCGTGCTCTTTAGCCGTCAGCGTTGCGGGTAAATAACGGTTGATTACCTGCGCTTTACTTAAACAATTCTCAATCATTAAGCTTACTCACTTCAAGCTAACGCCCTGTTTGGCGACCGTCAGTTTTATTTGTTGAAAACCTGCTAGATCTATCTCGGCACCCAGCGAGATCACACAATCGCCCAGGCCTGATCCCGATATTTTGGCCCCTTGAACCCGCGGATCTTGTCGTAGTGTATAAATCATCTCGCAGAGATTAGCATCGCTGACACCTAAACTGTCCATCTGTCCCTGATAGATATTCATCAACTCACCAAGGTTCTGCCAGTCTTGTTGTTTAACCGCCGAAATAGCCGCACAAGTGACGCTGCCCATCATTTTGTAGATGTCTCGATAAATGTGGGGGTGGCGCTTGGCCCTTTTCGCCACCATCGATAACACAGTAGGGGTGGTAGTTTTATACCCCACATAGTGCAAACAAATAACCGGCAGTCCAGACAGGGGTATGACTTCGCAGGGATCGATTTTATAGGCAATCACACCGCCGTAGATGCTCGCTGCCAAATCAGTCCCTGAGCCACGTCCCTGCACTGCATGAACCACGGCGAGTGATTTTTGTAAATGTGCTGCACGGCTCAAGGGGGTGTTGGTATATTCTGTGAGTACTTTAATCGTGGCGACCGTCACTGCTGCAGAGGAACCCAGTCCCAAGGTATGTGAAAACTCGGCGTGGATATCTAGCTCAAAACCCGCGGTTAGCGCTGGTAATTGTAATTGAATTGCCTTTAACACAAAACTGAGTCTGTTTTCGCTTATCAAGTGGTCTAAACTGGCACTGTAAGTTGCCAATTCTGAGCGAATATAAATTTTCCGATCTGTTCTGGGGGTTAAGGTAACGCTAATATTTTTATCCAGAGCACAGGCGATTGCCCAATACCCTTTAACCACGGCATGCTCACCCATCAGCATCACACTGCCCGGAGCACTGGCGGTTATTTTTTTAGTCATTTTTGAATACCTTAGCGCCTTGTGTATCTTGCTCAACTTTGCCCCATTTCATATTAAAGCCTGCAAATAGCGCTTCGGGGGTAATATCTTTTGCGTAAACCAACAGTAAACCATTTGAATCGCCAATATAAGCACCCGCGCCAGAAACCTTGGCAACGGCGCCTCGCGTTTTGAGGGTGGCTATTAGCTGTTGAGTACGGGTTGAAACGATGCCGATATGAGTCAATAATCGCTGATTTTCTAGCAGGGTGTCACTCGGATCAGACCCTGTCGACAACTGACTGATTAAACTTTCGGTACAGGCGCTAAAATCTTGCCACAGAGCATGATCTGTCCCATGGTGCTCTGCCACAAAACTCACACACTCTCCCGTTGAGCACTGTGGAGTGCCGGTAAATAACCAGTACCAATGCTCGTCCAACCTCAATGGCAGCTTAGTCACGCTCTGCTCTTGCACTTGCACTACACCGCCTAAAATAACCGTGGCGGCATCAATCAGACTGCCCTTACCGTGTTGCAAACGCTCGCAGTGTTTGACCAATTGATAGCGCTCTACCGGGGATAGTGGCTTTTTATTAATGGCTTCAACAAGCACCACCGCCGCGGCAATAATAGAGGCAGAGGAGCCCATCCCGGCGCCTATCGGTAACTGGCTATCGCCGTTAAAGTGAGCGCTCAGTGAGTGGCTGGGTAATTGCGAAGCAAGTACATAAAGGACTAATTGCACTGGCGAGTTGAGAATTTTATCGACTTGGATGGCACCATCGACAAACTTTTGAAATTGCCGATCAAGAAAAGCAACCAGTGGTGATAATTTTGCGATGGGATGGTTAGAGTGTACTTTAATACCGACAAATTCGGCAATCAACTCTGAGCCCTTTATCGGCGTGTAATCGATATAGCTATACAGTTGTATCGCAGTGGCAATAGCGGGCGCTCCGTATACCACTGAGTGCTCGCCACTTAATATTATTTTACCCGGAGCACGCCCCTGCATTACCGTGCAACGTACTCTCGTTTATGATTGGCAATGCCAGCCAATCTAAATTTACCCGTGCTATCTTCAGCGATGGTGACGCTCTCACCGCGCTGTGGATCTGGGGTATTGTACAGTACTATATACTGCTCATAATCAAGCGCTTGGCGACTTTCAAGCATGCTCTGATGCTGTTCTTTAAACAGATACTGCTGGTAACCAGCGACCACTGTGCCGCTAAAAAATTCGGCAACACAGCCAGATCCGTAGCTAAAAAAGCCAATTTTTTTACCACCCAGATCACTGCTACCTTTTTCTAACAGTGAGATAAAACCAATAAATAACGCCGCGGCATAACTATTGCCAATAAGCTTGTTATAAAACAGCGAGTCTGCAATCTGTGCCTCAATTTGCGCCGGCTCTAGATTACTTTTATTGACCCTAGATAGATGTTTATGGGCCTTTTGCGCCATCCGCGAGAATGGCAGGTGATAACAGAAATGACTAAGGTCAGCGAAACCTAAATCACTGGCTTGGGTGAAATTAAGCCAGGCCTTTTTCAGTGATTGCAAATAGATTTTGGTCGAATACTTACCGTCAACTATCGCTGTTTTTAGATAATTTGGACGCCAAAAATCCATCACATCTTCAGTATGATTACCGACTTCTGCGTCAATTTCTAATATTCTCGGATTGGCTTTAATCAGCATAGCAACGGCGCCACAGCCCTGGGTAGCTTCCCCTGGTGAGTCGAGCTCATACTTGGCGACATCGGAGGCAATCACCAACACAGAGGTTTCAGGTTGACGCGCGACCAGCGCACAGGCCATTTGTACCGCAGCGGTGGCCGAATAACAGGCTTGTTTAAGCTCCACTACACGGCAATTTTGATTGAGACCCAATAAGCGGTGCACATAAATACCGGCTGATTTAGATTGATCAATACCCGATTCTGTGGCAAATAATAAGGTTGAAATGTGCTTGCTTTGCTCATCTTCAAACAGTGGATAAGCGGCGCTAGCAGCCATTGTCACCACGTCTTCATCATGGGCAGGCATGCCCATTTTTTCCTGCCCTATACCTACATAATACTTTTCTGGATCCGTACCTTGGGCACAGGCTAAGGTTCTTAAATCTAAATAATAGTTAGATGTATAAAAGCTGATTTTATCAATACCAACAGGTAACATACTAGGTTTGTTCCTCAACGCTCGTTTAATAACCAGCTATCTAAAGAGTTTATTAACTCTATTTTAAGATTAGCGATTGGTTATTAAAGAGGCTCTTTATATCTTTCATTCCTAAAAGAAACATAGCTGTAGTGAATTCTCGACGTAGCCTTTCAATCTCATTGACTACCGCCGCGGTGGATTCCATCGCCGGCGTTAAAAAGGGTGCAGCCAAGCCGCAAATCGAGGCGCCGAGTATAACAGACTTAACCATATCAATCCCATTTCTAAGTCCACCGCTACTAATTAAAGTTGCCCTATCTGTATAGTTGTTTAACAGCCGCAACGATGTAACCGTATCGATACCCCAATCTTGAAAACACAGCCCTAAATCATTGCCACGACCGCGGTTTTGATTGCGATGATGCTCAATACGACTCCAGGATGTGCCCCCTTTACCCGCGACATCATAATAGCGAACCCCGGCAGAGAGGCCGTTCTCTATATCTTGACGGCTAAAGCCGGAGCCGACTTCTTTTAACAAGACCGGTTTTGATAAGCCCGTTACTATCTGAGCTATTTTTGCAGATAAATTTGAAAAATCAGTATCACCTTCAAGCTGCACCGCCTCTTGCAGAGGGTTGAGATGCAGGTAGAGGCCATCGGCATCTAAAATATCAACGGCGGCGCGCGCCTCCTCTATGCCAAAACCTTTATTTAACTGTACCGCACCTAAGTTAGCTAAAAGCACAGTGGTGGGTGCAAACTGGCGTAGTCTAAAGCTCTCCGCCGCCTGTGGGTGGCTAAACATGACCCGTTGCGAGCCAACCGCTAATGCAACTTGGCACTGTTCAGCGGCTTCAGCCAGATGTTTATTAATGCGCCGGATAAGCTGATGGTCGCCTCCGGTCATAGAGGAAATCAGTAATGGAAAAGACAATTTTTTACCGAGAAACTCGCAACTAGTATCGATTTCACTGAGCGAAATTTCAGGCAGTGCGCGGTGCACTAGTTTTACCGCGTCAAAATAGTGGCCTTGGCGATCGGTTAATTGATCGTTTTGGATTACCTGAATATGCTCGATCTTTCGATCGTTAGTGCGATCTGTCATGATCTTTCCAAGTTTATATGCGCCTGCATTAGCTCACCCGGATTAGTTTGTGCAGCCAATAGTGATAATTCACCACAGAGCACAGTGGCGCCACAGATTGCCGCTAGGCGGCGAGCATTATCACCGCTGGGGCGGGATTCTCTACAACCTAATTTTTCTAAATTTTCTGCAACGAATGCTATTCCCTTACCATTACCTACGGTGCCTACGATCAGGTTGGGTATAGTACATGAAAAATATAAATCATCGCCGCGCACTTCTGCGTGCACTACCCCTTGCGAACCCTCAATAATATTGGCCGCGTCTTGCCCAGTAGCCAGATAAAAAGCCAGCAACATATTGGCATAATGCGCGTTAGCACTGCGCAAGCCACCGGCAATCATAGTCCCTATTAGGTTCTTTTTAATATTTAGATCAACCATTTTCTCCGGGGTGGTGTTTAACTTTCGCGTGCATAAGTCCCTGGAGATAATAATTTCGGTGACAACATTTTTACCTCGACCCAAAATCCCATTGACGGCAGTGGCTTTTTTATCCGAGCAGTAATTAGCCGATATTGATGAATAACGCAAATAGGGGTATTGGGTGAGTATCCAGGGAAATAACTGATCGGCAGCATTCGTCACCATGTTATGCCCAGAGGCGTCACCAGTGGTAAATTCTAAACGCAAATAAAGTAAATTCCCGACAATCTGGGCATTTATATCGATGAGTTTGGCGAAGCGACTCGACTGAGCGACCACTACATTTAACTCATCAAAACGAGATTTTATCGACTGCAGTGCCTGCAGTGCCATTTGTGCATTGTCGGCCTCCAGCAGAATTGAACGGCTCATTCGCTCATCGATAATTGTCGTGAGGATGCCATCTGTTAGGGTAGAAACGCGCGCCCCTCTACCTACAGAATGCCAAAGTGGTGTTTCATAAGTGGCCAGTGGTACTGTTACTTTTTCTTCGAGAGTACTACCTGATATTTTAATCGGCCCGACCCAGCGCATCGGGATAGGAGCTTCAAGTATTTTATGTTTCTTCATTCTAGATCCAAAAAAAGGCTGCTCGCAGGCAACCTTTTATATTTATTTTGCAGTCACTTTAATGAGATGTCGGCAATAGGTCACTAATCAGGGCAAGACCGGTCTAACATTGACGCTATAGCAGGGCCTGTGAGCCGCTACTTGTTGAGTCTTGAGCCGGTTTTTAACGCTATGTGTTCGAGCGTCGTTTGCATGCCCTATGGCGAGTTATGCTGAGATCTCTTAATTTTAATCGGCAATAAAAAAATAACCCAACGATTAACCGAGCCGCTTTGATATAACCAAGTAGCTCAAATTATAGGGTCAAACCCATTATTCTTTATATATTAACTAGCTAGATTAAGATTTGCAATGCAGTAAGGCTAATTCAACTTTAGCGGGAAGTTATAACTCCGACTAAAGTTGGATTAAGTTAGACCTAGCATGGATTTAAATACTGAATAGGCTGCATCGGTGCAGGGCTACTGCGTTACATTGTTAAACGAGTTTACCTCTAAAGTAGATAAATCCAATTCCAATACGTCTAGCAGTTCACCCATACCACTGAGTAGGCGATATTGCGCGAGCATGTGGTCGTAGATAGCTTCAGTAAAGGCATTTTGCGAAGAAAAGACTTCGTTCTCGGTATCTAGTAAATCCAGTAATGAGCGCTGACCAATATTGAATTGCTGTACGTAAGCATCTCTGGTGCTCTCTGTGGATGTCACGTGCTGCTCTAAATAATCAAGCTGACGACCCAGGATTTGGTAGGCATTCCAAGACAGGTCGACACTTTGTAACGTCTGTCTGGCCGCATCTGATCGAATGTTGGTAGCTTCATCAATTTGATGACGAGTCTGACGAAGACGCGCTTTATCAGCACCACCGTTATACAAGTTATACCGCATCCGAATCATCGCCGTTAAATCTTCATTGGGCCCCTCGATGCCATCGATGTTGTCATTCCAAGTACGATTCACCTCTAAATTTAAGGTGGGGAACATTAAGCTGCGCGCTGCTTCATATTGGGCACGGGCCGCATCGACATCGGACGATGCTAGTTTTAAGGTAGGATGCTTAGCGTAGGCTCGTTCTATTGCCTGTTCAAAAGTATCGGGAATCCAAGTTGTATCAATATCTGGATCTTCTAGATTATCAGGTACTTTATTACCGGTAACCCGCTCATAGGAAGATTTTGCATCTAACAAGTTATTGTCTGCCGATAGTACATTGACTTCAGCTAGTGCCAGACGACCCTCAGCCTGTTTGATAGAGGCGATGGTGCCTACCCCAGATTCTGAGCGACGCTTAATTTGATCAAAGATGCGCACATGCGTTAACAAGGTATCTTTGGCCTGTAATACTAGCGTTTGGCGCTTTAAAATTTCAAGATAAGCTCGTGCTGCTTCCAGTGCTGTCTCTTCAGAAATTTCTCTCAAGCGGTAATTAATCGAAGCCAATCGCGATGATTGCCTATCGACTTCACTAGAGACCCTAAACCCATCAAACAGCATTTGATTTAAGCTTAAGTTTGCCTCCGAGCGTTTAAGCTCTGCATCATCTCCGGGGAAAACTTTGGTTTTCTCGTAACCTACGCCCGCTCCGATATCAATTTTTGGGCGGTAGCCGGCATTTGCCTGCTTAACTTCTTCAATGACAGCATTACGTGCATTCATGACAGATTGTACTTGTGGGTTAGAAAGTACCGCCTCTGCGACAACAGCATTTAAGGACTGTGCATATGTTAATGAATAAGGCGCAGCTGCCATCGCCAAAGCCATCATTGTTAGTCTAATTTTCACTTGAGTTCTCCTTGAGCCTGTTAACTACCAGCTACTTACTATCTTTTAATTTTATAATTAACGATACTCGATCCGTCGTTTCCGTCTTATGTAAAATAGAGCTAACATGGGCTTTAACCGTTCTTTCTGTTATCCCTAACTTACGTCCAATTTCCTTATTACTGGCACCAGTGATTAATATGTCAATCGTCTCAGTTTCCCTGTTACTCAAATTAAAGGGAGTCAAATTTATACTGTACTCCATATCGGACTGCTGCAAGAGCCTCTTCAACATTTTTTGTACGATACTGGTACCCGCCCAAATATCTCCCTTGGCGACTGAGACCAGTAACTGTTCAAAAATCGACCGCGTAACAAAAGTATTAATATAGCCTTTGAAACCGCGCAATAATAATTCTATACCTTGATTATCATTGGGATTATCTGAAAAGCCAATTAAATTTACTTTATTCCAATAAGTACAGAGTAATGTGAGTTCATCTTTGCTAAATGAATCAATATGCACTAGCAAACTACAATCGGTAGTAAAGGTGAATTCAGCTAACTCTGTCGTTGCTATCTGTTGGGTACGATTATCCCCCGCGATATCACGCCAGCGGTGTGCTACATTGTCTCTTGCCGTTAATATGTATAAATTCATTATCTGCTTCTATTAAGACTTAATTTGATCATGCTGCGCCTAGCGCACATTAGAAGAAAAATCGTTACAAATCAAAATCCAATGGTATAGGTCGCTAATTTAACACGTATTCAGCTTGCATACATTACTCTTCGCTAATTAACTAACCAATAGTGCTTTATCGTACTTTTTGCATAACATTGCTTAACCACAGCCAAACAAGTTTATTATCTATCGCTCAGTTAAAGCCTTCTGTCGCGCTTTTAAGATAGGTTTAAGCAAGTAGTCCATCACCGTCTTTTTACCCGTCATTATATCTACTGACACTGTCATGCCGGCAATTAAGGGTAAGTGAGCACCATCCTTTTCAATATAAGGTTTTTCTGTGGTTAAGCGCACGATATAAAAAGGCTCTCCCTTTTCATTGGTAACCGTACTTGGCGAAACATTTGACACAACAGCATCAACCCCCCCATAAATCCCGAAATCATAAGCAGATACTTTTATCACAGCGCTCTGCCCAACTTGTACTTTAGCAATATCTGAAGGCCGCAATTTCGCCTCAACCAATAAAGTATCTTCCCAGGGAACTATATTGAGTATTTCATCGCCTGGTTGCACGACCCCATTAACCGTATTAAAAAGTAATTCTTTGATGACGCCTTTCACCGGAGAGGTAACTTCAGTCCTACTCAACTTATCTTGCATGCCAGTTAGCGCTTCTCTAAGTCTAGCAGCTTCTGACAATGTCTCATTTAATTCTGATCGGGCAATACTCTGAAATTTTAGCTTCGCCTCTCTCAGCATGCCCCTAGTTTCTGCTAAAGATGATTCAATGCGTGGTAGACTTAACCGAATATTGCTCAATTCTCCCGATAAATCAACAACCTGCCTCTTTAAACGCAAATACTCCACCTCTGAAACCACCCCGTCTCTGACTAGCGGAGCTGTCATATCTCTCTCTTGTCGCAGTAAACTATAACTTCGGCTCAACTGCGATGCTTTACTTTTTGCCTGCACTAGCTCCTGTAGCTTTTGTTGCAACTGCTGTTCAAAAACCACTACATTTGCGTTTAACTCCCGCTGTCTTGCCTCATATAAACTACGCTCTTGACGAATCAGAGCTTCAAACTCATAGGGAAAGTCTGTAGGGGCCAAAAACTCGAGCCCAGCGGATTCTGCTCGCAAGCGAACAGCTTTGGCGATTAGCTCTAGCTCTCTTACTTTATTTTCCTTAAATGAACTGGAAAAACGGGTATCATCAATACGTAATAACAACTGTCCTTTTTCGACTAACTGCCCCTCTTGAACTAATATTTCTGCGACAATACCGCCTTCTAAGTTTTGAATAACTTGCAACTGTTTAGAGGGAATAATTTCTCCCTCGCCGCGACTCAACTCATCCAACTGAGCCCAGTTCGCCCACAAAATCGCTAATAATATAAAGAAAGCCACGCTCCATAACAGGTATTTTGCACCTGTTGGGGCCTGTTCCAGCATCGCTTCACTAACGCTGGACATATAGCGTAAATCTTTAATCTCAACCTTCGAACTCATTCATTCACCTCAACGCTGTATGTGCAATCGACCTTGTTTTAACGCATCTAAAACCACTTCTTTAGGACCATCTGCGACGACACGACCCGCATCCATTACCACGATTCTATCTACCAGCGACAATAGTGACATCTTATGAGTCACTAATATCAAGGTACGCTCTTTACAGTATGCACTTAATTGCTTGCGCAAATAATCTTCAGACGAGTTATCCATGGAATTGGTCGGCTCATCTAATATTAAGATATTCGGTGAGTGTATCAAAGCTCTGGCGATAGCAATTGCCTGCTTTTGCCCCCCCGATAATCTGGCGCCCCTCTCTCCCACTGGCATTTCAAACCCTTGAGGATGCTTATTGACAAATTGATCGACGCCAGCAACCGCCGCCGCTTTGATTAGAGACCGATCATCTATTTCTGGCGAACCCATAATAATATTATCCCTGACCGTGCCGTCAAACAACATCAACTCTTGAGGCACGTAACCAATATTACCTCGCAAATCTATCGGGTCGATTTGATTGAGGTCGATACCATCGATACGTATTGAACCTTCATCGGGTTTATACAGGCCGAGCAATAACTTTTCGATGGTCGATTTGCCAGAGCCAATCCGTCCAATTAAGGCCACTTTTTCGCCACTTTTAATGGTAAAGCTCACTTTGTCTAACGAAATCTGTTCGGCTTCAGGGTAGCTAAATTTTACTGAGTTGAATTCAATGCTGCCGCGCAATTCTGGGCGATGAACATAATTTTTACCCTCTGCACGCTCATCGGGTAATAACATAATTTGATTGAGAGACTGTAACGCTGTTTTGGATTGAAAGAAACTAGTCACTAAACCAGTGACTTGCGCCATAGGTTGCAAGACTCGTCCCGAGAGGATATTGGCTGCGATTAACGCCCCCATCGTCAACTCTCGCTCTGATATCAGATAGACACCGACGATCACTAAACACACCGAACTCATCTGCGTCACAAATCCGGCAAAATTGGTGACGGATGAAGAGATCATCTTACTTTTCAAACTCCACTTGGCAATAAAACCTTCAGCTTGCTCCCAGCGCAATTGTAAGACCGAGGATGCCCGCTGAGTTTTCACCGTTTCCATCGCCGTTAAACATTCAATCAAGGTCGAGTTTTTCTGTGCGGATGCGGCGAAGGTTTGCTCAATAGTCACTTTTAATTTTCGACTGGCAATCAGTGAATAAATCAAAATTATTGGAATAGCCACTAAAGGCACATAAACCAGTGGTCCACCAATCAAAAACATCACGATAAGAAAGATAACCGCAAAGGGAATATCGATTAATAAAGTGGTAGTAGTAGAGCTTAAAAAACCTCTGATACTTTCAAATTCGCGCAAATTACTGGCAAACGAGCCCACTGATTTTGGCATGTGCGCATACTGCATACTCATCACTTTTTCAAACAGCATCGCCGACATGAGTATGTCTGCTTTTTTCCCTGCTATCTCTAAAAAATATGACCGCAACATTTTTAAACCAAAGTCGAAGCTATAAACCACAAATACGCCAATTGCTAAGACCCAGAGCGTCTCAATGGCGGAGTTAGGCACCACCCGATCGTAGACATTCATGACGAACAGAGGGTTGGCAAGCACGAATAAATTAATTAAAAACGAGGCGATCAATACATCACGGTATATTTTAGCCGAGCGCCAAATAGTCCCCCAGAACCAGTGCCCCTCTTTTTGATCTAACACTTTTGAGACACGTTCAGTAAAGTGATATTCTAAGTTGAGGTAAATAGCGATACCGCTGTAGCTTTTTTGCAGCATCTCCATCGAGGTTCTCTTCATACCACTATCGGGGAAGATCAAAATAGCTTCGCCACTATGCTCATCAATTTCTTGAAGGATACAAGCGTCATCATTTTCCAGCAGCAATACTGCCGGCAGGGTTAATGGACTGATATCTAAGAGTGGCCGCTCAACTATTTTGGCGGAGAAACCGGCGCGTTTGGCTGCGCGAACAAATAATTTTGGTGTCAGCCTGTCATGTTCTAACGGAAGCCCTTCACGGAGGGCCTGAGCAGAAAGGGGACGGTGATTCTGCTGTGTTAAATGCATTAAGCACTGTAATAAAGGATCTTGTATTACATCCATTTCCTTGACCATTTTATATTTTTATTCATACTATCAGGTAAATCATCCTGTTATAGACGAGTTACCACCATGTTATACGCCATACGCAACCAAGAAGGTAAAATTACGGCTATCTCCGATGCCTCATCTGGCTCCAGCGAAGCTATCGATAATAACCACCCCGATGTCAGGGAATTTTTCTCAATCCACAACGAGAACTTCTCACCCGATTCGTTTTTGGATGAATCCGACATTGGTATCGCCCGTATTCTCGACGATTTAGTAGAACTTTTAGTTAAAAAGAACCTTATCATGTTTACCGATCTACCCGACGGTGCTCAGAAAAAGTTGCTTTCGCGCCGTGTTGTGAGATCTTTAATTTCAACCAATCCCGACAATGACGCACCAGCAGAAAACGCTTCCTTTTTATCCGACGAAGACACATTATTATAATTAGAGATTTAATTCCCTACTATTTAATTACTTATAGGTATAGCAGGAATATTAGAATAAAGTTAAGAGTTATTTTTTTATAATAATTATCGACATACATTATATTTTTAGTACAAAACAGCCCTCGTTTAATTAACCCGCAGAAACTAACACAAGTTTCTGTTTTTAAACAGTAAAGCTACCAAGCTAAGGTTAAACTCCTCCCCTGAGTGATTATAGGAATTTATCCTATAGATAAAACTTTAGTATCAAGTGCAGGTAGCCGCACAAAAACAGACAAAGGTGAATAATAAACGCTTCTTCGTGAAAAAAGGGTAATAAAAAGCCCGCTTGCGCAGGCTTAAAAGTTCTTTTTAATCTTCCAGAAGATTTCGGCCTTTGGCTGCCGCGATGCGCATTCTAAGGGCATTTAGCTTAATAAACCCTTCCGCATCTTGCTGATTATAAGAACCCGCATCATCTTCCATTGTCGCTATATTCTCGTCAAACAAACTGTCATCAGAACGACGCCCCACGACACTAATATTGCCTTTATATAATTTGATGCGCACTTCACCATTGACATTACGCTGGCTATAATCAATAGATTGTTGCAACATTTTGCGCTCTTCAGACCACCAAAAGCCGTTGTAGATCATTTTGGCGTAACGGGGCATCATCTCATCTTTTAAGTGTGCCGCTTCACGGTCTAAAGTAATAGATTCTATCGCGCGATGAGCTTTTAGCATAATGCTGCCACCCGGGGTTTCATAACAACCGCGCGCTTTCATACCGACAAAACGGTTCTCAACAATATCTAATCGACCCACCCCATGCTCCCCGCCAATTTGATTCAGGGTTGCCAATACCGTAGCTGGTGACATCTTCTCACCGTCTATGGCGATTATGTCGCCTTTTTCATAGCTTATCTCGAGGTATCTCGCCTCATCCGGAGCCGCTTCGGGAGAGACTGTCCAACGCCACATTTCTTCATCCGCTTCGACCCAAGGATCTTCTAAAATTCCCGACTCATAAGAGATGTGTAATAGATTAGCATCCATTGAATAAGGTGATTTTTTCTTGTTTTTTGCGTAATCAACCGCAATATCATGCGCTTCACAATAAGCCATTAATGACTCGCGAGAAGTAAGATCCCACTCGCGCCAAGGGGCAATAATTTCTACTCCAGGCTTAAGTGCATAGGCGCCTAACTCGAATCTAACTTGATCATTGCCTTTGCCGGTCGCACCGTGAGAGATTGCATCTGCACCGGTTTCGTTGGCTATTTCAATCAATCTTTTAGCGATTAATGGCCGCGCAATAGCGGTACCTAATAAATACTCGCCTTCATAAACGGTGTTGGCGCGGAACATAGGATAAACGAAATCACGCACAAACTCTTCACGCAAATCATCAATATATATTTCCTTAATGCCTAAGGCCTGTGCCTTAAGACGCGCGGGTTCAACCTCTTCACCTTGACCTATATCTGCGGTAAAAGTTACCACTTCACAATTATATGTTTCCTGTAACCAGCGGATGATAACGGAGGTATCTAAACCACCTGAATATGCCAGCACGACCTTTTTAATATCGGACATCTACCCTGCTCCAAACCAAAAACTTGATACGTATTTATCAAGCTCAACATTATAAATAATAGGTAACGGTGTATGGCGGTACAACTTAGCCACTAAACCTCCGTTAATTCCCCTGCAAAAATTGTCAATCAATACTGATCAAACCATCAGCCAACAATTATCCTCTCCACTGTTGGCGGTAGTTTCAACTTACTCTTTGTCCAAACGAATAGTCACCCGACGATTTCGAGCCCGATTAGTTTTAGAGGTATTCGGCACAACGGGATAGCGCTCACCATGATACCGCGTCGTTATCATCGATTCGTCTATTCCCAATAATTTCAAATAGCGAGTAACTTCCTCGGCACGCTGTTTAGAGAGATCACGGTTAAGTAATCGCCTGCCGCCACTATCCGAGTGACCGTCAATATAAATAGCGGTAACACTTTTATCTTCTTGAACATAAAAAGCAATTAATTCTAGCCGCTCTCGCGTTGCATCAGATAACATCCATGCGGCCGGTGGAAACAGTACTGCGGTACGGGCAACTTGACGATAATTTGCCGGCAACAGCCCCGCGACACAGACGATATAATCACTGTAAGCAGCTTTAAAGTTCGCTGCAGATAACGCAACTCTCAATTGATCGGATGAATTCATCCAGCGATCTACGGTAAACGTTGGCGACATTCCCTTGTACAGTGAAACCAACATCTCACCGGCGTAGACAGCATTGGTTTTTAAAACTCTACCCGCCTCAAGTGGACCTATCACTTTGGTGGGCATACCAGGCTGCCACGGGGATGCTTCAACGACTAACATTGCCTTGCGTTTAATCGCTAGGCGCTGAGTGGGCTTCAAGGTAAAAAGAGGCTCGAGTCCCGCCTCGTGTAAAAACTCGCCTATACCGAAAGCCGGTATAGTTTGCGATAGCTTACATTCAAATTTAGACGACTCTAATACCCACTCCGACTCGTCTATAGAGGGGCGAAACGTAATAGCCTGCGCGGTATTGATAACAGTTGTAATAACAAACAGGATACTCAGTTTAGTACTAGCTCTCATGATTTAAATCCGCTCGCTACCAAAGACACGATGAGTTTTATTACTGATCATCAAGAACCATAGCCCAACCACCTAAATCTTTCCACCGATTAACGATAGAACAAAACAAATCTGCGGTTTTTTCTGTGTCGTATAAAGCGGAGTGGGCTTTTTTACCGTCAAAGGGAATACCGGCAACGTCACAACCACGCGCTAATACTGTCTGCCCATAGGCCAAGCCCGATAAGGTTGCAGTATCAAAGGTTGAAAAGGGGTGGAAAGGATTTCGCTTGAGTTCACAGCGCTCTGCCGCCTGCATTACAAAGCCATGATCAAAAGAGGCGTTGTGACCCACTAAAATTGCCCGTTTACAACCATGTGCTTTTACCGCTTTGCGCACGGCTTTAAAAATCATTTCCATCGCTTCGAGCTCACCGACAGCTCCTCGCTCAGGATCGGTGGGGTCTATGCCGGTAAAGTCTAAAGCAGACTGTTCTAAATTAGCCCCTGCAAAAGGCTCTACACGGGCTTCAAAGCTTTGATCGACAATTAAATACCCCTGTTCATCCATCGTTAAAGTAACGGCTGCAATCTCAAGTAACGCATCTGTATTTGCGTTAAACCCTCCAGTTTCAACATCGATAACGACGGGCAAATAGCCCCGAAACCTTTCCTTCATTAACTCTGTAATAGTACTATTGGCCAAAAGATGTTCCTTAATCATACGTCGTGTATGTCTATAGAATATGTCAATGAACGCCATATTCTGTCTTTAATTATGGGCGTATTCTAACAGTGCAGCGCACAAAAGCATCTAGATTATGATCGATAAGTAAAAATAAACCAGTGAGACCTCAGCAGAACCACTGCGCTCAGCGATACGGCGTTAAAACGACCCGCATAATACTCATCTATAACCATCACTGCCAACCAGAGAAACCTACGGACGGCACTTTTCAGCGGCTTTTTATCTACTTTTATTCACTCTTTTCCCGGGACATAGACCTTTGTGAGCTTTTTTAGACCAAAAAAAACCGGCTATTGCCGGTTTTTTAAATACTATTTTCTACAGCTTATCAGATTCAGTTGCAAGGTAAGCGGCAACGCCATCGGGAGATGCATCCATTCCCTTGTCGCCTTTACTCCAACCTGCTGGGCAAACTTCACCATGTTCTTCGTGATGCTGAAGCGCTTCAAACAAACGGATCAATTCGTCCATGTTGCGACCTAGTGGTAGATCGTTAACAATTTGTGAGCGCACATCACCATTTTTATCGATGATAAATGCACCGCGATAAGCAACGCCGCCTTCACTTTCAACGTCGTAAGCCTTACAAATTGCATGAGTCATATCAGCGACTAGCGTGTAGTTAACTTGACCGATACCGCCTTTATCTACCGAAGTATTTCTCCAGGCGTTATGGGTAAAGTGGGAATCAATTGAAACACCAACAACTTCAACATTAAGCGCCTTAAACGCTTCAATGCGGTGATCCAGAGCAATTAGCTCAGAGGGACATACAAACGTAAAATCTAATGGATAAAAGAATACTAAAGCATACTTACCCTTGGTGGCTTCTGCAAAGTTATAACCATCGACAATCTGACCGTCAGCCAATACTGCAGATGCTGTAAAATCCGGTGCTTTTTTTCCTACTAATACGCCCATTTAACTTCTCCATCATTATTAAATATTCATTAAATTCTATCGAGGATTCACTCTCTCAACAGCAACAATCAACTATTCACTGTCTTCTTTACTTTCAGCAGCTTTCGCAGCAGCCGATACCATTTCTTTCAACTCACCAGACTCAGCTAGCTCGCAGACAATATCGCAACCGCCCACTAACTCACCATTGATCCACAGTTGTGGAAAGGTTGGCCAATTGGCAATTTTTGGTAGCTCTGTCCGTATATCTTGATTTTCTAAAATATTAACAAAGGCAAATCGCTCTTCACAGGCAGTCAAGGCCTCAACGGTGCGAGAGGAAAAACCGCACTGTGGAAAACGCGGTGTACCCTTCATGTAAAGTAGAATAGCATTTGATTCAATTTGGTCTTTAATAGTATCGGCAACACTCATATTTTTTCTCTCATACAACCTTTGGTGACTGCAAAATATATGCAGTTAACACCCATTAATTTATGGCACGATATTAACATAGCCGAAGTACTTTTCTTAGACTTATTTAACACACCACTTAGCTCTACTTCTTATATGCGATCAATAATGGCGTTATCAAGCCCTAGCCGCCAGCTATTTTACATGTTATATATACTTAAATGTATTTCTAACTTTCTCAACATTATCCCGCCTTTGCACTAAACAAACTCTTCTGAAATAACTGCTATCACTTGTGAACGCGATTGTTTTTGCTATTGGCCGTCAATAATAGAAACTTCTATGAAACAGATAAGACATTTTTTAACCCTTTTGGATCTTTCCAAAACCGAATTTCAGCAAATCATCGAACGCGCTATTGAGCTCAAGGCAATGCGTAAAGCCGGTGAGATCTACGCACCCTTCCCGCACAAAGTGCTGGCGATGATTTTTGAGAAATCATCAACCCGAACCCGGGTTTCTTTTGAAGCGGGCATGGCACAGTTCGGTGGTCACGCGCTGTTCTTATCCTCTCGCGATACCCAGCTCGGACGAGGCGAACCCATTGAAGACTCTGCCAAGGTTATCTCCAGCATGGTCGACATCGTGATGATCAGAACCTTTGCTCACCAAAAAATTGTAGATTTCGCCAAACACTCTAGTGTCCCTGTCATCAATGCGTTAACCGATGACTATCACCCCTGCCAACTATTGGCCGATATGCAGACCTACTGGGAGCACCGTGGTAATATCCAAGGCAAAACGGTCACTTGGGTAGGTGATGGCAATAACATGTGCCACTCTTATATCAACGCCGCTAAAGTACTAGATTTTCAGCTAAACATTGCCTGCCCTGAAGGCTATGACCCGGACTCAGATTTGGTTGCCAAGAATGCCGAGCGTGTCACTATTTTTAGGGATATAAAAGACGCCGTGCACAATAGCGATTTAATCGTCACCGACGTATGGGCCTCTATGGGTCAGGAAGAAGAGCAAAAAGCCAGAGAAAAGAGTTTTGTTAATTTCCAAGTAAACCCTGCGGTGATGAGTTTGGCCAATACCGATGCGTTATTCATGCATTGCCTGCCAGCACATCGCGGTGAAGAAATCAGCGAGAATATGCTAGATGATCCCAGTAGCGTGGTTTTCGATGAAGCAGAAAATAGATTACACGCGCAAAAAGCACTGATGGAATTTTTGCTAAACGCCAGCCAATAATCCCAGCCAACCATCAAACCCAGTTTATAGGTTGCTATACTGGGTTTTTTTACCTTTAAACACCGAACAAGCTGCAAACCACTATTATTTTTCTGTTACTCTGGGCATAACCAATATTTAGACAAATGGATATGAAATGATAGAGCTGAGACATTTAAAAACCCTTTCTGCACTTCGAGACTCAGGCTCTCTCGTCGAAGCCGCTGAGCGCATCCATTTAACGCAGTCGGCGCTATCACATCAAATCAAAGATTTGGAAGACAGACTTAATTGTTCGCTATTTGTCAGAAAAACCAAACCGATCAGTTTTACCGCTGCCGGTAGACGTATCTTGGCCCTGGCAGATAACATTCTGCCGATGATCAAAAATACCGAGCGTGAAATAGTTCGTTTAGCCTGTGGAGAGGCCGGTAGACTCAATATCAGCATCGACTGCCACAGTTGCTTTGAATGGCTGATGCCCACCATCGATTGTTTTCGCAAAAACTGGCCTGAGATAGAAATGGATCTCGCCAATGGATTCACCTTTGCCCCGATACCGGCATTGACTAAGGGCGATATTGATCTAGTCATCACCTCGGACCCTGTACCGCGTACTGGGATTTTTTACACCCCACTATTTAGCTATGAATCATTGATTGTATTGAGTAAAGACCACCCGTTGGCAGACCAAAAGTACATCAAAGCGAGTGACTTTCTCAATGAAACACTGATCACCTACCCGGTCAATCAAGACCGTCTCGATATTTTCACGCGCTTTTTAGACCCAGCAGCCATTGAGCCAAAAGAAGTACGCACTGCAGATCTCACTTTAATGATGCTGCAGTTAGTGGCAAGTGGCAGGGGTATTGCCGCCCTTCCCAACTGGGCCATTGATGAGTATTTACAAAAGAATTATATCATTGCCAGACCCATCGGCGAGAGGGGTCAGTGGTGTACTCTGTATGCCGCAATCCGCGAAGAACAGAAAAATGCGGAATTCATGAATGACTTTTTAGATACCGCCAGAGAAGTCTCTTTTGCCAATTTAGCCGGCATCAAAGCCGCCCAGTGAGTCACCCTTAAAAAAAATTAAAACATTTCAGCCACAGTTCTTTGTTTATCTGTGTTGATCACTTAAACTGTCACCTCAATCAACCCCATTAACGGCAATGTCAGGCGTAGAGACAAACTCTAGCTTTTACACTGCTGCGTAATATTCACACTAGGCAAATAGACTTAACATGGAAATCTGGACACCGCAAAGCTGGCGCAGCAAACCTATCCTTCAGCAACCTACCTACCAAGATGCAGCACAAGTAAGCGCAGTGGAAGCGCAGCTAGGTAAATTACCGCCACTGGTTTTTGCCGGTGAAATTAGAGATTTACACCGTCAATTAGCGGAGGTAGCTCAAGGTAAAGCGTTTTTATTGCAAGGCGGTGATTGCGCAGAGACATTTGCTGAATTTAATGCCAACAAAATCCGTGACACTTTCCAAGTATTACTGCAAATGGCAGTGGTAATGACCTTTGCCGGTGGCAGCCCAGTGGTTAAGATCGGCCGTATGGCTGGTCAGTTTGCCAAGCCACGCTCCAGCGATCTAGAAACCATTGGCGATGTCTCTCTGCCGAGTTATCGCGGTGATATTATCAATGGCAACGAATTCACTGCTGCTGCCCGCACACCTGATCCAGAGCGCATGATCAAAGCTTATCATCAGTCCTCATCTACTTTGAACTTGTTGCGCGCCTTTGCCCAGGGCGGTTTTGCCGACTTGCATAAAGTACACCGCTGGAATTTAAGCTTCGTTAAAAACAGCCCTCTGGGTGAGCGCTACCAACACCTTTCAGATCAGATAGATCAAGCTCTGACCTTTATGGAAGCCTGTGGCATAAATTCAACCACCACGCCGCAAATTCGTTCCACTGCTCTATATACCTCTCACGAGGCATTATTATTGGGTTACGAAGAGGCCCTAACCCGTAAAGACAGCTTAACCGATGACTGGTACAACTGTTCCGCGCACATGATATGGATAGGAGATAGAACTCGTCAAACTGACCACGCCCACGTCGAATTTTTACGCGGCGTTAAAAACCCGATTGGCATCAAGGTTGGCCCCACTACCTCCTCTGAAGATCTAATCAAATTATTAGATATCTTAAATCCAGAGAATTTAGCGGGCCGAATCACCTTAATTGCCCGCATGGGTGCCACGCAAATCACTGAGAAATTACCGCCACTGGTGCAGTTAGTCCAACGCGAAGGGCGCAGCGTGGTCTGGAGTTCTGATCCAATGCACGGTAATACCATTACCGCCTCCAGCGGCTACAAGACGCGCAGTGTCGATGCGATTTTGCAAGAGATCAAAGGTTTCTTCCAAGTACACAGCGCCGAGGGCACCCATGCCGGTGGGGTACATTTAGAAATGACTGGGCACAACGTGACAGAGTGCATTGGCGGCGCCTACCAAATCACCGAAGAGGGACTAGCTGATCGCTACGATACTTTCTGTGATCCTCGCTTAAATGGCGAGCAGGCACTAGAGCTAGCCTTTTTAATCGCAGATACCCTGAAATCCGCCCGAGGCAAATAGCAGCGATGAAACACCAACAGATTGCAACCACCTTGGCTGCCATCACGGCACAAATGCAACAGACAAATCTCTGGCAAGATGAGTCACCTAGTGATAGAGAACTGTCGAGCAAACTACCTTTTTGCGTCGACACTTTGACCTTCAGCCAGTGGTTGCAGTGGGTAATGTTTCCCAAGCTGTTTGTTATCGTTGAGACCAAGGCAGCACTGTCGAGCAAAAGTAATATGGCAGTGATGGCCGAACAGGCCTTTAAAGCTGAAAGTGTCGATACTAAAGTGCTATTGGCTTTAATAAAACAGCTAGACAAACAAATTTCGGGGTAATCACTCACCCCGGATATTTGATCCGATGTGGTGAAGTTAGCATACCAGCTGAGGTATGCAATCTTCGGCTTATCCTTATTATCTTTAAAAACATCCATTTGAGAGCCACATGTCATCACTAACTACCCTGACTGAATTATTGCAACAGAGCGGTGTACAATTTCGCATTCACGATTTAGGCAGGCAGATCAAGAAAATAAGCCCCGCACAGTTCGCCCTGATCGAAACGGGACAAAAAATCTACCCAAGTCCCTATTTACGCCATGCATGGCTTGCACTCACTTTATGGAACCCCAAGAAAAAACTGCAAAATGTGGTGTGGTTTTTAAAATTTCCACTCGATGAACAAGGTTATTTAGTCCAGACAGTGCGGGATGATTTTATTAATAGACTGATGCTCAATATCAATCAAATGCTGGATGCCAGCGAGCTATCAGAGGCGGAAGACGCCCTCAAAGACAACCCTTTCTCATTTACCCCAGACAACGAAAAAATGGCCATGTATCACGCCATTATCAGCCGCACTGTCGGGGGCGAAAAATCTAATTTTTATCCACTGTGTCAGCAGTACTTTAACGGTGAACGCGAGTGGAGTCACTGGCAAGACTTAGGGTTACAGGGCATTGCCGAGATCGCCGTCAATCTCGACAACAATCTCACCAGCATCAATAGACACTTTAATGCTTATCAGCCACAGCCATTGAGTGCATTGTGTAACGCGCTAGAGCACGGCACTATCGAACACTCGCTCAGTGTAAAAATCGCTGACAAGTTACAGACCTCAATCAATAGCAGTGAACTGGATATCACCCTTTGCTGCTCGCTGCTGCGAGCGCTACACGCCAGTCCCAATCAGGCGCAATTGCAAGACTCGATCATGACGGTTTTGCACACAAGCATTGGCACTAACCCTGAAATACTCACCACTATTGCAGTTAAATTATCAGCGCAATTAACCACAGAGCCAGTGCTAAATTTATTCTTAGAAAAACTGGCAATTTCAGAGATAGGTGAGCGGGGATTTTCCAAAATTTTGGCCGAGTTAATGTTTAATAATGAGTTGCGTATCGCCATTCTACAAGCCTTTCGCAATCCACAGCGCTCGACAGCTCTGAGCAGCGCCATCGGGGCGATGTTTGGCAGCAAATTTTAGCTCCACTGCATTGATACCCTCTGATAAGCTTTATACTCTGCACCAACCATGGGCATAGTGCTTATCAGCCACTCAACCTCTTAACCTCTTAACCATACTATTCACCAACCTATTTGGTCGCTCGATTAGCGCCCATTTACCGCGATAATTTTTTAATCAAGGTGTCCACGATAGGACAAGAGAGCTTTGATGTATTACCCGCACACTGTGTTACTAACTCCTCAAGCACTGTTTCAAGACGATTCAAGTCGGCAATTTTAGCTTTTACATTCGCCAATTTTTGCTGCGCAATCTGCTGGACAGAGAGACAATCCTCTTCGCCAAGTGACAGTAAATTAGCTATTTCTTGTAAACTAAAGCCTAACTCTTTAGCGCGCTTGATAAAAACCACTCTCTCGAGGGTTTCCTCTGGGTAGTTTCTAACTCCCTGATCAGGTCTGACTGGCTGATTGATCAACCCCCGGCGAGTGTAATAGCGGATGGTTTCAACATTGACAGCGGCGGCTCTGGCCAATTGGCTGATTTTCATACTAGCTCCCGACTAATGCACTCTGCTAATGCATAAGTCTTGAATAAATGTGATGGATTATACTCACTAGGAAAAAGTAAACTAAAGCCATAATAGCACATAGTTTTTACAGCAAGGACAAGCATAATTCTGACAAAAATACTGCGCTACTTCTCTAGAAAAACACCGCACTTTAGCAGAGGTTATCTAGGGATTTCGACATTGACTACAAAGGTAATGGTATCGCACCCTCTTCCCTATCTGCCTCTGTTGGGCAAAAATAAATATGCAATTTCATTTAAAAGCAGGCATCTGATTTTAATTTACTAAAACAAACAACTAGCGAGTTCGCCCCAACATTAAATAGGATAGAGCCCTCAGGGAATGAAACCCCAACACTCAACTTAATATTCACCAGAGTCAACGGTTTACAAAAGCTTACGCGCCGCTAAATTACGCATCAAGTGACTGGCAGAAAATACCCAAGGCGCACACAAGGTTGATAAATTCACAGTGTTGCTCAAACAACCAAATTTTTCACTACTGATATGTACCTGATCACCCAGCTTATGAGTAAAGCCTTCTCCCACTTTATCTCTGTCTTGCGTGGGGGAGAATAAGGTGCCTAAAAACAGCATAAATCCATCGGGGTACTGGTGATGATCGCCGCAGGTCTGCTTAACTAAGTCCAGTGGATCGCGACTAATTTGAGACATGCAACTGTGCCCTTTAAGCTCAAAGCCATCCACACCTTTAACAGTTAAAGCTAGCTCGGCATTTCGCACATCTTCAATGCTGAAGTGTTGATCAAACAGACGAATAAAGGGGCCTATCGAGCAAGAGGCATTGTTATCTTTTGCTTTACCTAACAGCAACGCTGAGCGCCCTTCAATATCCCTTAAATTAACATCATTGCCCAGCGTAGCCCCTTGCACTTTTCCTTGCGAATTAACCGCCAATACCACCTCAGGTTCTGGATTATTCCAATGCGAGCTGGGATGCAAACCAACTTCTGCGCCTGAACCTACGGCAGAAAGCGGCTGGGATTTTGTGAAAACCTCAGCATCTGGGCCTATCCCCACCTCCAAATATTGAGACCAAAGACCCTCGCCAATCAGCGCTTTTTTTACCCGCTGTGCCTGCTCACTGCCCGGGACTGTATCACTTAAGTTGCTACCTATTAATGCCGTAATACGGGAGCGTATTTTGGTCGCTTGGGCTGGATCTCCGCCCGCCCGCTCTTCAATCATTCGCTCGATCATAGAGTTTGCAAACGTCACCCCACAAGCCTTAATCGCTTGTAAATCACAGGGGGCTAATAATCTAACCCCTTGCACCTTTGCCTTACAAATCTGTTCAACATCACCGAGATCTTCTCCACCGGCAGCTTTTAGATAGGAGACAGGATCATCAAGCTCCAGTAAATCTCTGACGGTAGGTACCTCAGGCGAGGTAATATCAAACATCCGAGCACTGCGAATTACACAGAGGCTAGGTCCTTTTAAATCCTCTCTAAATACACGGGCGATTAGATTCGCACTTTCGCTGTCTAAAGGTAAGCTACTCATTTTTAAACCTTCTTTATTCATGAACATTGAACATTACTAGGAAAATATTATATCAACTAGCTCAGAGCGCGGCTCTGCCAGTGGCTGTAACACACTTATATGATGAGCAGCTTTTACTACGGTTAATTTCCCACCACTGCAGGATTTCATCATTTGGGCTTGGCGATGAAACTCTGCGCTCTCATTTTCGCCCACCACTAAATGCAATTTAAAAGGTAATTGCTCAGCAGCTTTTACCAGTGAATAATGCTCTATTTCGGCTGTAGTTAACTTAAGCTGCTGTTGCAAAAAAGAAAATTTTAGCGGTGCTAAGTCATAGAGGCCACTAATACTGACCACCGAATGTAGCTGCTCACTGATCTCTGCCTGTAACGCACCCGCAATTGCCAAATGACCGCCTGCGGAGTGGCCTATCAATAACAGTTTTGCCCCGCTCTGACAGTACTTTTCAACTAAAAAAGACAGCGCGCGAGCCACATCGTCAACCACTTCGGCCAAACGCACTTCCGGCATTAACCGGTATTCGACATTCGCCACCAGCGATCCTATATGCTGCAAGCCCGGTATGGTAAATCTATGCTCAGACGCCTCAAGTGCTCGCCAGTATCCGCCATGAATAAATACCGGAATAATAGCGGTACCACTCTCGCCAAATGTTTCAACAAACTGCCGCGGATGAGCTGCGTATGGATGATGGGTCGCACGCTGATTTCTACTTAACAGCGCACTTTGCTGCTTATTCCAATCCAGACTCTGCTCAAAATCTTGCAAGATGGCGGAAAATTTAAATTGGCTGTCCCAGTAGGATATTTTTTGCTCATTCACGATTTTCACTCTGCTCTAGTACCTCTTTTAAACGCTGCTGTGCTTCTTGCAGCCACTGGGTCACATTGAGCGCACAAGCTTTATTGATCAACACCCCCACTACCACCCACTCACCTTGAAGGTTTTTCTCTATGGGCAAATACAGACAGTTAAAGGCGGGAGTTACTTCAAAATCTGCACTGTTAAGCACTAAGCTGAGTTTTGATAACTCACCTTCTCGGCTGCTGCGACTGATCACATAACCACTGCTATTTCCCGGGTATAAGTAGTTTGCTCCCCTTCCCAAAGAAAAGGGCCCTACCCACAATTTTCCCAGTTGCAGAGCCCCTATAAACGCAGTGCACTGGCTGTTTTGTCGCAGCCGATTTAATACCGGTTCACTGGCATAACCCAGCCCCCCGACGCCCCATGCGTTTAATCCCACTTGTAGCACCTGTGCACCTCTCACCCATTCTCCCGCACCATCTCGGTTGAGAAAGCCCTGGGTTTCCATTGCTTTAATCATCCGATAACCACTACTAGGTGACAGCTGGCAAGCTTTTGAAAGCGAGCGCGCACTTTGATGCGGGTAGCGCACCACTTCCTCTAACACCCGGGTAATTTGTGCGATTGCCTTAGTATAAGGATCACTCGTCATCTGTTGCTCCTACCTCAAGTTAAATGGCATTAACTTCACTATGGATGTTAATTTAAAGGCCACAAAATATCGCCACCGGTTAATACGTCTCGCAAATATTTATCGTTATATATCTTTAAACTCGGTCCTTGAGAGAGCACAACATCGTCTGGCAAATCCCAGCGCACATGTCGTTCTGCCCATTCATCGGCCTTGATTGAGGCTGTTTCGCAGTGCCTTGAGGCGACAAAGTTCAACGCCACTTCCAAGCGTTTAGGCACTACCTTTCCCGCTAAGATAGACAGTGCAATCTCTATCGCTCTGCCGCCCATCGCCGCTGGGTAGTCCGCCGCAAAAAAAGGTATTTTATGGTGAATTGCCAACTTATACATTTTGTTTAAATCGCCACCCGTATGGGCAGGAACGCCCTGTCGATGTTCAACAAACGCCGCAATAGAACCGACACCTTGCAAACCACTATCACACCAGACACCGTCTGGAATTTGAGCTTTATCCTGCAGCAATTGCCGCACATGCTCTCGACCAGCGCTCTCATCCCATTGACTATTAATAACTGCCTCTAAATGAATATCGGGGTAGCGGGCAAAGACTTCCAGCGCCGCGCTCTGCCTTTTCATCGCCGGACTCGCTTGGGCAGGACCAGACATCATCCACACCCGACCACTGCCCTGTAAATGCTCTGCAAGCCACTGCGCACTGCTACGTCCAATGGTCGAATCAGATGCTGTCACAAAGCTGACAAATGCCTTGGGATCTACCGGTCTTCGGTCAACCGCAACTACCGCAATACCCATTTGAATGGCAGCGCGCAACTGCTTGGCCAGTACTTCATCATCTGACTGCGCTGGGCTGACCAACAAAATATCGATCCCCGATGTTATTAATTGTTCGATTTGCTGCACTTGGCGCACTGCGCTATCTTCGGCGTGTTTCACTTCCAAACTGGCAATTTCTGCACTGTGCAAGTTAGCGGCATACAAGGTATTACACACCAACGCCACTCGCCACGCATTGGACATAGAGGCATTTGAAAAACCAATTTTGTAGGGAGGCGCTTTTACAAATTGCTCGGTGGTGACAGATTCCAAAAGATCTCGACTCCACTCGCCAGTTTCCATGTGGGTGCGACCAGCATAGATATTTTCAGCTACAGCTTGAGTGCTGAACGAGCGCCCTTGAAAACGAATTCCCAAAGGGCTGAACATTAACGCTTTCGCCCCCGGCCCCAACTTGACCCACCCCTGATCAACTCGCTCTAACAAGGCCGCTTTTACCAAGTGACGGATCAGCGCAAACCCAGTGGTTCTACCTATCCCAGTACTGGCAAGTAATGCATGCACCGCCAGTGGTCTATTGGCATGGTCAAAGGCGGCCAATATCGCCATTATCCGCTCCACATTAGAGCATGGTAACAGCGCTTTAACACTTTGATCTTTACTCACTATTGATGACATCGTTTGCTTAATCTCTAGATTTAGACAAGTACACTGCGGCCGCGAGAATAATCAAGGTCCCTTTGATGACTAACTGAAACTCAACCGATAACCCCAGTATCACTACGATATTGAACAGCGACACTAAAATCAAGGTCGCCAACAATACCCCGGCCACACTCCCTTTACCGCCACGCAGTGAAGCGCCGCCAATAACCGCAGCGGCAATGCTATCTAACGCGTATCCCTGCCCGGTCCAGTTATCGACAATACCGACATAACCCACTAAAAATAACCCCGCCAGCGCGGCCAACACTCCAGATATCACAAACACGATCATTTGTATTTTGCGCACAGGGACGCCGCTCATGTAAGCACTTTGTGGGTTATCGCCAAACAGGCGTATCTGATAGCCAAATTTGCTGCGCATTAACAGCCAGTAAATAGCCACTGCCACGACAGCCAGTATTATCAGGGAGACGGGTATCCCCGCTATATCTCCAGTGGCCAACCAGCGGAAGGTCTCTGGCAGAGACCCTCCAGGTGCACCTTTGGTGTAGGCAAAGCGAATCCCCTGTAACACAATCATGGTCGCCAGCGTCGCCAAAAATGGGGTCACACCGCGATATGCCACTAAATAGCCATTCACGGCACCCACCACAAAACCTACGCCCAGCGCGAGTATCACAATACTGACAATGCTGTCATTGGCACCAATGGAAAGCACTGCGGCTGTCGCCATAATAGAAGCAACCGATAAGTCTAAGCCACGCACCACAATAACTAACATCTGACCTAGCACCACAAAACCTAAAGGTGCCGCTTGCACTAAGATATCACTGAGATTATCCAGTGATAAGAAACGTGGCGATAACAGTGCGGTCACCCCCCAAATCAGCACTAAGAACACAGTTAACAACAACAGCTCTCTAAGCTGGCGCCCCGCGACTGTTTGTGTTCGTAGCAGATCAAGAAAACTATTATTTAAAAGCGCTTTCATTTTTTTGATCTCCCCACTAACACCGATACGGCACAGATAATGATCAAGCCCTCGACAATCCACTGATAAAAGCTCGATACGTTCATCAAATTGAGTGCATTGGCCAGCAATGACAACAAAATAACCGCCAGCGCGGTACCTAGTACCCCGCCAAAACCTCCCGCCAGTAAAGTGCCACCGACAATCACCGGGGTGATAGAGCGCAAGTCAAAACCCACCCCTGCTCTGGGATCCCCGACGCCAAAGCGACCCACCATGTAAATAGCCGCGAGGGCTGCAAGCAGACCGGACACTGCGTAGACTAGCACTTTGGTCTGTTTAACCGGCACTCCCGAAATTTGTGCCGCCACTTCATTGTTGCCAATCGCATAGAGACGTATCCCAAAATTACTGCGCCAAAGCATAAAGGCCGTCAGTGCATATAGGCAGATCACAAAAATAAAGCCACAGGGGACACCTGCTATGCGTGCGTAAACCACATCTTCAAAAAACAGCGCCACAGATCCACTGGGCTGATTAGAATGAAGCAGCGCAAGGCCGGTAAGAACAGTCGAGGTGCCTAGTGTGACAATAAATGGATGTACTCCAACATAGGCGGTGATAACACCGTTAATCCCCCCTAAGAACGCACCAAGCGCCAAAGTCGCCGCTATCGCCAGCGCCAGCGTCTGTGTATCTTGCGCATTGAAACCCGCAAAAAATACACAGAGTAATCCAAGCATCCCCGCGAACGACAGATCTATGCCACCACTTAGTATCACTAGTGTCTGTGCCAGCGCTATTATCGCCAGTACCACTAACTGATCTTGTACATTGAAAATATTGGCGAGCGTGGCAAAGCGTTCTGAACCAATACTGCCCAGCGCAAATACCATTAAAATCAAGCCGATGATCACCCAGTGCAGCGACTCAAACCGCGTCGCCCTCGCCCACGTTTTTAGTGTCGCTTTAAAGCTGCGACCTTGATCTATACTGATCATGATATACCTCTATCGGTTGTCATATCGGAGCCTGCGTACTGCTTATGGATTTTACATTCACGCATTGAACCTCGATATCTAATGGCTGCTGTTCGCTATCATCTGCAGCGGCAACCGACATAATGTTATCTTCACTGATTTCATCTGCTTGTAACTGCGCGGCAATGGCACCATCGCGCATTACACAAACACGATCGCAGAGCCCAACTATTTCTATCAGCTCCGAAGAGATTACTAAAATAGCCAAGCCACTATTGGCCAGAGCACGTAAATGACGGTAAATTTCCGCCTTAGCGCCAACGTCCACACCACGGGTAGGCTCATCCAAAATCAACACCTTAGGCTGGTTTTCCAGTAACCGACCCAATAATATTTTTTGCTGATTGCCACCGGAGAGATGACTGATAGGTAAACCTAAGTCGTCGACCACTACATTAAATTGTGCTACCACTGTTGCACTGCGCTGCGCCGCTAAGTCAGTCGCTATGTTAAAGTCACTCGCCCCTTTACTAATGGTGCTACTTATATAGTTGTGTGCCACACTAGATTGAGCAAACAGCCCGTCGGTTTTTCGCCCTTCGGTCAACATGGCTATCCCGGCTGAAAGACACTTGCTAGGCGTGCGTTTGCCAAGTTCCCTGCCCTCTAATAACACTCTGCCAGTAGCCGCTCTAGCGCCGTATATAGATTGGGCCAGTTCAGTGCGCCCAGAGCCTACCAAACCGGCAATGCCCAGTATTTCGCCGCGGTACAAACTCAAATCTACCGCTTGATCAAAGCTATTATTGCGTAGTTGTTGCAGCTCTAAAACCACTTCGCTAAGACGCTCAATGGACGCTTTTGGCGGAAACATATCGCCCAGTTCACGCCCCACCATTGCCGCAATAATCTTTTGCTGGTCATAATCAGCAATCGGACCCGCAGAAGTCACCACACCGTCTTTGATGACCGCTATATCGGTACATATTTCGAATATTTCGTCCAAGCGGTGAGATACATAGACGATTGCCAAGCCTTTTAATCGCAAAGCATTAATGATTTTAAATAAGTGCTGGGTCTCCAGTTGCGAGAGCACCGCCGATGGCTCATCCAATATCAATACTTTGGCACTTGTGCGCAATGCCTTAGCAATTTCAACCATCTGAGATTGCGCAACACTCAACTGCGCCACTATTTGATCCGGGTCCAGTTGAATCTCTAACGAGTCCAGCAAATTGACAGTCTGAACACGTAGCTTTTTTCTATCGATGAGTCCCCATCGAGTGCGAGGCAGTGCCTCGATAAAGATGTTTTCGGCGACACTCAGAGCGCTCATGGTAGAAAATTCTTGATGCACTACCGCCACACCGGCATCAATCCCCTCGCTTGGGGTGCGCCAATTAACTTTCTCTGAGCAGAACTCAATATGTCCCGAACTAGGCTGATAGAGCCCTGTCATCAATTTTATTAAGGTGGATTTACCGGCGCCGTTTTCCCCGCACAGCGCCACCGCAGCACCGGGATGCACTTCAAACTCAATATCGCTGAGCACCTGGTTAGTACCAAATGACTTTGAGAGTTTGCGAGCGGCAAGAATGGCTTTAGACATAGCGTTCTCCAAACTTTTCAGGCAACTATCAGCGTATATTTCACACTGATAGTATTAATACGGCTCGCCTAGGCAAGCCGTTGATACACTATGCTTAGCGTGGATAGTCTGCTGAAAAAGTCGCTGGATCGTAATCTTTGCCGACACCACTAGACATAATCACTGAGGCCGGTTTATCCATTAGCGCGTAATCTACAACATAGATATCTGCTTGCACAGAAGCGGTCTCGAATCCTTTGGAGACAACTACTTGTTGATTCACTTCGATGCGCTTAGGTACGCCTTTACCGCGCAAAATATCAAACAGTATATCGAAGGCTTTAGCCCCCATCGCCGGAGGGTAATCTACTCCAATCATTGGTACACTATGTTTTACCGACAACTGATACATCGCATTAAAATCACCCCCCGTATGCGGTGGAATTTCACCTTTGCCAAAACCCGCTGCTTCAAATGCCTCTATAGATCCAGAACCTTGTAAACCCGAATCAGCCCACACACCACTGATGTCTTTACCGTACTTTTGAATCAGTGCCGACATGATGGATTTTCCTTTTGCAGGAGACCAAGAGGTATACTGCGTCTCCACTACTTCAAGGTCCGGAAATTGGTCGAACACTTCCATGGCCGCTTTAATGCGATTTTCAGCGGGGGAGGCTCCCGCCAAACCACCGAGCATTATGACTTTTCCCTCTCCTTTAAGCGTCTCGGCTAACCACTGCGCCGAAATACGTCCAAGCGCCTGATCGGAGGCAGTCACAAATGAAATATAGTTGTCTTTAGATTTAACTTCTCGGTCAACTAGCACCACCGGAATGCCCTGTCGTTTTGCACGACGCACCACAGGATCTAGCGCTTCAGCAGTAGAGGGGCTAATTAACAATATATCTACTTGCTGGGTAATCAAATCTTGAATATCCGCCGCCTGCTTAGAGGGGTTATCGTTGGCATCGGTAATAATTAAACGTTTAAGATCAACCTTGTGTCTCTCTGCTGCCGCCTCAATACCGTGCAACATAGCCACTCGCCAAGGGTTGGAAATAGAGGCATTAGAAAAACCTATGGTATAGGGCCCCTCTTTTTTATAAGCCGTGGTATCTGTTATTTCAGTATTACCAGGGTTCCATAAAAACGTCCGAGGGACCCCTTGGTAGTCAGCCGTTGCTGTTCCAACAATACCCAGAGCCCCCACTGTGATTGACATTACAGTTATCAAGGCTCTGTTGATAGATGATTTTTTTCTTGCAGTTTTTTTCATGATTGTTCCTTTATTTTTTTAATAATCATTGTGAATTGTCGGTTTTAAACTGCGCTTGCAGCTATCCAAACACTTCTCACTCACCGACCTGTCATGAGATATATTGTTGTTTGAAGTCGGTTTTAGTGAGCCAGCATCACTCTTGGATCTTTGTAGAGCACGCCATCTTTCATAATCATGCGAAGATTCTCGCGCTGCTGTAGCAGCGAGACATCTTGTGTAGGATCGCCTTTCACCAACAGCAAATCCGCCAAAAATCCTGGTTTAACTTGGCCTAAACGGGTACTTTCTCCCATCAATGCAGCGCCATTTAACGTGGCACACTGCAGCGCCTCAACGGGGGAGTATCCAAAGTAGCGGACAAAGTGCTCAATATCGCGGGCGTTTTGCCCCATGGGAGTGACAGCAAAGCCATAATCACCGCCGACCACTAAACGCATCTTGCGCTCGCGCATCTTGTGGTAGGTGGCACAGCAAGTTTCAAATTTTCGGTACAGATCAAGTTGATTGCAAAGTTCGACACTAATCCCGGCCACTTCCCCTTCGTGCACACAATTGTGCACTAAGCCAAAAGCAGGGCCGACAAAGCAACTATCGCGAACCGACTCAAGCATATCTAGGGCTTCTTCGTCGGCAAAATCACAGTGGTAGATACACTCAATGCCACTGCGTACCGCCATTTTTACGCTTTTAGAAGATCGCGCATGTGCGGCAATAGTCTTGCCGAAAGTTTTGGCAACACTGACCAGAGCACTGAGTTCATCCTCTTCCATCGGGGTAACTTCAGCGCGGGCGTGAGAGACAAACTCATCACCCGAGATATTGATTTTAATATTATCCACCCCGTCGCGGACACACTCGCGGGCAATACGGCGCATCTCTATGGGGCCATCCCCAATCAAACCAAAGCTCTCTTGATGCATAAAGCGACGTCGCTCGTCACCCAGACCTGCAGTAGTGGTGATTTCAGGGCTGGCAGCTCGCATCCGGGGCCCGATAATTAAGCCGCTCTCTATCGCATTTCTGGCCGTGACCCCCAGCAGCGGTTTAGCGGATGCCGCTTCAAAGACGGAAGTGAAACCGTGAGATAACAGCAACTCTAAATTTTTGGCTGTCAATAACATATGCTCTTCACTGGAGATACGCCCCAACTCAGCGGGCTCATTGATACCCACAAAACTTGGGTGCGCGTGACCTTCGACTAAACCCGGCATTAGCGTTAATCCATCCGCTTCAATGACTTCGCCCACAAAATCTAAATCAGGCTGGCTCCCATCGCGAACACTGAGAATTTTATTACCCTCAATAATCACTGTGGCAGCATAAGTATCAGCTCTTATTCCATCCCAAACTTTAGCCCCCTGAATACATATTTTCGACATGACAAGCTCCCGCTGTTTTTTAACAATGAGTAGAGGCTAACACGCAGAAAATAACTAAATAACGGGCAAACTCACGAACCTGGCCCTTATACTGAACAAGTCCAAATTGTGGATCACATAAGTAGGGTTTTTACTGATTTATAATTTTTCATAGCACTACAGCAGGTAATATTTGACTCATATATCGGACTTATAAAAGACCAGAAAGGAAGAATGAGGATGCCTTTTGTTATGAGGTGATAACCCTGGAACTATCAATAAGCGCTTACTAGAATCATCAATAAACCAATAATTTCACAACTAAGGAGTGATTAACCCACAGCGGTCAGATCGCTGAAAACAAGCCATTATGTAAATCACCAGTTCATCTTTATCAATGTACAAACTAAGCAATTGATAGCTGGCAGTTCTAAATACCCCCTAGGATATTGGAGTATTGTTTGTGATTCCTAACAGCTACGACGCTGTTAGGTTGAAAAGGAAAAGATGCTACTCTCGACAACTAAGAATTACTTGAAATCTGTGCATAGTCTAAGAAACTTCCAAAGCTCGTCAAAAAGAGGCTCTTCAGAAAATGTTCTTCCATTGTCCAATATCCATGTGAGTTGTAAACCTCTGGGACCTAGACAAGTTTATGCAGCAATAAAAAGAGACTGTCCTCTATCAGCATAGTAATGCTACTTTTTAATGACCTCTTGATAGAGTTTATTTAGCGCCATTTCAAAGGTTAAGTTATCGTCTTGAGTGCAATATTTTTCGACTGTGCGCATTACAAATTTAATATTTTGCTGATGCTGTAGAGCAAAACTGGCGCATGCTGCTTTTAATTTTTTGTCCAGATTTTTTCGTGTAAATTTTTCATGGAAGCTATTAATCGCGGTATCAAAACAATTGTTGTGCTCAGTGAATAATTCTAACAGTTTAGCTTTTGGGATCCGGTAGGCTTTGCTGGCATAGTCTAGCGCATCCCGAAAGCTAGCGAATTTTTCCCCGAAAACCAAGAACACTACATTTTTAACAAAATGGGCACGGTGCTTGACCCCATCAGCCTCAAAATCAAAGCCGCTAAATGCCACCCGTTGACAGGACTCTTTACCCAACCTCATACCTGCGTTAACACTATGTTTTAATTGGTAAGCCAAATCTTCAATCTCCTCTGGATTCCAGACTTCATAGATGCGAATGGCTCTTTTATATTTACGGGCTAAGCTACCTTTTGCCACCGTTACACGCTGCTCTAATAAAGCACTGTTATCCTCTCTTAAAAAGTAACAGCACTCCCTGCAAGCTGGCACTTTATAAAAATCAGCTTCTTCACGGGTTTTTAGATAGAACTCAGCATATTTTAGCGGTGGTATAAAGTCATATTCAGTGGCGATACAACCACAGAAAAAGCAGGTATTGAAATTTTTAGCCTGCAATGCACTCATTTGACGATATAGATCTGTTTCACGATGCATAATTAGCGTTCTTCTTCCATTTTTTAGAGATTATGCATAACCATACAGTCTTTAAAAGACTATCACTGATTTCTTTTTTGAGAGTTAACAGTAATATATTCACCTACCTTAATTTTGCAAAATTGCAACGGCTCAAAAACTCGACATGGGGAGGATTGCCAGTTTTGTCAGTGGTGATGTAAATAACCCTATCACTGCCGCCCAGAACCAGCGCCGATACCGGTATCGATGCTCTAACTCATGGAATGGAAGCTATCTACCACTCACACTGTTAAATATAAAGTAAGTAGCCGTCCGGTTATTGCATGTATATGCGGGCTATGTTCAACTTCGTACTGTATTTTAACCGACCACTAAAGAGACGCTATGAGCAATACCACCAGGGAAAAGGGTTCTTCAATTACCCGCGTATTACAGATTATTGAGATAGTCTCTAAAGCTGATCGCCCAATGTCCCCCGCTGACTTGGCCTTCCACCTAAACATCCCCAAGCCCAGCATTCACCGTCTGCTCAATCAACTGCAAGCTGAGAACTTCCTGCAGCTCAACATGCGTGGTTTGGTGGTGCCTGGCAATCGTATGCAGAGTATTGCCTTAGGCGTACTTTACAACAACCGCTTTAAAGCACTACGCCAGGCTATCTTAGCCCAACTAACCGATAAAATTGGCGAGACCTGCGGCATTTCCATCCCCAATGGCGCCGATATGATTTATTACGACAGAGTACAAAATGCCAGTCCAGTCCAAGTACATCTACCCATTGGTAGTCATACCCCTATCGGCGCCACCGCCAGCGGTAAACTCTATTTGAGCACACTGTCTAAAACACGCTGTCAAAAAATCATTGAAAAAATGCCACTACAGCGCTACGCGAGAAACACTATTACCCAAGTTGATGTATTACACGCACAGATACAACAGATAAAAGACGCTGGTATCGCCACTGATAATGAAGAGTTTATAGATGGGATGGTGGCTATTGCCGTGCCTATTCAAAATGCCCAGGGAAAATTATTTGCCTGTCTGTTTAGCCATGCACCGGTGATTCGGATGAGCTTAGCGCAATTACTTGAATTTTCCCCAGTGCTAAAACAGGCCGCTATCGAACTTGCTGAATTACTCGATGATAGCTCTGCCAACCCTGAACAGCTCAACTAACTTTTTAATCGGGCGAGCGGCGACAAGTCTCTCTCTGGTTGAGCATTACTCAGCTAAATGAATAAGTTTAGTCTACTCGTAACACGCCCTGTTCCAGCGCCCCTAGCAGGCACTGTAGCGAGGTGATGCCGAGGGCTATGATGGTTAATTCAACTTAGATTCGCAACAGATCCATGCTGATCTGTGGCGTTTTATTGGCGATGATATCAGCCACTATTTTTGCTGTCCCACAGGAGAGCGTCCATCCCAAATTGCCATGACCTACATTTAGGAATAAATTTGGGATGGCAGAAGCGCCGAGTATCGGCAATGATGTCGGTGTCATGGGCCGCAACCCCGCCCAGTATTTGACATCACTATAATCGGCCACATCGGGGAGTATTTCTTTGGCTAACTGCAAAATAGCTTTAAAATCTTGTTGGCGATGACTAATGTCGAAACCATCAAAAACGGCCGATGAAACAATCCGCAGACGATCTCCCATAACCGACAACGCGACTAATTTATCAGTATCATCAAAGCCCGGCATTGACTGCATTTGTGTATCGTACAGCGGTGCCGTTATCGAAAAACCTTTGATCGGGTAGATTGGCAAATTAATACCTAAGGGTTTTGCTAAAATACTGCTGTGGGCACCCGCTGCCAATACGTATGCATCTGCTTTAAACTCGCCTTTAGAAGTTAATATACGCGATATTTTATTATTCTCTTGAAGAATACTTTCAACTGAAGCTCCCCAGATAAATTGACAATTTGTATTATTGATACACCATTGCGCTAGTTCGCGAGTAAATTTGGTGGAATCGCCGGTTTTACAATTAGGTGAGAAAACAGCCCCAGCGTATACCTGACTATTGCCTTGAAGCATCGGCAGTTTGTGGTGTAGCGCATCTCGGTCAAGTAATTCTAGCTGCAGCCCCCGCTCTTGCAAAAAATTAAAATGATGACTCAATTTTTTCAATTCACTGGCGCTTCTACTCGCATAGACAATACCTTGATCACTGGCATCAAAATTTATCTGGGTAGCCTGTCGCAAGTCTGCCAACATATCTATCGAATATTGGGCTAATTTATATTTACAATCTGAGTTTTGCATCCACTTGCTACGCCGGCATTGATATAAAAATGATGCTGTCCAACGCCATAGTGCCGGATCCATATGGAATTTATACTTTACGCCCAACTCAGGGTTTAACAGGGATTTAATCGCCAGTTTTAAAGCGGACGGTGATGCCCAAGCAAAGGCATCACTGGGACTTAAAAAACCCGCATTTCCGGCGGTCGCACCAAAATCTCCCTGTTGTTGCTGCGCCTCTAAAACAGTGACATTCGCGCCTGCTTGAGCCAGATAATAAGCAGTTGTCACACCGACAACACCTCCACCAATAACTACTACGTTCATCATATTACTCAGATAATAAATTTATAAATAACTCTGTGTGACCGGTATGAAATCACTCCACAACAATTCTCCACTCGCGACCAATGCCGCTATCAAGCACCAAATAAGACACTGCTTAGCGCAGCCAGACAAAACCAGCATTGACGATATTGCAATGGCTACGTAAGCGATTGACGGCTGTATGCTACATTTTCAAATCGCCGTCTAAATCAACTTGGGGCAGCATGCAATACATCCGGTTAATCAGCGCTGATTCATCAACAGACTTCAGCCTCGAGCATTTTACCCGACGCTTTTCTCCAAGAATCTGCGGTACTACATGATGGAATTGTTTTTAACTGGGGCTATTTAAGCATTGATTGAAGATTCAATGCAAGAAAAATAAAATGGTTTACTTTGTGAAAGTTTTATAACATTATGGCCGCATAATTAATGATATGCATATCAAAAATTTCTAGGAAATAACTATGTCGAGACCACTGCGCGAGCGTCTGGAAGAAGCACTATCCTCGGCTTCAAAAGCTGATCGAGTGATAGCCACTTACATGTTAGCAGAAATGAGCTCACTGCCCTTTGAAACAGCGGCAAGTTTAGCGGCCAAGGTTGAAGTAAGTGAACCCACAGTCGGGCGGTTTTGCAAGACTATTGGCTACAACGGTTTTAAAGATTTTAAAAGTAACTTGAAAAAAGAAACAGGGGATGCCCCCTGGTTAATCGGCGAGCGTTTGAGCGATTTGCAAGATCGTACAAAAGCGGGTGAGGATCAGTTAACGCGAGGCTTAGAGCTGGAAATGGCATCGTTAATAGCCGTTTACGAAATGGCCCACAGCCCAGAGTGGGACCGCGTTGTTAAGCGTTTAGCCAAGAGTAAAAATGTCTATGCGACAGGTTTTCAAACAGAGCGCGGCATGGCGCAAATATTTGTCAATCAATTGCAATACCTGCGCGAGGGGGTGCATTTAGTCGACCTTGCCAATGGCAGTTTTGCCGAGGTACTCGCCAGTGATGATCCGGATGCAACCTTAATTATTTTCGAGGCACGCAGGTATTCACGCAGTGCTCAAAAACTGGCCAAAGAGGCAAAAGCAATAGGTATTCCCGTCACTTTAGTCACCGATCCCTACTGTGATTGGGGGCATGAAGTGACCGATGAAATTTTTGTGGTACCCACTTCATTCAATTTATTTTGGGAATCCACCGCACAAATGGCAAGTTTAGCTAACTTATTAGTCAATGGTGTGTTCATTGAGTTGGGACCGCAAGTTGAAAAACGTATGAATAAAATCGCCAAGCTCTATGGCTCCTTCACGGGCCATGTCGGCGATCCAGAATTTTCTCGAGCTGAGGGATTAAATAAGCCCTCGAAAAATAACCATAATAAAAGTAAGAAGGAAGTGTAATAATGCATTCTACCAAAAGAAAATTTTTATCTGCTTCACTCACTGTTGCAGCTACCTTGTTAGCTAGCAGTATCGCTCTGGCACAGCAGGCAACTATCGCACTACCGATGAGCGAGTTGGGGGCCACCTCCTATGACCCCGTGACAGCCAATTCGCTCAACTCTGCGACGTCTTTAATCTACGATCGCCTAGTTGAACAAGATGCCGACCAATCTTACCACCCTCACTTAGCGACTTCATGGGAAGAGAGCAGTGACGGTATGAACTGGACGTTTAAGCTTAAAGCGGGTGTTACATTTCACGATGGCAGTGAATTTAATGCACAGACCATCGCCGATTGGATTCCCGATTTTGCCGGCACCGATAATGCTTATTTAGTTGCTGCGATTGAATCGGTTGAAGTCGTTGATAACTTAACCTTTAAATTCATCATGAAGCGCCCTGAACCCAACTTACTGTATAACTTAGCCAGTACTTTTATGGGAGTTCCCGGACAGGCAGCTGTGGATAGGTTAGGCGATAAATTTGGTATTACCGAGGCAATTGGAACGGGGCCTTTCAAGCTAGATAAGTTTGAGATTGGTTTAGAAACCGTACTGACTAAGAATGAAGACTATGCATGGGGTTCTGATTTATCAGAAAATCAAGGCGCGCCTTATTTAGATAAAGTGATATTTCGAGAGATTGCCGATCAATCGACCGCTTTTCTAGAAATGAAAACCGGCGGAGTTGACCTTTTATTAGGCGTGCCAACTGACTTCCTTGAAATACTGGGAAAGCAAAGTAATGTGCAAATCATTCAGATGGCTGGCACCGGCATTCACTATATGCCAATCAATACCACCTCAGCGCCTTTTGATGACATCTTAGTGCGTCAAGCGACAGGTTTAGCCATCAACCAACAAATCATCTTAGATGCGATTTATAAAGGTGTCGGCAGTGTTGCTAAAAACTTTTTGATCTCCTCTCTACCAGAAGCGGAAGTTGATGCTAAATTGAACTTTAGCTACAACCCTGAAAAAGCCGCAGAGCTGCTTGATCAGGCGGGCTGGAAAATGGGCGATAACGGTATCCGAATGAAGGGAGATAAGCCTTTACAAGTTAAACTCTTTACTTCAAACAGCACCGAATTCAAACGTTTAACGCAAGTGGTACAAGCGCAGCTAAAAGAGATCGGTATGGATGCAATCATTACTGTTTTCGATAGTTCAACCATTCGCGATGAGTACAAACGCAACCAGCATCAGTTAGCTGTGCGCAGCTATGATTGGAATAACTCCGATATTTTGGATTGGTTTTTCTCCGGTGAACGAATTGGCTATCCCAACGTTTCTATGTGGAAAGATGAAAAAGGTCAGCAGCTAAACGATATCGCCATGAAAGAGAGTGCGACTTCAACACAGCGTATCGCTAACTTTAAAGCCTATCACGAATATGTGCTAACCCAGCACTTGTTTGTGCCTCTCTATCAGCCAGCCACTAGTATTGCCTATAATAAAGATAAGTTATCTGTACCTAAGCAAGTGCGCGGTACGCGTTTCCGCTCACAAACGGTACTGGATATTAAGGCTATTGACTAACCATCAATAAGCAGTCTCTGAGGAGACTGTCGGGCTTGGCCCATCATTGCGAGAAAAGTAGATTTGAGACAAATTCTGCTTTTCCGCAATAAATGAGTGTGTAGTCCGACAATTTCCTAGGGAGGCTGTCGTTTACTGATTTATTTGTATCATCCTAAATTCGGCAGTTGAATCACGAAAGTAAGCACTCAATCGCCGAATCTGGGATTATCGAAAGTAGCGTGATTTGCGCTAAAGCTAATTCGCTACTTCTTCAAGGCCACTCCTATTTGGTAGAAAACAATCTGCTTTAGGAGCGCGCTGTTATAGAGTCAGCTGGGTAATGGTTTATTCGCCTTTTTAGCGGTTATCCAGTTTGGCTTAATTTTATAGGTTTTCAATGTTACTTAGATATGCAGGCCAAAGGTTATTGATGCTCATACCAGTATCGATCGCTATTTCTATGGTGGTCTTTATGATTGTGCATCTGCTACCAGGAGATCCAATTGATAATCTCTTGCGTATCGGCTCTTCACCGGAAGACCGTGCGCTGATGGTGGCTAAATACGGTTTAGATCAACCCCTTTTCACCCAGTATTTTCTGTGGATGGGTGCCATGTTTCAAGGGGATTTCGGTCAGGCGATAGTACTGCGCCGCCCCGTTATCGACCTCATCGGGCAAAACTTACCTTATAGCTTAGTGCTCGGTGGTTTAGCATTCGCCTTTTCCTCTATTGTCGGCATGTTATTAGGCACGGTTTCAGCCGTGGTGAAAAACCCAATATTAGAGCGATTTGTACGCGGCTTCATCTTACTAGGCTCCACCGTTCCCGGCTTTTGGCTGGCACTGTTATTGATCTTAGCTTTCTCCGTAACCTTAGGTTGGTTTCCAGTCTCAGGGGCCAAAAATTGGCAATCTTTAGTATTACCGGTATTGACCATCGGCTTTGGCGGTGTGGCACTGGTGGCACGCGTGACAAGAGTAGCGCTGCAAGATGCTATGCGTGAAGATTTTGTGATGTTATTACACGCCAAAGGACTATCCCCGGGTGTCATTCTAATCAAACATTTGATCCCACATGCGCTATTGCCGGTGGTGACTATTTTAGCACTGCGCATCGGTTGGATACTGGGCGGCGCCGTGACGGTGGAATTCGTCTTTGGCAGACCCGGCTTAGGTTCGCTGTTAATCAGAGCGATAGGCCAACGAGATTATCCGGTCGTCCAAGGTTGTCTACTGATGCTGGCACTGGCTGTCATGATCGGTACCTTGATCGGCGATTTAGCACAAGCATCTTTGGACCCTAGAGTGAGAGAAAACAAATCATGATCGCCATTAAAAAAACCAAATCCGTCTACCAGCGACTAGCGGGCTTAAGTGTAGTACGAGCGTTTGGCTCTACCATGGGTAAGATCTCCGGTGGACTAATGATACTCTTAGTCTTCGTCGCCATTTTCGCCCCGTGGATCGCCCCTTTTGACTACGCCAGTCAAGATTTGTTAAATGCTAATTTAGCGCCTGCATGGCCACATGTGTTAGGCACGGATGAGTTCGGTAGAGATGTCCTATCGCGGCTTATTTACGGCGCACGCACCTCGCTCTCTGTCAGCGCCACCGCTATTTTTATCTCCATCACTGCCGGCATGACCTTGGGCGCTGCTGCGGGATATTTTGGTGGAACCTTCGAGCGCGTGGTGATGACCGTCGTCGATTTAACTTGGTCATTTCCCGATATCCTGATTGCGTTGATTTTTGTCGCCATCTTAGGCCCTGGATTAACCAGCACCATGTTTGCGATTGCGATTGCCTACCTGGCGCAGTTTACCCGTTTAACCCGTGCCCAAATTGTCCGTTTAAAAAACGAGACCTTTATTGAAGCGACCATCAACTTAGGTGCAAAACCTCGACATATTTTATGGCGTCACTTGTTACCTAATGCCTTATCACCGGTGATTGTGGTGGGCATGTTGGCGATTGGTGATGGCATCGTACTAGAGGCGACGCTGGGCTTTTTCGGTCTGGGCGCGCAGCCGCCAACCCCTAGCTGGGGCGCGATGATGAGCAGTGGTACCGCACAGTTATTTTTAGCCCCCTGGGTGATTATATTTCCAGGGGTGGTCGTGGCCTTAACGGTAATCTCAGTTAATTTATTTGGTGATGAGTTAATTAATTCGTTAGATATCCGCGAGCGGATGAGGGAGGACTAGTCATGTTAGACGTTAAAAATCTTGCGGTGGCTTTTGGCGATATTGAGCCTTTATCCTCGGTTAGCTTTTCATTAAAGCGCGGTGAAATTTTAGGTATAGTGGGTGAAAGCGGTTCAGGCAAAAGCCTCACCGCGTTATCGATCATCGGCTTGTTACATCTACAGGGGGGTCGTATTACCAGAGGCCAGATCACTTTTGAAGGTCAGGAGTTAACCCAACTTGCAGAAAAGGATTATCGTAAGCTGCGCGGTGGACGCATTGGCTTAATTACCCAAAACCCCATGACCTCTTTAGATCCCCTGCAAAAAATAGGCTCACAATTAGACTCAGTGATAAAACTGCATTTAGGCTTTAGCCAAGCGCAGGCGCGAGAGCGCACGGTTGAGTTGTTGGATTCATTACGGATTCCCGATGCGGCTTTAATTTGCGAGCGCTACCCGCATCAAATGTCAGGGGGCATGAAACAGCGTATTGTGATTGCGATGGCACTCGCCGCCGACCCTGACTTGTTAATAGCGGACGAGCCGACCACCGCTTTGGATGTCACCGTGCAAGCGCAGATTATTATGTTATTAAAAAAATTAGTCAAAGAGCGTGATTTAGCGCTGATCTTGATTACGCATGATATGAGTGTGGTGGCGCAAACCTGCGATAAAGTAGTGGTGATGTATGCCGGGCGTGCCATAGAGCAAGGTTCAGTGCAGTATATTTTCCATGGCGCTCAACACCCTTATACGCAAGCCTTAATAAAGTGTATTCCTCACGGCTTGAGCAAAGGGCAAAAATTAACCGGTATTAGGGGCACGGTTCCCACCGTTAAAAATTATCCCAAAGGCTGTGCTTTTCACCCGCGCTGTGATCGTGCGATCGCTATCTGCAGCCAACAGCAACCCGCCCTTATTGCCGCATCAGATGCCGTGGTGGCCTGTCATTTGGTAGGAGAATCCGCATGAGTAAATTACTGGAAGTACGCGACTTAACCAAACGTTTTGAAAGCGGTGGTGGTCTGTTTAGTAAGCCGCGTTCCATGCATGCAGTCAACGGTGTCTCTTTTGACCTGCATAAAGGGAAGATCGTCGGTGTGGTCGGTGAGAGCGGCTGCGGTAAATCGACCTTGGCAAGATTAATTCTGCGCTTGATAGAACCTACTAGTGGTAGCTTGTGCTTTAAAGGTGAGGATTTAATGGCCAAAAGTGCCGCGCAGATGCGAGCGTTGCGCAAAGAAATGCAAATGGTTTTTCAGGATCCCTATTCCTGTATTGATCCACGTTACACCGTCGCACAAGCGATTAGTGAGCCGCTGCAAATTCACGGGCTGAGTAAGGACTTGGATCTCAATAAAGAAGTGGCGCAGTTATTAGAAAAAGTAGGCATGAACCCCGCCTTGGCCGATAGCTATCCGCATCAGCTTTCCGGTGGGCAGAAGCAGCGGGTCAGCATTGCCCGAGCCCTCGCACTGAATCCCTCACTATTGGTGCTCGATGAGCCGACGGCCTCACTGGATGTCTCGGTACAAGCGCAGATTATTAGCTTGCTCGAAAAACTACGGGATGAATTAGATTTAACCTACTTATTTATCAGTCACGATTTGAGTTTGGTCGAGTATTTCTGCGATGAAATTATTGTGATGTATTTAGGCAAAGTGGTCGAGCATTTGCCCGACACTAACACTCCCGCTCAGCACCCTTATACCCGCACGCTACTGGATAGCACCTTTGAGCCAGATCCAAATAAACGCCGTGAAATTACCGCCCTAGAAGGCGAAGTGCCCAGCCCGTTTAATTTACCACCAGGCTGTTCTTTTGCCGCGCGCTGCCAGCACTCGACCAGTCTGTGCCACGAACAAGTCCCACCGCTTGAAGTTCAGGGATCTCACCGTGTCGCTTGTCATCATCCATTGGTTGCTAGTTAGCTTTTGCAAAGGATAGAAAAATGAGCTTTAAAATACTCAGCGCGGAGTTCTCTCACGAGACTAATACCTTCAATATCCACCCCACTACTTTAGCTAACTTTAGCGATCGCCTGTTACTTGATGGTAAACAGGCGATAGCGGAGCTAGGCAGCAAAAATACGGAACTGGCTGGACTATTAGAGGTAGGTGCTCAATACAATTGGCAGATAGAACACTGTTTTAGTGCGGCTGCAGGCCCGGGAGGCAAAGTAACCAAGCATGCCTTTGAGGAAATATTAACGCCCTTAACCAAGCGGCTATCCGAGCAGTGGGACGGGGTTTTCCTAATCTTGCACGGCGCGATGGTGACCGATTTTTGTGATGATGGCGAAGGCGAAATATTACGCAGAGTCCGCGCCGCATTAGGGCCGGATATTCCGATTGCCGTCACTTTAGATCCCCATGCAAATGTCACGGTAGCAATGTGTCAATTAGCGCAAATTATAGTCTCTCATAATACTTACCCTCACATTGACATGCGTGAGACCGGGCAGCGCGCCGCGCATATTTTACAGCGAACCTTGCTCAAAGAAATCACCCCGCATACCTTACGCGCTCACCGACCCATGTTAGAAGAAATTAATGGTGGTCGGACAGATATAGGGCCAATGATCGAACGCCATGCCCTAGCCCGAGAGTATGAGCAGCAAGCAGATATCTATGCCGTGAGTATCAACGGCGCTTTCGCCAGCGCGGATATCAGTGAAATAGGCCCGACGGTACTAATCTGTTGTACAGGTGATATACCCGCTCATCAGCACAAGGCTGAAGGGTTAGCAGATGATATCTGGCAAAAACGCGATCAAATATTAAACCGTTATTATAGCTGTGCGCAAGTGGCTGACATCGCCAGTCAATGGCGTTCTACAACAGAAGAAGGTCCGCTGGTGATCGCTGATTATGCGGATAATCCAGGTGCGGGCGCCTATGGTGATGGCACGACACTGCTCAAGGCGCTGTTAGATAACAACATTGAAAATGCCTGTTTCGGCCCTATTGTTGATCCCCAAGCTGTCGCTGAGTTGCAAAACTATCCACTAGGCGCGCAAGTGAATATTAGCCTTGGCGGTAAAACCGAGCCTAAAATGGGCGGCGGCCCACTGCAAGTCGATGCACATATTCTGTGGCAAGGCAGTGGTTTATTGATGGGTACAGGTCCCATCATCGGCGGTTTAAAGAAAGATCATGGCGACACAGTGGTACTGAAAATCCAAGATATCGAAGTGCTAGTGGTGAGTATTTCTCATCAGATGTTAGATCTCAGTCAATTTGAAACCTTTGGCATCGACCCCAAAGCGAAATCGGTGGTTGCACTAAAATCAATGCAGCATTTTCGCGCGGCGTTTGAACCTATCGCCGCCAAGGTAATCGTCTGTGATAGTGGTGCACTGTGTACCGTGGATTACAAAGTGTTGGATTATCAAAAAGTACCACGACCTATTTTCCCCTTGGACCTAGACTAGTCGCTCACTGCTGTGAATATCAGTATGCCCCTTGAGAGTGAGCGTAATTTATTGCGCTCACTCAGGCTGCTCTAACAGCATTACACTGCTTGTGAAATTCTGCTGTTCGCTGCTTCCTTAGTAAAAAATAACAAAGCACTCTCCCCCTGATCCCAATCAGTGGGATAATTGCCCTGCGCTGGTTATGCACAATGCCAGGAGCTAGCTAGAACAGCAGTGTTGTAGTCCATATTCGCCCTAGAGACTCTGTGTGACCCGTAGGGATAAATTAAACAACACTTATTACTTAATAATATTATATAGGGGATTTTTATGAACAGTGTAGAACTGTCTCTCGATGAAATTTATCAGCTGGCCTTTGACTGCCTAAAGCGTGCTGGCGCCGATGATGCCAACGCGGATGCCGTGGCAGATACCGTTAAACGTGCAGAGCGCGATGGTTCGGTATCCCATGGTTTGTTTCGTATCCCCGGTTATGTTGCGACCTTGAATAGCGGCAAAGTAAACGGCAACGCCGATCCACAACCTGAGCAAGTCACACCCGCTATGGTTCGCTGTCATGGACAAAACGGTCACGCGCCGCTAGCGCTAGCCCGCTGTATAGAGATGCTGGCACAATCTGCCAAGACCTGTGGCATTGCCGCATTGAGCCTAACCCACTCCCATCACTTCGCGGCACTCTGGCCCGAGACTGAAGCCCTTGCCGAGCGTGGTTTGGTCGGTTTTGCCTGCGTATCCTACACACCGATGGTCGCACCCACTGGGGGCACAGAGGCACTTTTTGGCACCAACCCCATTTCATTTGCCTGGCCTCGCCAAGATCATCCCCCGTTCGTTTTCGATATGGCAACCGCGGCGATGGCAATGGGCGAAGTACAGCTAGCCGCCCGAGATGGACATCAAGTGCCACTTGGCACTGGGCTGGGCCCAGAAGGTGAATTAACCACCGATCCAAAAGAAATTCTCAAGGGAGTATTACTCCCTTTTGGTGGACACAAAGGTTCTGCTATTTCGCTGATGGTAGAGCTTATGGCAGGGCCTATGGTCGGTGAAGGATTCAGTTTTGAAGCCGCTGAAAGTAATAATGATGATGGGGGTCCCCCACAGGGAGGTGAGTTTATTTTAGCCATCGATCCCAAGATAATGGGTGGGGAGAACTGCGTAGAACATGCAGAGAAAATGTTTAGTAAACTACAGGGCATTGATGGTGTCCGCCTGCCCGGCGAGCGCCGTCATAAATTGCGGCAAGATACCGGCCCAAGAAAAGTCAACAGCGAGCTAATCAGCAAGCTGCGAGCGCTAGCTCAGAACAGCCAGTAGTCACCGTCAACGCAGAGCGGCCAAGCCCAGCTCTGCAAGCACTCTCATCTTTTTACATAAATTGGGAGGCTGGGGAGATCGCTGAGGTGATGCCACTGTGCGCCGCCCCAGTGAGTAATGTTTTCAGTACAGTCTAACTGTCAGGGTGATAGGCCCTGCTCTATGCCTAAGAATGTAGGATTTACTGGTTTTTAAAGGTGCCTGATCTTATCTTTTTTTCGCTTACTAAGTAACTCAACATGACATCGATTTCATTAGGTAATTTTCTTCGTGCGACAACTTGACCGTCCGCATTACAAAGAGAAAAAACACAATTATTTGAATGTAGGTCAATTCCACCATATAGTTTCATAGTAGTCACCTCCAGTGAGCATTAAGAATGAGTGGTGAGAACCTCATATTTTAACGCTTGCTTGGAAGTGACGCTTCTATATGATTATCAGGTATTGCCTTTTGACTTTGGGGCAAAAGGCAAGACTTGACCCCATGTCGTAAAAAGCGGCGTATGTTTGGTTGAGAAAAGGACTGGAAGACATAGAAAACTTCTCTCTATTTTGCTGTATAAATACACAGTATATATTGAGTTTGTCATATTATAGGTTAAATTTTGTGCAGAAGCGGCGCACTTTGTAACAAAGTGATATTCTCATATCCTATTAAATTCATTGGCTTAAATTACTATTACTGAATGATATAAAGAAATATAGTTGTGGAAAGTGAGATGTCTCGAAAACGACAAGTTGCAATTCATAAAGTACTTTTAAATTAAAGAGGTGGCTCTAATTTTGTGAATATCAATTTCACGTAAATGAGACGTCGCACTATTAAGCTGTTATGAGTCATTTAATATCGAGGTTTCAATGATAACTGGTAGTTGTTTATGCGGTAATGTTAGATATGAAATATCAGGTAAAATAGGCGATATAGTTCATTGTCACTGCCAAACTTGCCGTAAAGCTCACGGCTCTGCATTCTCAAGTGTTGCAGATGTCCAAGACAACTCTTTTAAGTTGTTGGATGAGGTGGAATTAGGTTGTTATGAATCATCTCCAGGTAAAAATAGATATTTTTGTCCAAATTGTGCAACACAAATATACGCAAAAAAAGTTGGTACTGAGTATATTATTTTACGTTTAGGTTCTTTGGATGATGACCCTAAATCGAAAGAACTAAATCATATTTGGGTTTCTCAAAAGGCTAGTTGGTATTCATTAAAGAGTAAGTTGCCAGAGCACCTTGAATTTGAGCAAAACTCATAACAAGATTGTGTTGTTCGCAACCTGCGGTTGCTGGGACGGCTTTCACGCCACTCGTTCCTCGTTCTGTTACAGCCGCCCCAAACAATGGCGTTAGGCTTTCATGGAGGAAACTATGCTTATTCAGCAGTTTATTGAAATTCCGTTCAAATTCTGGGCGCTACTTGTGGTGGGTCCTATGCTATTCCTGATGGGGTTTGTTGGAGTTTCAGTATTACTGAGTGTACAAGGTGTGCCTGCATCTAAAATACCAGAGCAAGTCCCGATGTATATGCCACATATCTTAGTTGGGGTGCTCATATGTCTTTTCATTCTTATGGTGTTATTTACGCCTCAAATCAATGAGGTATGGAACGTATCTGCTGAGCAAACAATTATTACCGATGCTGTGCTGGGAGCATTTGTAGGTGCATTACTCGCATTAGCTTACATTTATTGGCTCGCGCCTTTTCTTGAGGTGTTGCAACGTACATTTGGAGATTATGTTCCACCGGGTTCGGTGTTGCGGGTTGTGTCAGGAAGCATTGGGTTGTTCTTTGTTGCGAATGTCATATTAGCCCCTTTGGTTGAGGAAACGCTTTACCGTGGCATTGCTCTACCGACGATTGAATCACACCTAGGTGTAGTTGGGGCTATAATCCTAAGTTGTTTGTTCTTTGGTCTGCTACATTGGGCTGGAGGAGTTTGGTACATGCTACTTACGGGTATTGTCGCAGGAGGTATTTTTGCGGGGTTGTACTACTACAGTGGCGGTATCGTTGCTCCCTTTGCTGCGCATCTTGTCCTCAACTTAATTGAATTTATATATGCATATCGTATTCAAGACCAAGCCTAACAAGAAATTAAACAAGGACAAAAAAAAGATAAGGGACAGGCACTTTATATCACCACAAACTAACTGCTACCTAGACAATTTCTCTGCAAAAAAAAGATAAGGGACAGGCACTTTATATCACCACAAACTAACTGCTACCTAGACAATTTCTCTGCCAATTAGAGTTTTTATAGAGAAACTCAGCCACCCCCCCTGTGTCAGACTAGTTGTCGCCTCTAATTATTAGTTAGAGGTAATGAAAATGAAGCAGTTTTTTACTCAGTCATTTAAAATACAAGCAGTTGAAAAAGCCCTTAGCAGAAAAAATGGTACTACTTT